>JAHDHG010000062.1 GCA_020631435.1 Bacteriovoracaceae bacterium | reverse complement strand
AGAATATTGGTCTAGAGTTTCATGCAATATTAATTGATAAAGTTTTTCAAGAAAAAATTTCGGCCTTTCTAGATTTAAAAACGCAAAAAATGTTATACATAAATGAAGTTTTTGATTTCTTGAATTTTTTTAAACTATTTATTTTTAAGATCTCGGTTGATTATTTCCAAAATAAAAATATCGATCAAGATGTGGTAAAATTATTTAATTCTTTGGAAAAGATTAATCAATATGATTCTGGAATCTTACAGGTACTAATAAGTTCTTCACTTTATGAGAAGAGTCTGCAGTTTCTTAGAAATATTAAATATAAAAAAAATAAGCCTAATGTTGAATTTTTAATTGAAAATTTAAAAGAAGCACTTAGATTAGAAAATGAAGGTATGCTGGAGCTTGCAAAATATGGCAACTCCAATGAACTTTTGAAGAAAAGCGAAATTTTTAAATCAAATAAAATTAAAAAATCATATAAAATAGATCTTGAATATGTAAAAAAATATCTTAAGAAAATATTAAACTTCGAACTCTCATTCTTTGAGAAATGTATGAACAAAAAATCTTACAGTTTTAATCAAGTTAAAGCTGATTATAAAAAAATAGGGTTTAATCAAAAAAACGAAGATTTAATAAAAAACTTAAAAGAAGAAAAAGATTTATCTTTGAAAGAAAAAATCTTTGAGGATGCTTTTGAGAGTAAGCTTGTTGAGTATCTTCTATTTATTCGTCATGGGCCTGGAGAAACAAAACTTAATGTGATAAAGGATTTTGTTACAACTTATGATCAAATTTTAAAACTTATATAGGAACCTATCTTTATCTTTAAATCTAAGTTTTGATCTTCCTCAAATTAAGCTTAATTGATTATTTATCTTTGGTTAAGTTAAGCTGTGATGATATTTATTTTTCAATTCATTGTTTGATGCTGAAATTGAATTTGCCTATTAATATACTATGTTGGTTTAGTCAGTTTTGTAGATCATGTAATTAAATTGATTGAGTATTTAAATTATTTTATCTTAAGTTGATCTAATTTATTTTTAAATTATTTATGCTTTCAAAAGATAATGGATTATCAATAATCAATTTCTAAATCATCATAATATTATGGTATTAAAGTGTGTAAAAACAAAATTTATTACAATGAATTGCAATGATATAAAGATTTTCTTGACGAATTTCTAGAAATTTAATTTCCTCTATATATATAATTTTAACCTTTTATCGAAAACGAGAGAGCAATGGCAAAAAAGGGCACGAATCTGGTGATTGTAGAGTCACCAACAAAAGCAAAAACAATTAAAAAGTTTCTACCAAAAGATTTTGTGGTTGTCGCAAGTATGGGGCATATTAGAGATCTTCCTCAAACAGCTGCAGATGTACCTGCAAAATATAAAAAGGAAGATTGGTCTAGGCTAGGAATCAATGTTAAGAAAAATTTTGAGCCACTATATATTGTTCCGAAATCAAAAAAGAAAGTCGTTACAGATTTAAAAAAATTAGTGAAAGATGCAGAAATTATCTATCTTGCGACCGATGAGGACCGAGAAGGAGAGAGTATTTCATGGCATCTTCTAGAGCTTTTTGATCCTAAGGTACCTATTAAGCGAATGGTTTTTCATGAAATTACCAAAAAGGCAATTACTGAGGCCTTAGAAAAAGTTAGAGAAGTTGATTTAAATTTAGTAAGAGCTCAAGAGACTAGAAGAATCGTTGATAGGTTGTATGGTTATACACTTTCACCGCTTGTATGGAAGAAAATAGCCTATGGTCTTTCTGCTGGTAGAGTTCAATCTCCAGGTCTTAAGATGATTGTGGAAAGAGAAAAAGAAAGAATGATCTTTGTTAAAGCAGGCTATTGGTCAATTAAGGCCAATCTTTTAGCTAAGAAAAAACCTCTTGAAGCTAGATTGACTAAGGTTGATGGAGCTAGAGTTGCTATTGGAAAGGATTTTGATCAACACACTGGAAAGTTAATTAAGCCAGATGGAGTATATTTAATTGATAAGAAGAAGGCAGATACAATTTCAAAAGAGTTAAAAAAAGGAAATTGGATTGTTGAGTCTGTCACTGAAAGAGATAATTTTTCACAACCAGCTAAGCCTTTTATAACTTCCTCTTTACAACAAGAAGGTAACAGAAAGCTAGGAATGAGTGCGAGAGAGACCATGAGAGTAGCTCAGAAGTTATATGAGAATGGTTTAATTACTTATATGAGAACAGATTCGCCTAATCTTTCTAGCGAAGCAATCAATGCAGCTAGGTCTTGTGTTGAATCTTTATATGGAAAAGAATTTTTATCTGAAGAAGTTAGGCAATATAAAGCTAAATCTAAAGGTGCTCAAGAAGCTCACGAAGCGATTAGACCATCAGGTTCTGAGTTTAAGCATCCTGATAAGACAGGTCTCATTGGAAAAGAGAAAGCGTTATATGACCTTATTTGGAAAAGAACTGTTGCGACTCAGATGACTAAGGCACATAAAAGATCCATGTCTATAAAAATTGAAAATGGAAAGTATAATTTTACGGCGAATGGATCAAGAATTATTTTCCCTGGTTTCTTAAGAGCTTATGTCGAAGGAAGTGATGATCCAGATAAAGCATTAGATGATAAAGAAGTTATTCTTCCTGAGTTAAAAGCAAAAGATAAACTTGATATGAGTGATATTCTTCCTAATGAACATGAGACTAAACCTCCTGCAAGATTTACAGAGGCAAGCCTTGTTCAACGATTAGAAAAAGAAGGCATAGGAAGACCTTCAACTTATGCTAGTATTATTAGTACCGTTCAAGATAGAGGATATGTCAGAAAAGAAGGGTCAGCTTTAATTCCAACTTATACAGGTATTGCCGTGATTCAACTTTTAGAAGATCATTTTTCTGATTTAGTTGATTATGGCTATACAACTAAACTGGAAGAATCTTTAGATGAAATAGCTGAAGGGAAGCAAGATCATTTAAAATATTTAAAGTCATTTTACCTAGGGAAAAAAGGTTTGAAGGAAGTCGTTGATTCAAAGGAAAAAGGAATTAAACCAGAGATCTCAAGAACTTTAAGACTTCCTCAGATTAAAGGTAAGATTGATATTAAAGTAGGTCGGTATGGGCCTTATATAATTCAAAAATCAGGTAAAGAAGAAGTTCATGCCTCAATTCCAGAAATAGTTGCTCCTGGTGATTTGAAAGCTGAAAACATAGATGAGTTAATTGAACTTTCTAAGAAAGGTCCTGAGCCGATTGGAGTTCATCCAGAGACTAAGGAAAATATTTACTGTCTCAGTGGAAGGTATGGTGCATATGTGCAGTTGGGTGAGAAGAGTGATGAAAACCCAAAGCCAAGAAGAGCAAGTGTAGCAGCTCCTTTAACTCCTCAAACCTTAACGCTTGAAGATGCAGTTAGGCTTTTAATTCTACCTAGAGATTTAGGTAATCATCCTGATACGGGCAAAGTTATTCAAGCTAATAAGGGAAGGTTTGGGCCGTATATTGTTCATGATGGTGATTTTAGAAACTTAAAAGCAGGAACTTTTGATGTTTATGAGATTACTCTTGATCAGGCATTATTAATTTTAAAAGAGCCTAAGGTTTCATCGCGAGGTGCAACTATTTATAAAGAGTTTGATAGGCATACAAAAACGAATAAAAAGATTACTCTTTATGATGGGAAGTATGGGCTATTTGTGAAGTATGGGACGAAAAATCTTGGTATTCCTGATGATCAAAGAAAGCCAGAAGTAGTTGATAAATGGAAACAAAAAGACGTAGAAAAGTTTATCAAGGCTTCTGGCAAAGAATAGTTTTTAATATTGCTTTTTAAATATAATTTTTATCTTTAAGATCAATTGCGATCTCTTCTAGGGTATATACTTTGTTTGCTTTTTGACAAAAACTAGTACCTTCTGATTCTACATAACTATTGATCGAACTTCTAAGATCTTCGTATTGATACTTGTTATCAAGAGAAAGGTTTAATTGTTTTGCAATGACATCCACTAGAGTTCTTTCTCCCTTTACACTTTTATCTCTTTCGGCAAATGTGATTTTTTGTGTCAGGGGGATTTCTTTTTTTAGCTCTTCTAAGGTTTTCATTGGTAAACCTTGGCTTCTAGCGATTTGATTATGCTGCTTTAATAGATTTTGTATTCTATTTTCATAGTTGGTAAGTATTCTTTTTTCTACATTTTTTAGAATATCATCTGAAGAAACTAGTAGATCATTTTCAAGTAATCTGATTACTTTTGCTAAGCCGTTAACTTTCTTCTTTCTTTTAACTTTAAATGGAGTTTCTTTTTCAAAAAGAGCAGAGGCCGCTATACTCGGACCGGTAACTAAGCCAGCACTAGCAAATGCTATTGCTCCTACAGGTCCCAAAAAAAGACCGATTCCAGCACCAATAAGTAATCCCGCAGTTCCTGAAGCTGCTACAACTCCAAGTTCTCCTAGGACGATCCATCCTTTATTTCTATTCATTCTTCTAATTTTTTTAGCATAAATAGGGGTGCAAATATGTTGCTCTTTTTGCTCGATTAACACATAGTTTTTAGATTTGTTAATTTCTAAAGTAGTAGGAATTTTGAGTGCAGTACTATAAGAACTGACACTAAAAACTAAAGTGTAAATTAAGATTTTAGATATTTTCATGTTGTCCTCCAATAAGTTTTTCTACCATACTTTTGTAATGATCATCATTGAAAGCTTCTAATTTCGTGGCATCATTTCGTCCACAGCTAAAATTTACAACTTTTGTTGGCAATAATTTAGACAATCTCTGATGTTTTTGAGTATTTGGAGAAATTTGAGTTCAGAATTATGATGAATTTAGGGTTGGGGAGATCTAAAAAAAGGGGAAGTCATGAAATTTTTAATTCTTATATCATTATTTTTTTCTACTCAAATTTTTTCTAAAAACCAAAAAAGTAAACGATCTATTGCTTCAGCTAAAATCTCTAAGGAGATTAATGGTTGCCTTGGTAAAACTGTCACTCACAATAAATTTGGATATGTAGGACATTGCCAGAAAAAAAGTAATAGTTTTCTTATATTAGAAATTAATAAAAAACTTTTTACTTTCCATGGGGTAAAAAGAAATAAATATCAGTCTTTTTTAAAAAGCTCTAAAAAGTTCTCATTTTATAAAAAATTCATCTCGGGAAAGTATAAATACTCAAAATAACGCTTTGCGCTATTTGTTTGAAATCATGCTAATTATTGACTTTTTTCTTATACCTTTATATGCTCTGCTTCCAAGTATAAGGAAATTTTTATGAAAAAAGATATTCATCCAAACTATAGACCTGTTGTTTACCAAGATTCTGGAGCTAATTTTTCTGTATTAACTCAATCAACTATTGAGACTAAAGATACTGTTGTTTGGGAAGATGGTAATGAATATCCCCTTTATAAAGTTGATATTTCTAGCGCTTCTCACCCTTTCTATACAGGTAATCAGAAAGTTCTTGATACTGAAGGAAGAGTTGAGAAATTCAAGAACAGATACAAAAGAAAGTAATTCTCAAAACAATATTGTTTATCAAAAGAAAGCTGTTTATGGCTTTCTTAACCTTCCATTGTCATGAATTTAATGAGGCCTTAAAATAAGTTATTAAACTTCAAGGAAGCTTCATGAAACCATTTAAAATTATTATTCTTATTAGTCTTTTTGGATGCAACTCTATGTATTCAGAAAAAGCTAGAGCGAGATCTAATGCTAAAAAAGCTGCAAAGGTTTTGAACGTTAAAGATCCGAGTAAACTTACTAAAGATGTATATCTAGGAAACACCTTAAGAGGAATTTTAGAAAATATGCATTTTGCAAAATCACCTCTTGATAACTCTCTTTCTAGGAAAGCATTTGATGAATATGTAAAAAGAATTGATTACGGTAAGCAGTTTCTTTTAAAAGAAGATATTAAAAAGTTAGAAAAGCATGAGAATAAAATTGATGATCAGATTACTAACGGTAATCTTGATTTAATGAGAGAAGCTTCAGCTTTATTAAGAACTAGGCAAAAACAAATTGAGACATATGTATTTAATAAATTAAAAAAGCCATTTGATTTAAATAAAGATGTTAAATACGTTACAGATGCTGAAAAGAGATCTTTTGTTTCCAGTATAGGTGAATTACAAGCTAGATGGGATAAAGTTTTACAATTAGATATTTTGGAGAAGTATGCAGAATATCTAGAAGAGCAAAACCCTGATCCAGCTGATAAAGATTACAAGAAGAAGCTTAAGAATGTTCCTAAAGTTAAGCTAACTCATGCTCAACTAGAAAAGAAGGCCAGAGAGAGTACAATAAAATCTTATCAAAGAATTTTTAGAAGAATTAATAAAGAAGATTCTACAGATGATATGGATAAGTTTTTTAATTCGGTGACCAAGGTATATGATCCTCATACACATTACCTCATTCCAGATGACAAGGAAGAGTTTGATATTGAAATGAGTGGAAAGCTCGAAGGAATCGGTGCTCTTTTAAGAGAAGAAGGTTCTTATATTAAGGTTGAAAGAATTATTCCTGGTTCTGCTTCATGGAAAGGTAAAGAGCTGAAAGCTGAAGATGTAATTTTAAAAGTAGGGCAAGGAGATAAAGAGCCAGTAGATGTCGTTGATATGGGCCTAAAAGATGCTGTTAAATTAATTCGTGGGCGAAAAGGATCTGAAGTAAGATTAACTGTTAAGAAGCCTTCTGGACTTAAGCAAGTTATTTCAATTATTAGAGATGTAGTTGAAGTTTCTGAGTCATATGTGAAGTCTACTATTATCCAGAAAAAGGGTGATTCTAAGAAATATGGGTATATCAATATTCCAAAATTTTATAGAGATTTTAATGATAGGTTTGGAAGAAACTGTACAGATGATACCAGGGCGGCATTAAAGAAATTAAAGAAATCAAATATTGATGGAGTTGTTTTAGATTTAAGAAATAATGGTGGTGGAGCTCTTAAAGATTCTAGATATATTACAGGATTATTCATTAAAGATGGTCCTGTTGTTCAGGTGAAATCTCATAATGGTCAAGTGGAAGTTTTAAAAGACACTGATCCCGCGATAGAGTTCGATAAGCCTCTGATTGTTTTAATCAATAGGTTTTCAGCTTCAGCTTCTGAGATCGTTGCAGCTGCACTTCAAGATTATGGAAGAGCAGTCATCGTTGGTGGAGAGCATTCACATGGTAAAGGTACAGTTCAAGCAGTTGTAGATTTAGATAACTTTATTCCACCAGAAGGAAGAAAATTATCACCTTTTGGTGCGCTGAAAATTACTATTCAAAAGTTTTTTAGAGTAAATGGTTCGTCTACTCAATATAAAGGAGTGACTCCAGATATTATTCTTCCAGATCTTTATGGACATATGGAATCTGGAGAGAGGCATTTAGATTATTCTTTACCTTGGGAGAAAATTGATGATGTAAAGCATAATGATTGGACCAAGCATAAATTTAACTTCTCAAAGCTTAAATCGAATAGTCAGAAAAGAGTGAGTTCTAATCCAAAGTTTTCTAAAATTAATAAAAGTATCCAATGGTTTAAGGAAAGAAAGAAGATTAAGTCTAAATCATTAAATCTTAAGAAATATCTAAGTGAGAAGAAACTCTTAAAAAAGAAGTCTAAAGAGCTAGAAATTGATCAGGTTAATCCGAATGTACTAGTTCTAGATGTCAATAAATCAACAAATGAAGCTGATAAGGAGAAGTTCAAGGAACTTCAAGAAGAACTTCAGAAAGACCCATATATTGAAGAAACTCTGGCAATCTTTGCAGATTTAGTTTCATAGTAAATTATCCTTTAATTTTTATATATTTTATCTATAATTTATCTCTGTCACCACAGGGATAAATTATGGAAAAAACAACTCTTACTTTAGATCAAAAATATAAATTTTATGAGGAAGCAGTACAAAATGCTGAGGGAGAGGTTGAAACCCTTCAAGATCTTTATAAATCAATCAGAAAGAAAAAAGCCAAAATCTTAAGAGAAGATTTTTGTGGAACTGGCGCAGTAATGTGCAATTGGGTGAAGCAGGGGGAAGAGTTTAAATCTTTTGGTATTGATTTAGATCCAGAACCTGTAGTCTATGGAAAAGAGAATCATTACGGCAAGCTATCAGATGAGCAGAAAAAAAGAGTTGAGTACATCATGGGTGATGTTTTTGATACTGATACAGAAAAAGCTGATTTAATTATCGCATTAAATTTTTCATATTTTATTTTTAAAAGAAGAAAACAACTTATCGATTACTTTAAAAAAGTACATGAACATTTAGATGAAGATGGAGTTTTTGTTTTAGATTTATTTGGTGGCCCAGAGAGCATGATGCCGCTTCAAGAAAAAACAAAATACGATGATTTTAATTATTATTGGGATTGCGATAAGTTTAATCCTATCACGCATGAATGCTTGTATCACATCCACTTCAAACCTAAAGGTGGAAAAAAAGTTAAGAGAGTTTTTACATATGATTGGAGAATGTGGGGATTTGCTGAGTTACGTGAAATCTTAGATGATGCTGGTTTTTCTCAGACTATTGCTTATTGGGAAGGTGATGATAATGATGGTGGGGGGAATGGAGAATTTTTTCCTACCGAAGAAATTGATAATTGTGATGGATGGGTAGGGTATATAGCTGCTTTGAAATAGTTTAATATTGAAGAGTTCTTAAATATTCGTGGTCATCAATAATTTTTAGCATTCCACCTGTCAATTTCACATTTTTATCTAAACTTAATTTAGAATTAGTTAAAGCTCTTTCAATGCAGTCATGAAATGATTGAGGAAGAGTTTCGTTATCATCCTTAATTGTTTCTTCATATCTTTGATCTGCATCTTTTGCAAGTGAATCACTCGTAAAACCAAGCTCTCCTTGGGCCTTTAATTCAAGCTCTCTTTCTTTTGAATATTCTTCTAGAATTTCTTCTTTATACTTTTCATCTTTAAAGCTGATCCTTTTGACATCAGAAATCTTGTTTTCTTTCACTTCAAAAGTATAAATAACAGGTATCTTAGTGAGCTCCGAATCAACAGATTTTTTACATTCTTTAATCGCAGGCTTTTGCTTCTTAACTGCACTTAATACATTTTCCCAGTCTTTAAAGTGCTTTTCTGAAGGATCTTTATATTCCTCAACACAACTAAACAAAATTAAAGCAAGAATCAACATTTTTTTCATAAAATACCCTTTATGATAGACTTATCGTTAATCTGATAGAGATCTTTAGATTAAATTATAAGGTAGAAAAATTGTTTCAGTTTAGTGATTTTGAAATTCAAGAGATGAAAGAGGATTGGGAGAGAACTAATAATAATAAAGTGATTCCCCTTGATGCTAAGAATACGATTCTTGAAGTGATTCAAGAAGAGTTATTAAATACTCATCATCGTTATTTTAGCTCTTCCCAAGAAATTTTCATGGAACTTTTAAAAAAGAGTAATGTGATTGATCTTTCGATGACATCTCATTTTTTTGAAAATATAGCCAAGGCCAAGGCCTTAAATCTTTTGATGAGAAATCTAGAACTTAAAAAAGTAGTCAGAGGCATATCTGATTCTTCTGAGTTTTCAATTTATGATAAATATAACAATTCTTTAAGAACATTACTTCATCAAGCATCTGCGCTTTGTTCTTCTTTGGATAAAATTATTTGTTATCCATGTGATTTATTTTTTAAACATCAAAGCAGTAAGAATCTTAGATTGGTGAATACATCGTTTCAAATTCTTAAAGAAGAATCAGGATTTGGAAAAGTAAACGATCCTCTAAGAGGTTCATATTATGTTGAAAGTAGAGCTTTAGAAATATCAAGAGAGGTCTGTGAATATCTTCAAAACTTAGAGATCAGTAATTTTCAAGAATCTCAAGAGTATAAGAAATGGCTTTCTGAAGGAATTACAAAAAAGAAAGATCTTGTTCTTAATCGATCAGTTAATATTTCAGGTGTTAATAATTTTGTGAACTTAGAGGAAGTGATTAAGTTATCAGAAATAAAAGATCATAAAAGTGAAGTTTTTTTTCAAGAGAGATTACGATCTAAAATCCAAGAGTTAAAATTAAAGGCCAAGATAAATTATCAAGGAGAACTTAAAGATTATATTAGTCAGATCTCAAAGGTTTCAAATTTCTATTTTTCTTTTGGAGTTGAAGTGATTATTAACGAAAACTCAAAAAGTGATTTTTTTACAAATCTTGATATGGATAAAGAAGAAGATTCTATAAAAATAGATTATGAGGACATCTCAAACTTTCAGTTTAACAAAGTATATAAAACTTTGATGACTCACCCTGAAGTCAAGGGGGTCTTTTGAAGAAGCTAAAATTTGAAGATTTAGAATTCTTGCATCTTAAGACTGATTCAAATGTTATCGAAGAGACTTTAGAAGGAATTAAAATTTCTGATGAATACTCATTTAGTAAATTTGAACATCTTTACTCTGAATCTGGTAGGTTTCCATTTCTAAGAGGCCCATATCCCAATATGTACCAAGGAAGACCTTGGACAATTAGGCAGTATGCAGGGTTTTCAACTGCTGAAGAGAGTAATCAATTTTATAAAAATAATATCAAGCAGGGGCAGAAAGGATTATCTGTGGCCTTCGATCTTGCAACACATAGAGGTTATGATTCCGATCATCCAAGAGTAAAAAGTGATGTTGGGATGGCAGGTGTTGCTATTGATAGCTTAAGAGATATGGAAATTCTTTTTGATGGAATTCCTCTTGATAAGATGAGTGTTTCAATGACCATGAATGGTGCAGTTTTACCTATCATGGCAATGTATATTGTCGCTGCTGAAAATCAAGGAGTAAGTGTTGAGAAGTTAAGTGGTACTATTCAAAATGATATCTTGAAAGAATTCATGGTAAGAAATACATTTATTTATCCTCCCCAAGATTCGATGAGAATTATTGGTGATATTTTCGAGTATACTTCTAAAAATATGCCTAAATTCAATAGTATAAGTATCTCTGGTTATCATATGCAAGAAGCTGGAGCGAGTGCCGATTTAGAATTAGCCTTTACTTTAGCAGATGGACTTGAATATATTAAAACTGGGATAGCTCAAGGGCTAGATATTGATAAATTTGCACCACGTTTGAGTTTCTTTTTTGCTATAGGTATGAATTACTTCATGGAAATAGCTAAGCTTAGGGCCGCTAGATACTTATGGGCGAATATAGTAAAGCAGTTTAATCCTAAAAATCCTAAGTCCATGATGCTAAGAACTCATTGTCAAACTTCAGGATGGAGTTTAACTGCTCAAGATGTAAATAATAATATAGTCAGAACTGGTGTTGAGGCCTTAGCTGCTGTTCACGGACACACACAATCACTACATACAAATTCATTGGATGAAGCCATAGCACTTCCTTCCAAAGAAAGTGCGAGGATTGCTAGAAATACTCAGATATATCTTCAAGAAGAGACAGATTCTTGTGAGCATATTGATCCTTATGGTGGTTCCTATTATGTTGAATATCTTACAGATCAGTTAATTCAAAAAGTGATGGTACATTTTGAAGAAATTGAGAAACTTGGGGGGATGACTAAAGCGATAGAGCTAGGATATCCAAAAAGAAAAATTGAAGAGTCCGCTTCAATTATTCAAGCAAAGATTGATTCTGGAGAACAGGCCATCGTTGGTTTAAATACGAATTTAGCTGAGGATGAAGAAACAATTAAGGTCTTGAAAGTAGATACCAGTGAAGTATTAGCTAGTCAGTTAAATAGACTGGAAGACCTTAAATTGAATAGAAATGAATCAGAACTAAAGATTGCTTTAGAAGAACTTGAAGATGCGGCAAAAGAAAAAGGAAATCTTCTTGAGTATTCAGTTAAAGCAGTCAGAGCTGGAGCGACTCTTGGAGAAATAAGTTATTGTTTAGAAAAAGTTTTTGGAAGATTTAGTCCTAAAATCTCTGGGATTCAAGGAGTTTATATTAATAAGGTGAACTCAAATATGAAAAAAGACATAAAAGAAATTCAAAGTCTTGTGAGTGCTTTTAAAGAAAAAACTGGAAGAAGACCTCGTTTACTCTTAGCTAAAATCGGACAAGATGGTCATGATAGAGGACAAAAAGTAGTAGCGTCTAGTTTTGCAGATTTTGGATTTGATGTAGATATTGGTCCTTTATTTCAAACAACGGAAGAAGTGATTAAACAGGCCATGGAAAATGATGTTCATATAATTGGAATTAGCTCACTTGCCGCTGGTCATTTATCATTTGTCCCTGAATTAATGCATGGCCTTAAAAAAAATAATTTCAGACCTCTTATAGTTGTTGGAGGCGTTATTCCTCCCGAAGATTATGATACTTTGTATCTTCAGGGGGTTGATTTAATTTTTGGACCAGGAACAAACTTAATGAATGCTGCTAAAGAATTAATAAAAAAACTATGAATGAGCTATCCATTGATACATTAATTAGTGGTTTTAATTCAAATGATAAGTTAGTTTTATCTAAGGCCATCTCTCTTGCTGAAAGCTCTAAAAGAGAACATTTAGAACTTCTTTACAATTTCTTTGATCACTATTTATCTGAAAACCAAGCTAGCATTATTGGAGTTTCTGGACCTCCAGGAGTAGGGAAGAGTACTTTTCTTGATTCTTTTATTTCTTATTTTTTAAAAGATAAAGAATCCCAAGTAGCAGTATTAACAATCGATCCAAGCAGTGAAGTGTCAGGAGGGAGCATACTTGGTGATAAAACTCGAATGGAAAAAATTTCCAAATTAGAAAATGTATTTATTAGACCATCAGCTTCTCAAGATTTTCTTGGAGGAGTAGGGTTATCAACTCCAGAAGCCATTAAATTATGCGAGTTATTTGGATTTGAATATATTTTTGTAGAGAGTGTGGGAGTTGGGCAATCAGAACAATTAATCTCTCATTTAGTAGACTGCTTCGTTTTATTAGTGAACCCTGCAGGGGGCGATGAACTTCAGGGAATTAAAAGAGGAATTCTTGAGATGGTTGACGTACTTTTGGTAGGTAAATCTGATGGAGAGTTAGAAGAGAAAGCATTTCAAACTTTCACACAGTTTCAAACAGACTTGAGATTAGTCTCTAAAAAAGATGTTCAGAAGTGTCTTGAGATATCTTCAATGTCAGAGAAGGGATTTGGTGATTTAAACCAATCTCTTGAGGCTCATTTTAAAGATTTTAATCGAATTGATAATGAGAAGATTTTTTCTTCAATACTTTTTGACAAATTATCTCATTTTAAATCATCTCAAATAAAAGAGAGTACTGAGTTTAATAAAGTAGTAGATCAATTCTCGAAGGATTCGAAGTTTCTCGCACTTTTAAATAAAGTATCCCAGATTATCTAACTGACTTTAATGCTTCCTCTGATGCAAAATCTTCAATAGTGAATTCTACATGCATATCTTTCATTCTTTTCTTCACTACTCGATATGCCTTCCTACCAGGCTTAATTGTTTCTTGATCTACGAGATAAACACTTATTAAGTCTCTGGGAGAAGCAAGTGTAATATCCCTGATTTTATATTGAAAGCAAGTCTGACCTTTTTCTCTGTTAAAAATTGTATCTATTAGTTCATATTTAAATGGTTTTACATTATCTCCCAGGAAATCGTTGTTAAACTGCCAAGGAGTATTAATTCTCATTTCGTTATAATCAGTTATTCCATCTGCATCTGAATCTTTTGTAGTTGAACTAACAGGAACAAAATCTTGAGTATCGACCGCCATTTTGTATTGATGTCTCCACTTAATATAATCTGGAATATCTGTTTGATAGGAATCAAAATCATTTACAAGAGAGCCAACACCTTTTTCTAAACAATCAAGAAGTTCGTCACTATCTTTATCTTGAAGTTCGCCATCTAATTCACAAGATGTTTTCCTTGCTTGTTCAGGATCACAGTTAAGGTCTTTACATTGTTGATTATTTCCATCTATGAGTTCTTCATAACCATCCAT
>JAHDHG010000061.1:8488-14107 GCA_020631435.1 Bacteriovoracaceae bacterium | reverse complement strand
CCCAATACTTTTGTGCCATCCAAAAACCAAAATAAGTAGCATGACACCACACAACCCAATTGATGATAGAAATTCTTAATAACTTGTCAGACTTAAAAAGATGAAAAAATATCTCCTTGAAATTTTCCTTATGAGCTTTCTTATCCATTCTCTCAATCTCTGGCTCTTTTAAGAAAATTGCGAATAGTAAAGGTAGCCAGCCAACGATCATTTGCCCCGTTACTAAAACCTTAAAAGAGAAATATGCACAAACTCCACCAATCACTGATCCACTTGCAGAAGCTAACTGTCTATAAAACCTAAATCTCGTGAGCGCCTCTGTTTTGGAAGATCTATTACCTTTTTCAACTGAATCATAAAGTATGGCTAGATCAATCCCTGAAATCAAGCTCATTGCTATACCAAGAAGTATTTCAAAAATTACTAAATCAAAAAAACTATTTGAGAAAAATAAAACTGTGAAGCCAAGTCCATCAAAAATGGTTCCCAAAAGCAGAGTATTCTTTCTTCCGAATAAATCTGCAATATATCCTGAAGGAACTTCTAAAACTCCTACAGTCATTCCGAATATAGCTTGTAAGTAAAGTATCTCACCGAAAGTTAATCCCTTCGATTCAAAAAAAGGGACGATTACGCCCATAATAAGCATAAATGATCTTAAACATCTCAGTAAAATGAGAAGATTGATGTTCTTCATTAATCTAAGAAATATAATCTTTCTTCAGAGGTGGGTAACCTACAAGTATCTCTTTCCCCCCAAATTTTATATCTATTTTTGGCAATAAATCGATAAACGAAATTTGATAATAAGAAAGGAATTAACAAAATAAGACTACCTAATAAAGAATAAGGAAACTCTAAAAGACTAAAAATTTTACCAATTGCTTCTGATTCATGAAAAGTTTGTCCATCATGAAAGAAAATAACATTATTTAAACTTTCTATATCTTGTGAAGATAGAACTTTTTTGGCGGTTTCTCCTTGAATAGAAGCAAACTTAAGCACTCTTTTTTTATCTGTCTTCATTAGAAAATCTACAGTCGAGTTACAAAGATTGCAGACTCCATCAAAAAAAACGATATTATTTAAGTCCAAGAATATATCCTTTTAAATAGTCTCCTTCAGGGAAACCTTTTAGTAAAGGACAATCTTTACTCATAAAAAGTTCTCTTTTCATTATAAAGTATTTAGGAATAAGTCTTTTAAATTTTTGTCTTGAAATCTTATGGGTATTAAGAAAAATGACAAGTTCACCTTTTGCAGTCATTGCTTTTTTTAACAAAGGGAAATTTTTCTTATAAAAATCAAATGCACTTTGAGATTTTTTTCCATCACTAGAAAAACTTGGAGGATCGCAGATAATTAAATCATATTGATTAGTATTATTTTCTAAATATTTTTGAACTGGCTTCACTACTGAATGGTGCTTATCTATATTAAAGCTATTAAGATGTATATTCTCCTCTAACCACGCCATGTATTTTTTGGATAGATCTACAGAGGTTACCGAAGCCCCTTTTTTTAAACTCAACAAAGAAAAAGCTCCAGTGTAAGAAAAAAGATTTAATACATTTTTTCTTTTCTCAAACAAAGTACTAATTTTCTTTCTAATACTAGATATATCTGTATAGATTCCAATATCATGGTTTTGATCTAGTTTTAACTTATAACTAATATCAAATTCTGAAATAACTAGCTCTAGCTTTTCTCCGTGAATTAAATGAGGGGATGTTTTTTTTATTCCTGGAAGTCGTTTTTGAGAATAAATATTTTCTAAACCTTCAAATCGTCTTAAAAGAAAATCTTTAATCATCTCTATTCGTGATTCCCAAAAAAATGACTGATATTGAACGAGATAAGATTTTTTAAGTTTTTGGATAAATAAACCTGGTAATTCATCAACCTCTCCAAAAACTAAGTAGATATTGTCTCTATCGTTAATCTTAGATCTTTTTAATATCGCTCTTCCTAATCGGTCCTCAAGATCCATGATAAATGGCATTGAAGAATCACCCCATCTTCTCGCTTTAACTAATGGATGATTAAAATCATGAATGAAGGTCGTTCCTAGCTCTTCAATTTCTAAAAATTCAAAATTAGAATCAAATTCAATACTGAACTCATCTTTGGTAATCCAAGGATGGCCCTTGGAGCATAATTCTAAAGATTTAGGGTGAATTTTTGAAACTGTACTTTTTTGCATCAATTGCGGTATAGCAAAAAGAAAAAAACAATGAAAGAAAAATGAAGAAGTATATAATTTTTAACAAACCCTTTGGAGTTTTGTCCCAATTTACATCTGATATTCATAGAACATTAAATGAATTTAATCTTCCGAAAGAGGTTTATGCTGTAGGAAGATTAGATAAAGACTCTGAAGGGCTTTTATTACTATCTAATGATGGTCCTTTCATTAAAAACTTTCTTGATAAGCATGAAAGAGAATATCTTGCTCAAGTTGAAGGAATTCCGAAAGAAGAGGATTTAGAGCAGCTAAGATCTGGGATAATGATAAAAACAGGTCCAACTCTTCCATGCAAAATAGAATTAGTATCTACCCCTAATTTATGGGAAAGAAATCCACCAATAAGATTTAGAAAAAACAAGCCAACAAGCTGGATAAGGTTAATTCTTAAAGAAGGAAAAAATAGACAAGTAAGAAGAATGACAGCTGCTATAGGATATCCTACTTTAAGACTTGTAAGAACGAGAGTAGGAATACTAGATATTCAAAATTTAAAGCTAGACCTTGGAACTTTTAAAGAAATAAAAAAGGCCCAAATAATTGGGCCTTGATATTACTTCGCAAGCATATTTTTAATCATACCGATGACGGCCATCAAGCCTCCACCACCTACTCCACCTGCAGCGACATTTCCAAGAAGACCACCGATATCCATTCCTGTTTCTCCTCCTGCTGCAACTCCCAAAACTGATCCGATTAACTGAGATCCTATTCCACCACCAAGTAAACCACAGATAATATTTCCGATAGTTCCAAGGCTAAACTTTGGCATTGCTTTTCCTGCAAGAAGACCACCGCCTCCACCAGTCAAAATAGGGATTAACATACTCATGATGTCCATAAACACTCCTTTGTTATTTATATATTAATGTTAGACATTTAATTTAGATTTGAGCAAATTATTCAAAACAGTCAGAAAATCGACTTTAAATATTGAATTTCTTACATGAAATACATGAAATCTCAGGAAAATATTACATTATAACGCTTCGCTCTCCTCACATAATTGAGTATTGTGGTAGGAAGACTTCATGAGAATCTTGATAATTATTCTATTAATTTTCGTAGTCACTACCGCTTTGGGCGGAAATCAATCTAAAGAATATCGAAAATATATAAAAACAATCATGAGTGAGTATACTTTCGAAGACAAAAAGCAATCTTGTCTTGAAGGGATTCTTGAAACAAAACTAAAAGTAAAAGATCCTTCAAAATTAGAACTGGATCAAGAAAAGAAAACTGAACTAGTCAAAAATAATACTTATTTTCACTATAGAAGATCTGGTGGCTCTCCTTATAATGTTTATCTCTATGAAGATGGTATAAGAAAGTTTATTGGAGATGAACATAGGCTTTATGAATTTGGTCCAGGTTTTTACATGGCAGTTGATCCTTTCTCAAGTATCAGCTTTGGTCATATATTATACACTGTAAAAGTTAAGCCTTTTCATAAAATTTTTGATGCAAACCAAGCTGATCAAATATCAAAAATTTTCGATGCTGCTAAAGAAATCAATCCAAAATTTGAAGATTGTTTAGGAGATTCCTACCTTAGAAAAGTCCTAACTTACACATTGATGATTGATAACAATTTTAGCATTGCTTTTTATGCTCCTTATCAAACTGGCTGGTTAGTTGTAATTGATGGTTCAGTATTCAGTGATTATGAAACAGCTGATTTTAATCCTCAACAGTATTTCAGAGATGAAGAAGTATTAGATTATGTTATTAATGATGCAAACTTTGATTATTATTTTTATCTAAATTTTTTAGACAAGCATAAGAGATGTAACCTTTTGAAACGTCTGCATCGAAATAAAAATCAAATAAAAGTTGCGAATCTAATCTATGAGTATTGTGCAAAATAAATTACTACTACTATTCTGTTTTTTTACAACAATATCATTTTCGCTTGATATTAGCCGATTACCAATAGAAGCCAGAATTTTTACATCTAATAAAGATTGGGCCATTTCACCCAATGAAGATGGTAGTTTTGTAACTAGAAATGGATCTAAGGATTATTATCGATTCCCTAAAGATTCTTTAATATTTGATTTCACTACACCTATTACAAACAAAGAGTTCATTGCTGAATCCAAAAAATATAATTGCAAAAACCTAAGAAATATTGAGCAAGTCTTTTCTGTTCAATCGTGTAAAGATTTTTTCATAAATTTCTTAAGACTTAAAAAAGTAGTATTTGTTGCAATCAATGACCCAAAAGTAATTGAAAGAAAATACATTGATGGATGCTTGCCTTTCAAGTCCTCTATTAAATTTGTTCTTCTTAAGCAAATTGGGATGGAGAAAGCACTCATTAAAAAGAACAACTTCAGGTGTAGTTTTAAAAATGCTAAAGAATTATTCTTGATTGATTATTTTGGATATAAATTTTCAGACCTGAAATCTAGATATCAATCAATTAGAGCAAAATACAGAGAGTTAGGACTTGATGTAGATAAAATAACTGATCATAAGGCAAGAAGATTTATAGACAGAAGAGATTGGGAAAGAGCACTGACAAACAATACTCCTCTGAGAGAAGTCTATAAGCCAAGTCCTGTAACTTGGGATAAGTGGGAAGATGTTGCATTTAACGAAGTCATTTCTTTTGCAAGAAGTGGGAATAAACTACATATTGAAGACCTTATTGTTTGGAATAACAAATCTTTAACTAGAAAATTTATGAGAAACTCTCAAGGGAAATTGATTTTTCCTAACCCCGTAGAACATTACTTAAGAACTGATCATAAAAAAGGCTGGGTAGTTTCTTACTTTAATACTATAGGTAGTTCTTTAAGTGCCAAAGAGTTAGATAAAATTAAGAATTATCAATTTTATTGGAGTGATAGATATCCTAATAAATGGACTCCCCTCGTTTGTCCAACACGTGATAATAATCCTCCGACGGATAGGTTTTGTGGAAAGTTAACTTATGTTGCTCCATTCAATGTTCTCGAATACCTTGATCAACTAGTAAAATATGTAAATAAAGGTTTAGAAAATTCAAATTCACTTTCTTCTAGATTTATTCTAGCAGTAGATGCTCAAAGACATCTTTCTATGATTCACCCATTTTATGACGGTAATGGAAGAGTATCTAGATGGCTTATGGATTACATAACAATCAAATCAGGACTGCCTTATATTATTCATTATAATATGAATCTAGATTACACAATGGATGAACAACAGTTTCTCTTTGAAGCGAAAAGAGGAATGCTCCACGGTATCCTTATCCAAGAAAGGTGCTGGAATTCAGAAGAAGAGATTTGTAAGCAATATTAATATTTAATCTTCTTTGTCTTTCTTTTTCTTGTCTTTCTTTTTCTTGTCTTTCTTTTTCTTGTCTTTCTTTTTCTTGTCTTTCT
>JAHDHG010000061.1:0-8388 GCA_020631435.1 Bacteriovoracaceae bacterium | reverse complement strand
TGTCTTTCTTTTTCTTGTCTTTCTTTTTCTTGTCTTTCTTTTTCTTGTCTTTCTTCTTCTTTTTAGATTTTTTCTCTGAATCTAATTTTTCACTTTCATTTTTTGATTTAGACTTAGTTTTTGTTTTATTTTTAGAGAAAAGTCCGGAACTAGATTTCCCACTTGGTCTTTTTCTACAATGAGCTTTTACATTCGCCCCATCTTTTCTTGAATAAGAATCTACCCAATAACATGAGTCACTTCCTTCACAACTTGACTTAGAAATCCCTTTGCAATCAGCAAAGACTAAAGAGCTCATAAAAATACAAACTAAAAATAATGTTTTCATAACTTACTAATAACTCCATCAATTAAATATTTAATACCAGTGTTTATATTATCTAAAGTTTCATCATCATACATATAAGCTGGTGTAGAAAATAAGTTGTTAACTTCATCAAAGCATACTTCGTTTGCTTTACAGACTTGATGTTTAACACCAATACTTTCTAATGCTTTAATTGTTCCTTCATCATTTCCAATTGTAACTAAAGGAGTAAAATCTTTAAGAACAGTGCCACCAATGGCAGGTGAAATGCAAATATAGCCAATTGGCTTCTTTTGAGAATGAAATTTTTTGATAATTTCTTGTAAATTTTCATTAATTTTTCCGTTAGGGCCATTAAAAGCAAAATCAGATAAATTCTTAGCTACTCCAAAACCACCAGGCATAATAAGTGCATCAAAATCGTCTACATTTAAGCTATTCATGTCTTCAACTTTACCTCTACAAATTCTTGCAGATTCCTCAAGAACATTTCTAGATCCATCAGATTCATGAGCTTCTTTATGATTAACGACATGATGTTGATTTATATTAGGAGCAAAAGAACTATATTTAACCTTATCTTTATTCATATCTAAATGAAGATAAGTTAGGACAGATTCTCTAATTTCAGCACCGTCTAAATAACCACAACCTGACAAAATAACTGCAATATTTTTCATTTAATCCCCTTGATTCTTAAATTTTTAATATTACCTTATAATAAGGCCAACTAAATGAGGAGATCAATATGTTTACTTGGATGAAAAGAATTTCATTTTTTCTAATTACGAACTTCTTAATCATGATCACTATATCGATCATTTTAAGATTAACTGGATTGGATCAATTGCTAGCTCAAACTCTTGGTGGAGGATATCTTGGGCTATTTGGAATGTGTTTGATCTACGGTATGGTTTTTTCTTTTATTAGTCTTTGGATGAGTAAAGGTGCAGCTAAAAGAGCATATCGATTAGAAATGCTTGATGAGCACGATACTAGATATGACAATCTTGTAGCTAGAGTTCATCAATTTGCTCAAAGT
This sequence comes from Bacteriovoracaceae bacterium, assembly GCA_020631435.1. GTDB lineage: Bacteria > Bdellovibrionota > Bacteriovoracia > Bacteriovoracales > Bacteriovoracaceae > JAHDHG01. The sequence goes on along the minus strand of JAHDHG010000061.1, from coordinate 7,039 downwards.
GCTGGACTTGAGAAAATGCCTGAAGTTGGTGTTTATGATTCTGAACAAATGAATGCATTTGCAACAGGCCCTAGTAAGAAAAATTCTCTTGTAGCAGTTTCAACTGGCTTAATGAATAAAATGAATAGAGGCGAAGTTGATGGTGTTTTGGCTCACGAAGTAGCACATATAGCAAACGGTGATATGGTAACAATGACTTTAGTCCAAGGTGTGATGAATGCATTCGTCATGTTCTTTGCTCAAATTTTATCCTCAATAATAATGAACGCGATGAGAGGAGAAAATGACAGATCATCTAGAGGTGGTATAGGTGGTTACTTCTTATATATGGTCATCCAATCAGTACTTGGATTTTTTGCAATGTTCTTTGTAGCTTTTTTCTCAAGAAAAAGAGAGTTCAGAGCTGATGCTGGTGGTGCAAAATTAGCAGGATCACATAATATGATCTCTGCTCTTCAAGCACTTCAAAGAGAGTTTGCTTTAATTCAACCATCAAAAGCTGATAAGTTTCAAGCGATGAAAATCAGCTCTAAAAATGGAATCATGAAACTTTTATCAACTCACCCACCTCTTGAATCAAGAATTCAAGAATTACAGAATAATTATCAAGGATAAAATTATGAAAATATTATTAATACTCACTTTTTGTTTTTTGTCATTTGCTAAAAATGGAAAAGACTTAAATCAAAGATTAAAGATAGCTGAGTTTGAAAAAATGCAAGCAGAGCTTGATAAAAAAAATGCTGAGTCTAGAAAAAGTCTTTTAGAAAAGCATGAGCAATTCATTAAGGACATAGAAAAGAAAACTACTGAAAAAAGAGAAAGAGCTTTTCAAGAATTCGAAAAGAACAAAGAAAAAGAAAATAAAATCTTTGATGAAAAGAAAAAAAATGCTGAGCTAAGTTTTGAAAAAGATAAAGAATATGCTTTAAAAACAAAAAAAGTTCAATTTTTAATTGATGCTGTCTCAAGAAGAGATAAAATAATTGATACTGCTTCTAATTTAAAAGAGCAGTATATGAAAAAACATGAAAAAGCTCTTAAAGAAGAAATTGAGAACTTAACTAAGCAAGAAAAACTCGCTTTAAAGCAAATGAAAGCATCTAAGTTCACGAAAGAAGAATTGAATGAAATGATTAAAGCAGAAACAAGTAAGCTTCAAGAAGCTGAAATGAAAAGAATTGAGCTTTTAGAAAAAAAGAAATAAATTTTGAAGGTCATTGAAACCTCAGTGACCTTTCCTCAATTCTTCAACAAAAACCTTTTCAGTGATTCTCCAAAAATCACCTTGTTTTCTAGCTATAACATAGGAAGGCATTCTTAATAACTTTTGATATTTAATGACTTCGTCAACATCCTGGATTAAATGACCAAGCTCAGGAATTCTCATATGAGACCTTAAGAAATTAATTTGGAATTTTTTTAAGCTCGTCTCATTATTTAGATAATGAGCTTCACTTAGATATTTAGAATCATAGTCGTAGTATCTAACTTGAAGAAATGGATTGTTCTTTTTATCAAATCTTTTTTCAATTTTTATTGAATCAGGTCTTAAAACATGTGCATTCTTTGAAAGTTTTGCTTGTTTTAACTTTGAATCCGCATCAATTAAGACATGCCTACAAGTTCGGCATTCTCTTGCAGTAATATCGTTTTCAGAACCACATTTTTCACAAATCTTAGATCTAAACCTGTACTCACATGACTCAACTTCAAAAGTGTCCGGATCGGTCTTTCCTCCCCTGCACTTTCTACCGTAATGTTCAATCACTTCTCCATCAAAATTTTTTCTTCCCCAAAAAATATTTTCAAATCCACAATCAGGACAAATGACTTCTACAGGCTCTGATTCTTTAGTTGGTTTTTTATCACTGATTTCTGGAGAATAAATATCATGCCCGACGCCTGTATAATCAAGAACAAAACAATCTTTTTTTCCTGGATCTAATCTAAGACCTCGACCAATAATTTGTTGATAGAGACTCACAGACTCAGTAGGTCTAAGAAGAGCGATGACATCCACATGAGGGGCATCAAAACCAGTCGTAAGTACTGAGACGTTTACAAGATATTTAAACTTCTTAAGCTTGAAGTCATTGATGATAATATCTCTTTCATGAGTTTCCGTTTCTCCAAAAATAACTCTCGCTTGATCTTTAGGGAGGTATTCAAATATCTCCTTAGCATGCTTAATAGTAGAACTAAAGATCATTACACCTTGTCGGTCATAACTCTCGGTAATATCAATAATATTTTTTATAATTAAAGGGGTGAGTCTTCTTTGCTGATGCAATAACTCATCAACTTCTTTAAGAGTATACATTCTTCCTGAATCTGTAAGCTCAGAAAAATCATAACTAGTGACAGGAATATCCACTTTCACTGGTCTAGTAAGATAATTTCTCTTTATCATATAATTCAGAGGTAATTCGAAAATGCATCTTTTGAAAAATCGCTCTTCTTTTGTTTTATGTTCTCCATCGTAACCATAATTATAAATCCAACCAAGCCCTACTCTGTAAGGTGTTGCTGTTAATCCCAAAATACATATATTGGGATTTTTAGATCTAAGCTTATTAATAACTTTTATATATTGAGAATTTTGATCGTCACTCACTCGGTGACATTCATCAATAATGAGAAGAGAAAAATCATCAAAAAAATTATCACTGGCATTAGCTACTGATTGAATACTTCCAAAAATAACTTGGTGTGAGATATCTTTTCTATTTAAACCTGCAGAGTAAATTCCGGCTTTTAATTGATAATTCTCAAATTTATGGTGGTTTTGCTCAACAAGTTCTTTCACGTGAGCAAGGACTAGCACTCTTCCAGATGCAATTTTAGCTAGCTCAGCGATCACTAAGCTTTTCCCTGCTCCTGTTGGCAAAACAATAGTTGCAGGATCTCTTTTTTTCTTAAAATATGAAATAGTGTGATCTACAGCTTTTTGCTGGTAATCTCTGAGTTTGTACACCTGTAAATCATAATGTGATTACTGTTTCTTGTCATGAGTATCGAATTATTAAAAACATAAACAGCTGAAATCACGTGGCCTGATTCTTACCGTTTTAGACAAAATCCATACAAGCCTAATGCAAAGTTTCAACATTTCTTATCTATGATAAAAGTATTTTAAAGGAGAAAAAAATGAAAAAAATTCTATTTTTACTATACTTGTTTTCTTGTAGCTCTATTGCACATGAAGATTTGAGAGTTATTGATTTTGTAGATGCTCAAAAGTTCATCGGAGAATGGAATGTAGTTGCCACATTTCCTAGATTCGAAACAAGAAGATGCGTGAAGCAAAAAGCAACCTATTCAATCAAAGACGAATATAATTTAAATATTCTAAACACATGCACTAAGAAGAATGGATCGATTAGCACTATTTCAGGGAATGCAGAAGTTATTGATAAAAAATCAAATGCAATTCTTGAAGTAACTTTCAATAACTTTTGGACTAAACTGTTTAGAGTTAGAGGAGATTACAGAATTATTGCCTTAGATAAAGACTATCAATCTGTTATGGTTGGAACTAATTCAAGAAAAGCTCTTTGGATAATGACTAGGACTGGTAATATCGATAAGTCCTTATTAAACATTTATATTGAAGATGCAAAAGTGCAAGGGTTCGATACTTCTAAATTAATTTTTCTTGATCTGTAAAAAAGACTCTGAGTGCAGAAGCACTCAGAGTAAATTAATTAATGAATCAAAATATTAACAATTCTATTTCTTTGCTCAGAAGTATTATCTTTAGTTTCTATAGGGATATCTTCTTCACCCATTACTTCTGTTTTAATCACTAGATTTCCAGGTAATCTAGATCTTATTCTGCTACTTACTGAATCTAACCTCTTTTGTGCGAGAACCTTATTGTAATTCTTATCCCTTACAGTATCAGCGTAAGATCTAAGTATGATTCTTCTATAACCTTTCTGATATTCTCTTATTGCTCGACCAATAATTTTTTGATCTTCATTATCAAGGCCAGATTCGTTTGTTTTAAAGTAAACTGTAAAACTTCTTGGATCAAACTCTTTACACTCATTAGGAATATCTGAATCTAACTCAACAAAGATTTCTGTTCTTCTATTCATATCCTCGTCTTTTTTAGATTTCTCTTCAGCTAATACTTCAGATTCTCCCGCTCCTCTTATCTCAACAAGCTCGCTAGACCAAGAAGATGCTATGCCTCTACCATCACCAGCTCTTAATTTAAGGGCCTTCGCAACAACATCTGCTCTTCTTTCTGATAGCCTTTGATTATAAGTAGCCTTACCAACAGTAGATGTATGTCCAGTAATAAGAATTCTTTTTACTCTATCCTTATGCTCATAAATCTGCTGATAAATTTGCTCTAGAGTATTATTAAATTCTTCAGATTGATTCGCTTGATTATGCTTAAACCAAACAGTCTTTAAGTTACCTTCTTCAAAAACCTTATACTGATCACAAGGATCTTCAACAGAAGCAACTCCTCTTCCACCGCAAGTTTTTCCATCTACTTTTGTTTCAGTTTTTGAATCAATTACTAATTCATACCTTCTTCCTGCTTGATTCCATTTAGATTGTACTTCTTGAACAAAATTTGATGTTCTCATCCCAACTAATTCAGTATCTTGATATTCTGAATTATAAATTACATCTACACTAGCTCTCTTAAGATTTAGTCTCTTAATTAGAGCACTTATGTATGATCTAGTCGTTTCGGTCATCTCTGCAGAACAATCTTCAAAGTTTTTATCAGTTAAGATAACTTCAAGCGCCTTATATTTTCCAACTCCAAAGTTGTACTCAATAACCTTACCTCTAGTTAATCTTTTCACTCTTGGATTCTCTGAAGTTAAGAAATGTCCTAAAGGAACTGAATCAATATCTAGTTTAAGAGCAAAGTTCGAACCTCTCATCGCATTTGGAATCATTGGACATGCTATATGGAATCTTCCATGAAAGTCAGTCGTTACTTTTAGTCCTTCAAGTGTATACACCTGAGCACCAGCAACTCCTCTCTCTCCACTATTTGCATACCCATCTTGGTTAGCATCATGATAAACTTTTCCGATGATATCCGGACAATCAAATACATGATCTGGGATGATTTCAATAGGCGCGGTTGCATTCGCTGCAACAGGCCCTGATCCATCATCAGCTCCTACAATATTGACATTGGTTCCAGTTGAAACAAGTGGCGTAATTCTAGTAGCAAAAGTAATCACTGTTTTTTGGAATGGCAAGATTGGAGATAATGTCCATGTAAGATCTAAACCACTCACACTTGGTTCTTGGTTTGATCCATTGACCATCGCCGTTCCAGATACGTAACTAAATCCAAGTGGTAAATTATCCACTACATTTGTGACCGGAGAAACTATTGTTCCATTGTTGATGACTTCTACAGTCCAAATGACAATATCACCAACTGAAGCTGAAGTTCTATTAACTTTCTTCGTAAGATCTAATTTGCCAAATTGCGGGAATTCTACATGAGTTGGATCATCAGCATCTCCATCACCATCAGAATCATTATCTGTCATATCTGTTGGATCATCTGAGATATCAGAGACATCACCATCAGTACTTCCATCTTCAATAACATCCCCTTCAGTTGTAACAGAGTTATCACCGGTTAATCCAAGGCTTCCTCCGTCTGGGAATACATGAATCTTAAGAGTGATTTCAACATCATCATTTACCCCTAAACTATCACCTAAATTAAGCTGTATTAGATTTGGATCACTATCTCCATTATAAGCCGTATTAATCGTTAGAGTATTTGGCGTTGGAATCGGATCGTCTGTAAATACTAAATCAGCTGCCGTTAGTGGAACAACTGTATATTGACCAGGAGCACTCGGCGTCCCTGAAACATACGTTCCAAAACCAGGTGTTAAATCATCAGTCATTTGATAATCATAAAGTGGAACATTTCCATTGTTAGTTGCAGTGATTTTGAATTCAACTTCATAAATACCGCCACCTATATGAGTTGGGCCACCTGTTACTTCTTTAAAAGTTGAAACGTCTGGTCCAATTGGAATTACTACTGGAGTTGGATCATCTTCATCACTTCCTGGATTATCAGCTGGATCATCTGAAAGATCTTCCGCGTCACCATCAGTCGTTCCATTTTCAGTCATATCACCCTGAGCATCAGCTTGGTTTTCTCTTGTAAGAGTTCCATTAGTATCAGGCCTAAAAGTGATTTCAATAGGAATACTAATTTTATCTCCAACTCCTAATGAATCACCAGAAGTTAATGTCATCATTTCGTGATTTGGTGCTGAACCAGTAAATCCAGTGTTCACAGTTAAAGAGTTTCCTAAAATCGGTGAATCAGTTACCCAAGTTAAATCAGATTGTACTAAAGGCCTAATCGTATAAGAGCCTAATGTATTTGGAAAACTAGGATCATAAGTACCAAAACCTGCAGTCATATCATCAAAGATCTGGAAGTCATAAAGTGGTACGTTTCCAGTGTTTTCAACTTCAATAGTGAAAACTGTTGTAAAGGTTCCATCACCATTGACGACAACAGGGCCAACACTTTTCGTCGTTGAAACTTCTGGATCAACTGGTGGTGGTGCTGGTGTAGGATCATCTTCATCATCACCAGGATTATCAGCTGGATCATCTGAATCATCTTCGGCGTCACCATCTGTATCACCATCTTCAGTAGTATCACCTTCTGCGGTTGCTTGGTTCTCCCAAGAAGTTTGGTTATTCCAATCTGGCATATATGTAACCTTAATAGTTACTTTAACTTTATCATCAACTCCAAGTGAATCACCTGCAGTTAATTCTAAAATGTTTAAGTTTCCAGAGCTTCCTGTAAAACCAGTATCAACTGTTAAGCTATTTCCAGTTGGAATAGCATCATTAGTAAAACTTAAATCAGTTTGAACTAATGGCTGAATAGTATATTGTCCAGGAGCGGTTATTGTAGTTTGATAAGTTCCAAATCCTGTTGAAATATCATCCGTAATTTGGAAATCATAAAGTGGTACATTTCCAGTATTTTCGACTTCAATATCAA
>JAHDHG010000060.1 GCA_020631435.1 Bacteriovoracaceae bacterium | reverse complement strand
TCCTGAGGGGAAGGATACTACCAACTTAGTAAGTATTAAAAATGATTCGATGAGAATTACGGGAAGGTGGAATATTGATACCAGTGTTGAGGGATTAAAAATTATTGATCAAATAGAATCTAAGCTTGATCACATGGGATTAGACGGCATTGTGACTGGGAAAGCACCTTTAACTTTTGGTATGGTTGTTCAAATTGTTAATACTTTAGGGACTTCTCTATTTATGGCCTTATTTTTCATAGGTATTGTCTTGGTAGTTGTACTTAAGTCATTTAAGCTTGGATTACTTTCATTAATTCCTAATGTGTTCCCGATTATTCTGGGAGCTGGTATCTTCTATCTTTCAGGTGCTTATGTTGACCTAGGAATGGTATTAGTAGGAAGTGTTTGTCTAGGAATCGCAGTTGATGATTCTATCCACTTTATGTTTGAATATAAAAGAGGAAAGATGAGAGGGATGAGCATTAAAGAAAATTTTGAAAATCTTTTTTCTTTTACTTTGCCGCCACTTTTCTTTACAACTTTGATCTTATGCTTAGGTTTCGCAAGTTTCTTTTTTGCAAGTTACGTTCCTAATATGAAGTTTGGATTAATGACAGCTACAGTTATTGCTCTTGCTTTATTAGCTGACGTTACCTTATTACCTGCTATTTTGTATTTAACTGAAAAGTCTCCTTCGACTGTGCCAACAGCCACTCCATATATTGCTATGGCAAATTCGAGCAATAAGATTGCAACAATAGGGGATATGAATCAAGTTAGTTTGAGTGAGGTTAATATAGAAGTACCTGATTTCGTGCCTGATTATATTCCGCAAGAGACTCCTGTTCAACCTGATGTAACTCTTCAATAGAACCGTTTGACTCGATCCAGTTTTTGATTTTATCAGTACCGTTGATAAAGTTTATAGGGTGATCATCATATTCGTACTCATATGGTGGTTTCTTCCACTCAAACTTGTCTCCGAGATGATGATAGAACTCTCTCATAAGAATTTGTCCTAGTTCCCAAGGCCTAAATTTAAGTTTATCGGTGACATGGATTTGAAAACCTCCACAATCTACACCTGCATGTTTTTGGAAGGTTGGTTGAAAAATACAAGGTCTTAATACGAATCCTTCCAAATGACTTAACTTAGGAAGAATACTTTCTAGAAAAGAATAGGGTTCAATATTAGGATGTCCAAGGTTTTCTAAACTGATCGTTGTTCCTCTCCCTTCTGAAATATTTGTACCCTCATAATAAACTGTACTCATAAAAGTAATGGCCGCTTCAGGAGTTGCTAGGTTTGGAGATGGCAGAACCCATGGAAGAAGAGTATCTCTAAAATACATTTCTCTTTTCCAGTTATTCATTTCAAGAATTCTAAGATCACAAGGATCTTGCCAGAACTTATTTGCCATTAAGGCAACTTCACCAATTGTAAGTCCGTGCCTTGTTGGAATGGGGTGCATACCCACAAAAGATTTGAAATTAAGATTTAAAATATTTCCTTCAATCTGATTTCCTCCAATTGGATTAGGCCTATCAAGAATAACAACTTCAATTCCAAGCTCTGCACATTTTTTCATGAGAAGAGTTGTTGTGTAGATATAGGTATAAATCCTGCATCCTACGTCTTGAAGATCAACAAAGATTACATCGATTCCTTCAAGCATTTTATCCGTCGGGATTCTTGTCTCCGAATACAAACTATAAATTGGTAAGTTGAAATAAGGATGATCGTAATGATCAGACTCGATCATATTGTCTTGAACGTTTCCAATTAGTCCATGTTGAGGCCCAAATATTTTTTTTAGTTTTTCTCCAAAAGTAGCTTTAAATATAGAAATTGCATGATTGTAACTAGAATCTATTGAGGCAGCATGACATAAAAGAGCAATATTTTTGTTCTGATAATCAAGGGATATTGTTTTTATCTGATCTAAACCACTTTGAACTGTCATTTTTTTTGCTCCAATTATAAGAAATCTTTTCTCCTAAAATTTTAAGACTGATGCGATAATAACTCAAATCTTAGAAAGGAATCTTTATGAAGCAATATCTCAACCTTATGAATCATGTTTTGGAAAACGGAACTCCTAAAGAAGATAGAACTGGTACAGGAACAATTTCTGTTTTTGGACATCAAATGAGATTTAATCTTGCGGAGGGGTTTCCACTTGTAACTACTAAGAAAATTCATTTAAAGTCTGTTATTTATGAGCTTCTTTGGTTTTTAAAAGGTCAGGGTAATATAAATTATCTCAAAGAAAATGGTGTCCGCATTTGGGACGAATGGGCCGATGAGAAAGGAAATCTTGGGCCTGTTTACGGTGTTCAATGGAGATCATGGCCGGCATCAAATGGTAAAACGATTGATCAGATTTCAACTTTAATTGAAGGTTTAAAAAATAATCCAAACTCAAGAAGGCATCTCGTAAGTGCATGGAATGTTAGTGAATTAGATAATATGGCCTTACCTCCCTGTCATACCTTCTTTCAATTTTATGTAGCTAATAACAAACTTTCTTGTCAGCTTTATCAGAGATCTGCTGATATTTTCTTAGGAGTGCCATTTAATATTGCTTCTTATTCATTACTTACATTAATGATTGCTCAAGTCTGTGGATTTGAGCCGGGTGATTTTGTTCATACTTTAGGTGATGCCCATTTGTATTCAAATCATTTAGATCAAGCAAAACTTCAGTTAACTAGGACTCCTTTTAAACTTCCAAGTTTAAAAATAAATCCTGATGTGAAGAATATTGATGATTTTAGATATGAAGATTTTGAAATACTTGAATACGAACATCATCCTCATATAAAAGGTAAAGTTGCAGTTTAATGAAATTTTCTATGATAGTAGCACATTCTGAAAATAGAGTTATTGGAAAGGATAATGATATTCCCTGGAAGTTAAAAGGTGATTTACTAAAATTTAAAGAAATTACGATGGGACATCATTTAATCATGGGAAGAAAAACCTATGAATCGATAGGGAAAGTATTGAAAGGTCGATTTTTTCATGTGCTCACTAGTCAAAACTTAATTTCTGATCAAGATGATCTAGCTTTTTATAATTCGATGAAAAATATAGAAACTAGACTAGAAGCTGAGGATATATTTCACGCTTTTATCATTGGTGGGGGAGAGATATATTCAAAGTTTCTACCACAAGTAAATACTATTTATCGGACTACTGTTCATACAGAAATAGCAAATGGTGAAGTTTATTTTCCTGAGTTAAATTTGTCTGAATGGTCACTTATTCAAAAAGAAAAATATTTCAAAGATGAAAATAATGAGTATGATTATACTTTTGAAGTCTTTGAAAGGAAGTAATTGAATAAGATTGTATTCTCAGCTCTTATGCTCATGCAGATTCTCTTTGGAATCAATTATGTTGCTGTAAAATATTTACTTAAATCAATTCCAGCATCAACTTTTAATCTTTATAGATATTTAATAGCTGCAATAATTTTGTTTATTGTTGCTTGGGCCTTAAAAGTAATTAAGTTTCATCTTTTAAAAAAGTATTGGTGGTGGTTTTTAGTGAGTGCTTTGACAGGCACTGTTTTTGGCCAAATGCTTTTTGCTTGGGGAATTGATTTTTCTAGTGCAACGAATGCTTCAATTATTTCAATACTTATCCCTTTATTTACCTTAATTGTGTCTTACATAAGAAAACAAGTCTCTATTAATAAATGGAGAGTCATGTCTTTAGTCGGTGGAGCATTTGGAGTTCTCTTGATTAAATGGGAAAACATAGGTGATCTAATGTCTAATGCATCTATGGGAGACTTCATGCTCATTCTTGGTTGCTTATGTTTTGGAATCACTATTTCTTTTACGAAAGACTTTTACCGAGTTGTTGAAGTGAGCTTTGGTACGGCCGCTTGTTTTTTACTTGGAGCACTTGTTCTTATTCCATTTACTCCTTTGACTGTTGGCGACTCGTTCTTTTCTAGTGATAATTTATCTTGGTTTTCTTACGCAGTTCTTGGGGGTACAGTGATTCCTTATCTCCTAGGAAATTGGACTATAAAAAAAATTGATCCTTTTACGGCTTCATTATTTATTTATATACAACCAATTGTTACTTTTACTCTTGCTTATTTCATATTAGGAGAGAGAGTCACTAGTCTTAAAGTAATCGCAAGTATTATTATTTTTCTATCTGTTTTAGTTTCTCAAAAAGAGAGTAAAGCCTAAGGCCTATACTAATACCTTTTTCTATTTCTGGCATTTAGGACAATAGAAAGTTCCTCTTTTTTTTAGACTTATTTTAATTACTTCAGACTTTTTACACATGCCACATATTTTTTGATGAAAGACAACTAGGTTATTTACACCTTGTCCTTTTTCACCTTTAGTGTCTGAATAACCACCTTGAAAGGTCACGCCATTATTTTTGATTGAATCATTTAAGATGGAATCAAATCCCAACTTTATTTTTTTTGCATGCTGAGAGTTTAATGATTCACAAAGTCTTTGAGGGAGAATCTTTGCTCTTGCACAGACTTCATTCGCAATGTAATTTCCTGAACCTGCGAAAAATTTTTGTTCTAGCAAAAGAGGTTTGATTTCTTTTTTAGGATATTTATTAATCACCTGTTGTATGTGTTTGACTGTGAATTTATTTGAAAGTAAATCAGGGCCTAATCTTTTTAGGTAATCATCTAATTCAGACTTATTAAAAAAATACATATGTCCAAATCTTCTGGGATCAACATATGAAAGAATTTTATAATCAGATTTAAATTGAAAATGAACATGTTTAACTTTTAAACTTTTTTCAGATATTCTCCAGCTCCCAGTCATTCCTAGGTGAGACAAAAGAAAAAAATCTTCATTCAAGTGAAAGATTAGACATTTTCCATGTCTTGTTATTCTTTTGATGTGATTGATTTCTTTTGGAATAGGTGTATGAAGGATGCTTTTATGGACTTTGGATTTAGAAATACTACTAAAGCTAAAAGGAATGATTTCTTTTAGTTGGTGGATAATGGTCTTTACTTCTGGTAGTTCGGGCATTTCAAAGTTTCCTTCGCAATATTTTAACTATAAAAATACCTAACAAGATGAAAGTATATTGGGGCCGAGAAACAAATTGAATCCATTCTATCTAATATTCCTCCATGGCCTTCAATCATAGTACCAAAATCTTTAATTCCTTGATCTCTCTTAATTGAGGACATCGTTAAGCCACCAAGAAATCCTAGTAAGGTTATGATTAGACTCATACCAGCGGCTTCTAACATTGAAAAAGGTGTCGCCCAATAAAAAAATGTTCCTACTATTACAGCACTTGTGACTCCTCCTATAAATCCCTCCCAAGTTTTATTAGGACTTACTTTTGGAGCAATTTTATGACGTCCAAATAACTTTCCAAAAACGTATTGAAAAACATCGCTTAGCTGAACAATTAATACTAAATAGAAAAGTAATTTTGCTGGGTTATCATAATTAGGAATTTTTAATGTTAACAAAGCTGGAGCATGACTAATACAATAAACAGAAATCATAAGTCCCCATTGAATTTTTGCTGTTCTTTCAAGAAAGTTTTCAGAATCACCTGATAATGCAGATCGAGCCGGAATATACAAGAATGCATAAACAGGTATAAAGATACTGAATAGACCATACCAATCAATATAGATTAAATAATATTGAATAGGGGTAATAATGAAAAACACCCAAAATAAAGTTTTATGATCTGCTTTTTTAGATGGAGTAATAGTTATAAACTCTCTTAATGCAAGAAATGATGTTATTCCAAACAATATAACAGATCCTATTCCACCAGTCGCTAAAGCAAGTGCAAATATGATACACATCATCCACCAAGCTTTAGTTCTAGAGTTTAAATTATCAATAACCGGTTCTAGTTTTTCATTAGTGCTAAATTTCTTTAACCCTAATCCAATAAGTGATGCAAAAATTAATAATCCAAGGACTATCTTTAAAAGTAAAATTGTATCTTGATCAAACATTCAAGCTCTCCTTGGGATAAAGCTTTATTAGATTATTTCTAGCTCTTGTTAAAAAATCTGATTTTGTTTCATTCTCATGAATTCTAAAAGGCTCTCCAATAACAGCTCTCGTTAAAATAGGAATAAATAAAAATTCTCCCTTCGGAAGAACTCTACTTAAGTTATCGATATAAATTGGAACAAACTCCAGTTCGGGATATGATTCTGCAAGATGATAAATTCCTGACTTGAAATTTTTTAGCTTAAAGTCTAGGCTCCTTGTTCCTTCAGGGAATATAACAAGGGAATCCCCTGATTTTATCGTATCCAAGAGCTTCTCTATAGGGTTTCTCTCGCCTAAAACATCTCGCCATTTTCTATGAACAAGTACGGCATTTAATATTTTTGTAGAAAAAAACTTTTTAATTTTTCCAACTCCCCAGTAATCTTTTGCCGCTACAGGTCTAGTCAATTTTCTTTGTTCGTCAGGTAGGATTGACCAAATTAATAAAAAGTCTAAATGGCTAGAGTGATTACTATAAAAAATTCTTTGTTTGTTTGAGATATCAAATCGATTAACGAAATGTACAGATACTCCGGTAATAAGTCTTGTCAGAAGAACTAATATTTTTGCAGTCATGCTCTCTTACTTTTTAGATCACTAGCTAGAACTAAAATTCTTCTAAAAAAAGTTAGCATACTTCCAATAAAGATGACCCATAAGCCATAGTTCACAATTTGATTTTTCTGACTAAAGCCGACTAGGAAACATAGAATTGTAATTAAAAACATTCTATGTTGTTTGGCCATAGGGCCAAGAAATTTTTGCTCCAACCCAAGAGAGCCACCAAGAACTCTGATGTAGGCCGTCGCCATAGCAAATAGTGAGCACCACAATCCAAGTAGTAAATCATTCGTAATAAAGGAGAAACCAATAATAATAAAAGTATCTGCAAATCTATCTGGGATTTCATTGAAAAGATCACCGAGCGTACTTTTCATTTTTAACTCTATCGCCAGCATTCCATCCATGAGATTACAAATAAGTCTTAATTGAATGAATAAAGCTGCTAAAATGAAGCCCAATAAATAGCTGATAGTATTAATGCTAACAAGATAAAACATTAAGCAAGAAAGCATACTAAAAATGATGCTAATGATTGAAATACTATTAGGGGTAAAACCCATTTTTGCCAGTAGTTGTGATGATTTAGATGCCCAGGTAGTGTTTCTACTTTTTAGTTCTCTTCTGTTGTTCATATGAATTATTTTATCATTAAAACTGATTCAGTTTTGAAAACATATATTTTTTACTAAATAGACAAAATTTATCAAAAATAATGTGGTCTGAAATTGTTAAACTTTGAAGTTTACCTAAATATGTCAAAAAAATATACACCTTATAAGTTATATAGAGAAAAAATAATACTACTTAAGGTTAGGTATAATTTCATTTGGGAGTTTTAAGAAACAGATATGTATAAACTAGCGGTCCTACTTCTTTTATCTATTAATTTTTATGGGGAATGTCAGAGTTTAATTGATAATTTTGTCTGTAATGAGAAAAATGAAAAGACTCTTTCTGTTAAGGAAGCTGTCATTGAAATTAAAACAACTCCTGATACTTTTGAATTCATTTCAAAAACTGAAGAGAGTTTCTTTATCGATTTAAATGGAAAAGACTTTAAATCATTAAATTATTCTCGAAAAGCTTATTGCAACCTTCGAAACCAAATTGTGATAGAGAAAATTTATAAGAGTTTTAAGTCAGTAGATGAGGTAAGGGTCTTTGAAAAAATTGAAGATCAAATTAGTTACTCTCTTTATGCAGCATCAGGTTTATTAATCAAAAAATTTAATTGCACTAGGATATAAATATGAATTTTAAGTCTTTGATATTAATTTTATTAATATCTTCTTTTGTTTTTTCTTCTGAAAGACTCACTCCAACAGTGGGTTCTCATTGGAGTCATATGCATGATGAAAAAAATCCAATTGTGAATATATTAGATACTGATTTACTCAAAGAAATAGAATTAGATTTCTTAAACATTAATCAAACACTCAGCACTCAAGGTTTATCTAATCGAATATCTATTGAAAACAATAAAAAGTTAAGTGATGAGAATAAACTTTATAAAATTATTATAAATCAAATCGGTGATAAAGAAACGCCTCATAATCAAATAACAAATCAAGTCTCGGCTGGTTTACTTCCTTATTATGGAGATATTCCTGAGATGGTTCAAATTTTTAGAGGTTTATTGGATCAAGGAGGGGACTTTAGGCCTCCATATAAAATTACAAAACTAGCAAACGATTCGCATTTTCCTTATAAAGTTGTTAGCGATGGAGACGAACCAAGGCACTTTGATCATAGATGGCTTTTTAGTGAATTCGCTAGGTTTAGACTTGTAGGTATAGTGAATAGATTAGACAAGTTGGATCAATATTCAAATACTTGTGGAGAGATTAGATATATTTATCGTCTCGTTTATAATATTCCTGGGGGAGCGAAATCTTCTCTTCCTTTTTTCTTTAATGTTGTACATGAGTATAAAAATTCTGATAACTGCAACGAAATTGCGAAGAACTGGGTTTTAACTGATGAAGAAGTTCAAGAGCTTAATTCCCTTTCGATTGAACAAGCAAATAAAGAATTTATTTCTCAAAAATTAAAAAAGGCACTTATTGGATTAACTTTTAAGCAAATAGAGATCAACTTTCAGGCCTTGAGATTTCCTTCTGGTTATATGCATGACTTTGGAGGACAGGCCATGTATATGCAAAGAATATTTGGATTTTTGGATAATAAGTTTCAATCTCTACCATTAGAAAATACTCCAGATGTTATAAAATTAAAAAATGATCCCGATTTACTTTCTAAATTTTCAAAGTTAATTTCTGATAACTTAGAGAAAATAGATCTTGGAACCTTTAATATCTCAGAAATTGATCCCGAACTTGCCAAAAAAATATTAGCAAGAAGATCAGTTTCTTGGTCAACTTTAGGTCGATCAAGATCAGCTAATAAACCTTATAGATCTTTATTTCTCAACTCTTCTATTTTAGATAATGTTGATCAATCTTTGGATGAATTAGAGTATATTCGCACTAAATCTGCATTAATTGAAAGACTTGATAATTTTACCTGCATGGGATGTCATCAATCTGGAGGGACTGCTGGTTTTCATCTACTTGGTTATGAAGATGAAGGTTTTAGTCATCACTTTAACAGACAACAATTACCATTATCTGCACATGCATTTGCTGAAGAGAAAAGAAGAAGTGCATATATTAATACAATGAGTGACGAGAGAGTTCCTAATAAGTTTAGACCACATTCAGTTTTTCCATCTTCAAATTCATGGGATGATTCAGGAATCCCAGGGTTTCAACCAGCTAAACTTAGAGATCTTTGTATTATTGATAGTAATGATTTCAATTCATCTCCTTCTTGTGCCCCATTTCTTGGAGAAGAAACAGAATGTAAAAAAACTGTCTCTGTCTCAGGAGCAGCAAGAACTGTTATTGGAGAATGTGTGATCAAAAGTTCAAATCCTAGTGATCATCCAGTAGGAGGAACTTGCTTTAAGGCCAATATAAATGAAGAAGACATAAATCATGAACTTCCTACTTATAACTTTTTATCTTTTAAAGATAATTTATCATCTTTAAAATTATTACCAGGGAGATATTGCAGTAGTCCTAAAGGCGGAGCTCCACTTGGTAGAAAAAGTGGGAAATGTTCGGTTAAGGATGAAAAATTTGAAGGATTCTTAGTTGAAAATACTGAGAGTATTCCTGGAGAGATTTGTGCTAATAGAGGTGGAAATGGTTTTGATACTTGTGCTACAACTGGAGATTCAGGAAATTGCCTTGAAAAGAGGGTTGTAAGATCCAAACTGGATACTTGCTATCCAGGACATTTTTGTAGAGAAGATTATATTTGTCAGATGCTTCCCAAATTTCATGAAATTAAAGACAAAGATTACAGAAATTTAAAAAGAGGACAGAGAGTAAATCTAGCTGACTTTACTTTGGAAGATAAAGAAAATATTTCACAAAAGCTTGAATTGATAACTGATCAAAATGAAATTGGGTTTTGTGTTCCAACCTATTTCTTATTCAATATGAGATTAGATGGTCATCCGAATCCTATAACTGGTAAGGCCCCTGGAGCTATTAGTTATGATAGGAGCTTACCTTTAAGAGGGATCCAATAAATCATTTAAATTTTAGATAATTTAATCTATGATGTGCGCATGAAAATCTTTCTAATATTTTTCTCCCTTTCTGTTTATTCAATTGAATTTAAGGTAGGAGATTTGATCCTACAATCATTAGATTGTTACCTTTGTAGAGCGATAGAAAGTGAAACAAATTCAAATTTTTCTCATATTGGAATGGTTATCAACGATAATCCTGTTGAGGTAATAGAAGCTTATCAATCTGTCCGAATTGTTCCTTTAAGTGAATACCTAACTAAGACCAAAAAGAACTCTGAAATTTTAATATTAAGATCAAAAGAGATTACTAATTATGATCGATTAAACATTATCTCACATTCAAAAAGTTTATTAGGTCTTAAATATGATTCTAAGTTTTTATGGAATGATGAAGATATTTATTGTTCTGAGCTTATTTATTTATTGTTTGATCATATCTTATTACCTCAACCAAAACTCAAGTATTTAGATTATTCAAAGAATTATAAATTTTGGAAAAAATATTTTAAAGGTGAGGTTCCAGAGTTTGAGCTTGGGATATCTCCTGAAGCGTATGTTGATATGAATTACTTTGAAGCCATTTCTAGTTATTAAATTTTTATCATAAAATCTTTACATCTCACCAAATCAAGATAGACTAAACACATGTCTATTAATTTTATAGATCTTTTCAGTGGTGCTGGAGGCCTCACTACAGGATTAATTCAGGCGGGTCTGAATCATGTGATGTCTTGTGACTTCAATTCTGATGCTGTTCAGTCATTAAACTTAAATTATCCAAATTCTTTAAACTTATATGACAAAGTTGAGAACTTAAATAAAAGAAGACTTCAGCAATTAATTGGTAATAAGAAAATCCACCTCGTAGCAGGTGGTCCTCCTTGCCAAGGATTTTCTACTATAGGTCTTGGAAATCCTAATGATGAAAGAAACTCGATGTTTAAGTATTTTTTAAAAGTTATTAAAAACCTTGATCCGGAGTTTATTCTTTTTGAGAACGTTACAGGCCTTTTGTCTAAGAAAAATGAGCTGACACTTAAAGAAATCATCAAAAGGTTTAATAAATTAGGATATCTTTGCAAGGTTGAAGTAATGCAAGCTCAGCATTATGGAGTAGCGCAAAAAAGAAGAAGACTAATCATCGTAGGACATAAAGAAAATTATAAGTTTACCTTTCCAAAGAAAACGCATGATGTTTTTGTAAAAGGTAAGTACTCTAAGCCAAAGGTGTTTGGAGATTATTTAAAACAGTTGAAAGGGAATTTGAAATCTGATGAGATTCATGATCTTGATAACTCTATGAAACTAAATTCTTTAGATCTCAAGAGGATTAAAAGAATTCCTGAAGGTGGAAAAATTCGATACGAAAAAGATGAAAAAAAATATCTTACTAAATCTTTAAAGCTTAATGTCGATTGGTCTAAAATTAGAGAGGGTAGACTAAGAGAAAATCATTATCATCGAATATCAAGAAAAGAAGTTGCTCCAACTGTGAACACTCATAATCATCATTACTTTCATCCTATTGAAAATAGAAAACTGACTTTAAGAGAACTTGCTTTGATTCAAAGTTTTCCAGTCGATTACAAATTCTTTGGATCAAGAACATCTATTATTAGGCAAATTGGAAATGCTGTTCCTCCAATCTTGGCAAAGGCACTTGGAAAAGAGCTAAAGAAATCTCTTAAATCGACAAAGAGCTCTGGAAAAGACAAATCTGCTCAAAATCAATATAATTTACTTGAATTGAGATCTAAGGCTTTTCGTTACGTCTAGATTCGTATATTATGCCTAGACTAGGAGAAAATATATGGCAAAAGATGATTTAATTGAAGCAGAAGGTGTAATCACTGATATCAATTCACATGGAAGCTTCACAGTCACTCTTGAGAATGGTCATGTTTTATCTGCTAAGTTATCTGGAAAGATGAGGAAGTTTTTTATCAAAGTCGTGAGAGGGGATAAGGTTACAGTCGGTATTTCTCCTTATGATAAAACTCACGGTCTGATTCTTTTTAGACATAAAGTAAAGAGGCCTGATGACAGACCTCCAAGAAAAAAATAATTATTTCTTATAAGTAAAATCAACCATTATACTCTTAGCATCAACTAATTTATCATAAAGTGATTTATCGAGTTTAATATAAAAATCATTACCTTGATTTGCTAATTGGTATAGATTGCCAGGAATTTTATAATAACTTCCATCTTTCATTTCTAAGTTTATTTCATGTACAACCGGGGTTTCCGCAGTATTTACAAGGAAATAATCATAAGAATTTACAGTAGATAAAAATCCCTTGATCACTTTTTCATCAATAATAGGTGTGTAAGAGTCTGCACAAACATCGGCTACTGCTACAGGGATATTATGATTCTCTAACTCATCTTTGAAGTCTAAATAAGTTTCTGCATGAATCTCTTGACCGTTTGTAGCACATTGAGAGTTGTACTCATCGTAAATAAATCCAAGCCATCCATAGGTTTTTTTTAGTTTATCTTTCTCCGAGTATCCTTCAAACATATCAATGAATGATCCAATATAGCTTTCGTTACCTTGGTTATCTGCGTAGACAGTTGCAGAAGGTGTTTGAAATACTCCATGAGTAGGTGATGAATACCACCAGACTGCTTCCTTGTAACAAGAGTGAGTATTATCTTTATGCTGATTATCTTCATCAGATACAACGATAGTTACATATTGAGTTTTTTCATCTCTAGTAGATTTAATTAAGTCATCAAGGTGTCTTAGAGTGAAGCATAAACCAAGCTCTGCACCTGCTCCTGTAGTCTTGAAATCACCAAGTACTCGATCTATCTCTGATCTAATTGATGAAACTGCAGAATTTGGAGTAATAAGTACTGAATCAAATGGATCCATGAATTCGACATCGTAATACTTGAAATTTCCTCTTTCTCTATTTAGCTTCATGTAGGGTTTAACTTCTCTAGTTTCGTTTAGCATGTCACTAATTCTATAAAAGTTAAGAGTAATGTCCTTACCCGTCTCAATAAATTGCTCTGAGACTTCTTTAAGAGACTTTCTTACTTCTGCAATTTCATTATCCATTGAAAAAGAATCATCGAGGATAAGAGTAATTGTTGCTTTTTCAAAACCACCCGTTACATCTGGCTTGATAGGCTTTACTTCTCTTAGAATTGCTCTTTGACAATTAAATGCTGAATTGTCAGGAGTGATTTTACCTTTTCTAGTTTTTAAATAATCTTCGAATTCTAAGTATTTATCATAACCCTCATAGTTTGAAAGACTACATGCTTTAAACTCACAATATTCTTCTAGGTGTTTAGTTAAATCAATATTGGTGCCAGAATAATTTTCAGCTTCAGAGTGAGCACAATAAGTATTCCCAACAGAGCAATTAGATTTAATTCTTGAAGAGCCATCTGAAAGAGTAGGTCCATGTTTACTAATATATCCATCAACATGATTTTTCTTTGCATGATCATATTCAGAGTATCTAGGATCAGAACAGAAGGTATAAATACATTGGCCGCTTTCTACAGTTCCATCAGCTCTATAGTTATCAGCTTGATTATCAAGACAAGCTTCAATTATTTTGTCTCTACAAAGTGAAGGAGTGCTAATGACTCTTCCATCATGGTTCTTAAGATAGTCTTCAAACTCCAAATATTTTTTATGAGATTCGTAAGTAGGATCAGCACAAGCTTTAAATTCACAATATTCGCTTACATACTTTGTGGTATCAACATTTGCTCCAGAGTAGTTTTCAGACTCTGGGTGAGTACAATATGTTTTCCCTGTTGAACAAGTTGAGTTAATCCTGGACTTACCATTCGCAAGGTTTGGTCCATGTTTTAATATATACTTATCAGCGTATTCTTTTTTAGCCTTATCATATTCTATATATCTTTCATCTGGACATAGATCGAACTCACATGTGCTATTTTCGACTGTTGCTGTTGGATCAAAGTTAGAAGCACCGCTATCCATACAGCCTTCAATTATTTTTCCCTGACATAGACTCGCAACTCCAGTTACTTTTCCTTTATGATTTTTAAGATAATCCAAAAATTCTTCATATTTTTTGTATGATTCATAAGTTGG
>JAHDHG010000059.1 GCA_020631435.1 Bacteriovoracaceae bacterium | reverse complement strand
TGACTATTGAAAAGCTTTTATCTAGTATAACTGTCTTACTTGAGAAATTAGAAGATACAGAAAATAAAGAAATATCTGAGCTTAATATATTGGATATTGAGGTAGATTCAGGAGAGTATGATGATTTTCTAATTGGAACTAAGGTCAAGGTACTGCTCACAGATATTGACTCTGTAAGGTGGAAGCAGGAACTGGAAGAAGATCGAAGTAAGTTAGAGGCCATTCTCGAAATCTCAAAGCAGGTTGATGCCACAAGGGATGCAAAGCTTAACGACTTAAAAGAGCTAATTTCTAATAAAGTATCGAGTCCATTAAATAGTGATAATAAAAAACTTATAATTTTCACAGCATTTGCTGATACAGCAGCCTATATATATGAAAATGTTTCTACATGGGCTAAAAGATCGTTAGGCATTCACTCTGCACTTGTAATTGGTTCAGGCACCAATCAGACTACAATGCCCGACTGTGATAAGGATTTAAACTCTCTTCTTACTTCTTTCTCACCAAAGTCAAAGGAACGAGCTGTTGTTTCTCCAGATTTAACTGAAGAAATTGATATTTTAATTGCAACTGACTGTATATCTGAAGGACAAAACCTTCAAGATTGTGACTTCTTAGTAAACTACGATATTCATTGGAATCCTGTAAGGATTATTCAAAGATTTGGACGTGTTGATAGAATTGGCTCTCAAAATGAAGTTATCCAGCTTGTTAACTTTTGGCCAAACATGGAATTGGACGAATATATCAATTTAGAATCAAGAGTTAGTGGTCGAATGGTACTTCTTGATATTTCTGCTACTGGAGAAGAAAACGTAATAGAACAAGATTCTTCAAAAGAAATGAATGACCTTGAGTACAGAAAAAAACAGCTTAAGCAGTTACAGGACTCTGTTGTTGACCTTGAAGATATATCAGGTGGTGTAAGCATTACAGACTTAACTCTAAATGACTTCAGAATGGATTTAGCCGAGTATCTAAAAAAGAAAGATCACTCTTTAGGCAAAAATATAATGATGAACACAATAGTCAGCATTGAAGATGCTGACCCCGAAGGAGTGTTATTTTGTCTTAAAGATGTAGAAAAAACTGTTCTTACTGATGATAGTTACTCACTTGCTCCTTTTTTCTTAGTCTATGTAGGGCTGGAAGGAGAAGTCATTTACACTTTCTCTCAAATGAAGAAGTCTCTTGATTTAGCAAAAAAATATCGTTCTTCGAGTATTTTGCAAAATGATATACCCTCCGAAATAGATCTCAACAATTTATTAGAATCAGCAGTTAATTCGGTATTGGGAAAATCTGAAGAGAAAGGTGTAGAGAGTCTTTTTAGTCGTGGTGGAACAGTTATGTCTAAAAGTGATTTTAGAGGAATTGATTCTTTTGAAGTCGTAAGTTGGCAGTACTTTTATAGAGGTCATAAGTGATAGATGAATTGAAAGACCTTTTAAAGCTACCTGATCCTTGCTTGGTTGATAAGAAGATATTTAAAAAAATGTTTTATGAGAACTTTAAGTTTTCATCACAAGATAAAAAGTATTTCAAAGATGATATTATTCAAATTCAATGGTTATATTCTATAAAACCAGAAAACTCAAACATTTCAGAGTTTGTTAATGAACAATTTGAATATAAGGAAGTAGCTTTTATCTCTATTGAGCTTAGAAAACTAAATAGTTCAAAGATGAGTAGTCGAATACCAGAAATAGTTCATCGTTCGATACCTTACGGAACATTGATTATTTTGTATGATAAAGAATCTGCCATAATCAGTGCCAGTCAAAAGCGAATTAGTAAAACTACAAAAGATGAAATTGTTGTCGAGGAAATTGTCAGTACAGAGCCTATATCAAAAGATAATCACTTTAAATACCTCGATGGATTTTCTTTTTCTAATTTTGACCTGACTAATTTAATGCAATTTAATTTAAGCATTTTGAAGATGCTTGTTAGTATTCTATCTATACAAAAAATTGGTCAGATAGTTTCTTGTATCTCAGACCCCGTCGAAAAAAAGAGAATAATTGATAGAATAGAAAACTATGAAAATAAAATAGTTTCGTTGAAGAAAGAATTAAAAAACGAAACTCAATTTAACAAAAAAATGGAAATAAACGTAAAAATAAAAAACATTGAAACTCAGGTTATTGAGCTTAAAAAGAATATAAGTTAATGGAGATCAGAATGGATAAAATAGATGGAAACTCAAAAGATATAGTCAGCGAAAATATAGCTCAGGTTGAAAAGCTTTTTCCTGAATCGGTGTCAGATGGAAAAATTGACTTCAACATCTTAAAGCAGCTATTAGGCGAAGCAGTTGACGAGAACTCCGAGAGATACCAATTGTCATGGTATGGTAAAAGTAATTCTAGGAGAATTGCTCTTTCTCCATCAACGGGAACTCTAAGGCCCAATTTTGAAAAATCATTAAACTGGGATAATTCAGATCATTTATTTGTTGAAGGAGATAATTTAGAGACTTTGAAGCTACTACAGAAATCATATCATTCAAAAGTTAAGATGATTTACATTGATCCTCCTTATAATACTGGTAAAGAGTTTGTTTACCCTGATAACTATCAAGATAACCTTGATACATATTTGAAATATACAAATCAAAAGGATGAAAAAGGGTTTAAATTAAAAACTAACTCTGAAACAGGAGGTAGGTTCCATACAAATTGGCTAAATATGATGTATCCTCGTTTGAAACTCGCAAGAAATTTATTGAAACAAGATGGAGTAATATTTATTTCAATTGATGATAATGAATATTCTAATCTAAAGAAAATAGCTGATGAAATATTTGGAGAAGAAAATTTTATTGATTCTGTCGTTTGGAATAAACGAGTGCCAAAAAATGATAAAGGAATCGGAAATATCCATGAGTACATATTAATTTATGTAAAAGATAATAGTATCAGGCATACTTTTACTATGCCAAAAGAAGGAATGAAGGAACTAAATGATTTGCGACTCAAATTAAAAAGGTCAAAGACTCCTACAAAAGATGCAGAAGATGAAATAAAAAAATTATATAAAAAACGAGGGTTTGATAGAGGAATAACTTTGTATAACAGCTTAGATAAAGAATATGAACTATGGGGAAAGATTAATATGAGTTGGCCAAATGCAAATACATTTGGGCCTAAATTTGATGTTATCCATCCTAAAACCAAGGTTCCAGTGAAAGTTCCCGACCGAGGCTGGCGTTGGAACGAGGCGCGCTTCAGTGAAGAATTAGATTATGACAATTGTATTGAGTTGCATGATGGTAGTTTTAAGTGTGGAAATATTTGGTTTGGAAAAGATGAAAATACTCAGGCAAGTTCCATAAAATATTTAAAGGATGTTGAGAATTTACTCCTTAGAACAATCCTGAGTCTTAAAAGTGATGGAGGGATTTCAGTCGAAAAACTTTTTGAGGGTAAAAGCTTTTTTTCTTATCCAAAGCCAGTAACTTTATTGAAAGCACTTCTTTCCTCTGTTAAAGCTGAGAAAGATGACATTATCTTAGACTTTTTTGCAGGAGCTTCTACTACCGCTCAGGCAATTCTTGAATTAAATTCTGAAGATGGTATTAATAGAAAATTTATTATGGTTCAGCTTCCAGAACCTTTAGCTGAAGATTCAGAAGCTTTTAAGGCTGGTTACTCTAATTTGGCTGATCTTAGTTTTGATAGAATTAAAAAAGTAGTTGAAAGCCTTGACACTGATTTGCCGGATACAGGTGTTAGATACTTTAAACTCGATTCGAGTAATATCAAAGAATGGGACGTTGATACAGATGATATAAAAGGAACTCTTTTTGAATACTCAACTAATGTAAAAGATGACAGAACACAAAATGATCTACTTTTTGAGGTGTTGGTTAAGTATGGATTGCCACTTGATTTAACATACGAAAGTAAAAAATGTCTTGATGAAGATGTTTACATAATGGGTATGGGATCATTAATAATTTGCTTCGCCAAAAATATAACTTTAGAGCTTGTTGAAAAGATTGGAGAACTAAAGAGAGAATATTCGCCTGAAGTATGCAGAGTAGTATTTAGAGACAATGGTTTTGGTGATGATAATATAAAGACAAATACTATCCAGATATTAAAGCAATCTGGAATTGATGAGATTAAAAGCCTTTAAAAGAGAATGTTATGAAAATAAAGTTTAATTCAGAATTAAATTATCAGTTAACAGCCATCAATTCCATTGTGAAGGTTTTTGAGGGACAAGAACTATGTAGTTCACAATTCTCGGTGCCAAAATGGGATTTTGGTTCAAGTATCAAACATGAGTCAGCAAACCAGTTGCCACTATTTGGTATGGGTCATAAGCCTTCAGAGGATGCAAAAGACTTAAGTGATGAACTTCGTGACATTGGAGTTGCAAATAAGCTTACCCTGCTTCCAGAAGAAATTCTTGAAAACATAAGAGGTGTACAGTTGAAAAATGGCCTGCCTCAGTCTGAAAATCTTCAAACTATGAACTTTACTGTGGAGATGGAAACTGGAACAGGTAAAACATATGTATATCTAAGAAGTATTTTTGAATTGAATAAAAATTATGGATTTACAAAATTTATAATTGTAGTTCCATCAATTGCCATAAAAGAAGGTACAAGCAAAACTATAGAGATAACAAAAGATCACTTTAAAACTATTTATGATAATGTCAGTGTTGATGCTTTCACTTATGATTCTCAGAAACTTGGTTTAGTCAGGAACTTCGCTACAAGTGATAACATCCAGATTATGATTATTAATATTGATGCCTTTAGAAAGAGTTTTACAGACCCTGAGAAAGAAACAAAAGCTAATATTATCCATAGGCCAATGGACAAAATGAACGATATTAAACCTATTGATTTTATTCGCTCTACTAATCCAGTTGTTATAATAGATGAACCACAGAGTGTGGATTCTACTGAGAAATCTAAGGAAGCAATTGCTTCACTAAATCCATTATGTTGCTTGCGATATTCAGCTACTCACAAAGATTTTTACAACTTACTTTACAAGCTGGATTCAGTTGATGCTTATGAACAAAAACTTGTTAAGCAAATTGAAGTCGCTTCAATTGCAGTAAAAGATGGACATAACAAGCCTTATATTAAACTTGTATCTGTTACTAACAAAAATAATAAAATAAGAGCAAAAATTGAGTTAGACATATCAAGCTCAGGAAAAGTAAGTAGAAAAGTAAAAACAGTTAAACAGAATGACGATCTTTTTAATTTATCAGGAGGAAGAGATGTTTATTCTGGCTATATCATAAATGACATAGACTGCACTGAAGGTGAAGAGTATATTGACTTTACCTCTCAGGCTGAAATCGTTAGTCTTGGGCAATCTATTGGTAGTGTTGATCAGGTTGAACTAAAACGATTGCAGATAAGAAAAACAATCGAGGAACATTTTTCAAAAGAGCTTCGATTAAATAAACAAGGGATAAAAGTTTTAAGTTTATTTTTCATTGATAAAGTCTCTAACTATAGAGAATACGATGATGAAGGCAATCCACAAAAAGGTCTATATGCTAACATTTTTGAAGAAGAGTTAGCTAAAATCTTAAGTAAGCCAAAGTTTAAACACTTAGTTAAAGATGGTGAGCCATCTGAAGTTGCTGCAAGACTGCACAATGGTTATTTTGCGTCAGATAAGAAGGGCTTTGTAAAAGATACTACGGGAAAATCAGCTCAAGACGAGGATGCATTTAGTTTAATTATGAAGGAAAAAGAAAGGCTCTTAAGTTTTGATACTGATTTAAGGTTTATATTTTCTCACTCTGCTCTTCGTGAAGGATGGGACAACCCAAATGTTTTTCAAATTTGTACATTAAATGAAACAACTACAGTAATGAAGAAAAGACAAGAAATTGGTCGAGGCCTAAGAATCGCAGTTAATCAAGCCGGAGAGCGAGTCCATGGTTTCGATATAAATACTCTAACTGTCATGGCCAATGAGTCTTATGAAGAATTTGTAGAGAAACTTCAAAAAGAAATTGAAGAAGATAATAATATTAAATTTGGAGTTGTAGAAAAACACTTATTCGCAAATATATCTTTTGAGAACAAAGATGGCGAAAGCGAGTTTTTAGGCAATGAAGCCTCAAATAAACTTTGGGACTCTTTTAAAAATATTAATTATATCGACGAAAAGGGAAAAGTTCAGGATTTATTGAAAATTGCACTTAAGGAAAACAATGTTGAGCTTCCTGATGAGTACAAGGAACATAGAAATTCAATTAGCAATGTACTTAGAAAAGTATCAGGAAATCTAAATATTAAGGATGCAAACAAAAAGAAGCCAGTGAAGCTGAACAAAGAGGTATTTTTAGGCGAAGAGTTTAAAGGGCTTTGGGAAAAAATAAAATACAAAACAACTTATAGAGTAAATTTTGATGCACAAGAGCTAATAGACAATTGTGTCTCAGATATTCAGAAAAAACTTAAGGTTGGAAAAACAAGATTTTCATATAAAAAGGCTGAAGCTCAGATTGATAGAGGTGGAGTTCAGGCAAAGGAAGTTAGCCAGTCCACTCATGTTTATGATGCAAAAGATTATATGCTTCCAGATATTATAAGTTTCCTACAAAACGAAACAAATTTAACTAGAAAAACACTAGTTGATATTTTAGTAAAATCAGACAAGCTAACAGACTTTGTAAACAATCCACAAAAGTTTATAGATGAAGTAAAAGCCATAATACAAAGTAATATGAGGCAGTTCATTGTAAACGGAATTAAGTATAGAAAAATTGGTGATGAAAGTTATTATGCACAGGAACTTTTTGAAACAGAAGAACTCGCAGGTTACTTGGAAAAGAATATGGTTGAAAGCAACAAATCTATATACGATCATGTTGTATATGATTCAGATATTGAACGTAAGTTTGCTGAACAATTCGAGTTAAGTGATGATGTAAAAGTTTTTGCCAAACTTCCAGGTTGGTTTAAAATTGATACCCCTCTAGGCTCATACAATCCTGACTGGGCTGTTCTTATAGAAAGAGATGGTGAAAGTAAGCTATACTTTGTTGTTGAGAGTAAAGGTAGTATTTTAAGCGACTCCTTGAGGCCCGCTGAAACTGCAAAGATAAATTGTGGTAGAGAACATTTTAAAGCCTTGGGAACAGAGGTCACTTTTACTGAAGCGGATAGCTACGAAACACTAGAGAATCAATTTTAATCGTAAATATACTCAATATAAATTATTCACTGTAATATCAAGGGGTTGAGAGACCCCTTAATTATCTTTAAGTGTAAGGTTTCACTCAGGTTTTTGCCAAATATTCCGATGAGTAAGCTGTAAAAATCTAAATTACAGCGCGTAGATACGGCAAAGGAATTATTGTGCCTAAAGTATATCCAATGTACAAGTCAGAGCTTCAAAATGGCCCTAAAGATGATTATCAAAAGCTGATGTCTTTACTTCTTCCTTCTGGAGAGTTGAAACAGTCAATTAATAAAAACCTTGAATATGGTGAAATTGAAATATTTGATCTTACACAAGAGCAACTAAAGCTTTTAAAAAGTTTGAGAAGACAAAATAAAGTCTTTATCTCAGGTGGTGCTGGCACTGGAAAGACTTTAATGGGATTTGAAAAGGCTAAAGAAGAAGCAAGTCAGGGTAAGAAAGTCCTTTTTACTTGTTATAGCAGACCAGTTGCAGAGCAAATGGCAGAAAATAATAAAATAGAAAATGTAACAATAATGAACTTTCACAAATTATGCTATGAATACGGTAAAAAGATTAATCGTGGAAATGATTTTGAGCTTAAGGAAAACTATACCTCTTCAGATTTCTGGAACTATACAAGCATTGAAATTTTAGAAGAAGCAATAATGTCAATTGGTGAAGAACTTCAGTTCGACACAATTATTGTTGATGAAGTTCAGGATTTTTCACCTACATGGCTAAACGCTATAACTTCTACACTATTAAAAGATGAAAAGAATGGATGTACATATCTGTTAGGAGACAAAAACCAAACGATCTTCAATAGAGATGATTTTGAGGAAGTCCTTGATGGCTTCTTTACTTTTGAGCTATTCGAGAACCTTAGAAATACAAAAGAAATTTTTAATTGCTATAATGCATTCGCTGATACTGACTGTGAACCACATGGCCCAAATGGTGATAATGTTCACTTCGTTAGAAGTAACATAGCTGGGCTTCACAAATCTGTTGAAAAAGAGGTCAACAAACTCGTAAGCGAAAGAGTTTCGCTCTCAGACATAACAGTATTATCTGGGAGTAACCCCAAAAAATGTCTTCCAGAACTAATAGAAAATAAAAAGTTTACAACTGACATTAACGATAAAAACTCCGTATTCATGTCAACGATTCATTCCTATAAGGGACTTGAGAATAAAGTCATAATAGTTGCAGGGTTGGATTTAATTAAAGACGAGCATAAAAAAGAACTTTTATATGTAGCTTGTTCAAGAGCGAAACATATTCTTGTTGTCATTGGTTCAGAGGAACAGTTTGAGATATTCAATAATGTAGAAAGTAAGGCAGTGGCCTAGAGAGGATGAGATGAGCAAGCCTAGATATTTAACAAAATCAAGATTTAAACTTGGTATTGAATGTCCTACAAAACTTTTCTATACAGCAAAAAAAAAATATTTAGATAAAAAAATGGACGATTCTTTTTTGGCTGCACTTGCCGAAGGTGGCTATCAAGTTGGTGAACTTGCTAAATACTACTATCCAAACGGCCATGATATTACGACTCTTGATTATGAAGAAGCTGAAAAACAGACAAATGAGCTTCTTAAACAAGATAATGTAATCATATATGAGCCAGCAATACGATTTAATAACCTGTTCATTAGAATTGATGTGTTGGTAAAAAAGGGAAATCATTTTGATCTTATCGAGGTAAAGGCTAAATCCTTTGATTCTGAATCTGAAGATCCATTCTTAAATAAAAATGGAACAATAAAGTCAACATGGAAGCCGTACTTGTATGATATTGCTTTTCAAAAACATGTGCTTGCGAGTGCTTTCCCTAGTTCGACTATAAACTCTTATTTAATGATGGCTGATAAGACAGCAACTTGTGAAACTGATGGTTTGAACCAGAAATTTCAAATTGTCCGTGATGAATCTAATAGAAAAGGAATTAAGGTATCGAATACATTGAATGAAGATGATTTAAAATCAAAGTTGCTTGTTCAGGTATCAGTAGAAGACGAAATTGAACTTATATATGATGGAAAAGACAGCAAAGAGTCTAGTGAGAAAAACTTCTTTGAGAACATCGAGTTTCTAGCTAAGAAGTATGAGAATGATGAAAAGATAGAAACACCAATCGGTGCAAAATGCGGTGGCTGTGAATTTAAGTGTTCACCTGAAAACGAAACTCAAGGGTTCAAAAATGGCTTTAAGGAGTGCTGGACAAATGCATTGAAATGGGAAAATAAAGATTTTGATGAGGCAAATGTTTTAGATATTTGGAGTTTTAGAAGAAAACAAAACTTAATAGAAGAAGGTAAAATTAAAGTATCAGACATAGAGGAATCAGACATATCACCGTCTCCAGACAAGAAATCAGGAATTTCATCAAGTGAGAGACAATGGTTACAGATCGAAAAATATCAGAATAATGATAGAACACCATTTTTTGATGCATGGGGGATGAACGAAGAGTTTAAAAAGTTTAAATACCCATTACACTTTATCGACTTTGAAACCTCTGCGGTTGCTATTCCATTTAATAAGGGAAGAAGACCTTATGAGGGTATTGCTTTTCAATTTTCCCACCATGTAGTTCATAAAGATGGTACGGTCGAGCATGTCGGCCAATACTTAAATACAGAGCGAGGAGCTTTTCCAAACTATGATTTTATAAGAGAGTTAAAAAAGCAACTTGAGAATGATGATGGTACGATTTTTAGATATGCTCCCCATGAAAATACTTATCTTAATTTGATCTATCGCCAATTAAATGCTGATACAGATGAAATAAGTGATCGTGATGAGCTTTGTGAGTTTATAAAAAGTATTACAAAGTCAGTAAGTAGTAGTTCTGAAAAATGGGAAGGCGAACGATGTATGGTTGATATGTGGGAGTTAGTAAAACGCTATTATTATGATCCCTATACTGATGGCTCAAACTCTATCAAATATGTACTTCCTGCTATCCTTAATTCATCTAAGTTTTTAAGGGATAAGTACAGTAAGCCTATTTATGGAAGTTCTTCAGGTGTAAAGAGTTTAAATTTTGAGAATTGGCAATGGATTAATATGGATGGTGATTTTGTAGTTGACCCTTATAAGATACTACCAAAAATGTTCCAAGATACTTCTGAGAAGAACTTAACTCTTTTGACTGATGAAGATGAGCTTGCAAATGGTGGTGCTGCACTAACTGCTTATGGGAAATTACAATTTTCAGAAATCAGTGATTATGAAAAAGGAGAACTTACACAGGCACTTCTCAAGTATTGTGAGTTAGATACACTCGCAATGGTTATGATTTTTGAAGCATGGCGTGAGATGATTAAAGAAGAGTTAAATGGTAAGGCGGCAGCATAGCAATTGGTGGTTGAATGATTTTAAAGAATGTAAAAATATCAGGGTATAGAAACTTCAAGGATATTCAGGTTACATTAAATGAAAGCGTACTTTTTATTGGGCCGAATGATATTGGCAAATCAAACTTTATAAGGGCAATTAGGTTATTACTTGATAAGAATTTGTCTGAATCTGATATTGAACCAAAGGATGCTGATTTTTACGCTTTTGAAGAAACAAATGAATTTATAATCACTTTAACTTTTGAAGAAGTTACTGAAGATTGTATAAAATCAAAGTTTAAAGAAAATATAAGTGAAACGAATTGTTTAATTCTACAATATCAAGCTACTCGTGATAAGCTCTCAGGTCAAAAAAACTATATAATTAAAGCTGGGCCTAATTTGGATAACCTTAAAGAGTTTGAAATTAGGTTTTACTTAAAGGTTCTTAATTTACACTATATTGGAAGTAATCGAGATTTAAGTTCGTTCATAAAAAAAGAAAAAAAGTCACTACTTGAAAATGCTAGAGATAATAGATCGAAAGAGGAAGTTGATGGAGACGAAGAATCGTTAAAAAATATTGAATTAGCAATGGTGCAGACAAATAATCAAATATCAGGTTTAAATTATATATCAAAAGCCACATCCAATTTAAACACTGAGCTTTCATCTCTCTCTGTTGTGAATGAGAATTACAATGTTAATTTTGATACTGGATCATCAGATATTAGACAATATATTGACGATTTAAAACTATCATCTTCAAAAGATGGTAAGACCGTTGCTTTAGGAGGTGATGGTAAAAATAATCAAGTCTATTTGGCATTATGGTCAGCAAAAAGAAAGAATCTTGATGAAGATCCTACGGAAGTTTCTATCAATTGTATTGAGGAGCCTGAAGCACACTTGCATCCTCATCAACAGAGAAAGTTATCAAAATATCTAGTATCAAATCTTTCAGGTCAAGTTTTTATCACAACCCATTCTCCGCATATTGCTTGTGAGTTTGATTCTGCTTCCATCGTCAGTTTGAATGACTCTAAGAATGGAACGATAGCTGCAAATAATGGCTGCAATGAATTAATTGAAACAAGTCTTCAAAGCTTCGGGCATCGGTTAAATGTTATACCTGCTGAAGGTTTTTTTTCAAATGTTGTATTTTTAGTTGAAGGAGTTTCAGAGGTTCTTTTTTATAAAGCATTAGCAGAGAAGTTAAATATAGACTTAGATAAGTACAATATAAGTATTATTCCTGTTGAAGGGGTCGGTTTTGAAGTTTTTATTGATGTATATTTAAATTTAGGTGTAGGCTTTGTTGTTAAAACTGATTTTGATATTTTTAAAGTTCCAAATAAAGAATACTTTAGGGCTGCAGGATTACAGAGGGCAATTAATATCTTAAATAGGTACTACGATGGCAATATTGATGTTGATACCTCTAAGCATTTAACCGAACTTGGAAGTTACCATTCTCAGTTATTAACTAAAGAAATCCCTGCGAACCTCGTTGAAAAAATTGAAGTAATTAAATCAGACTTGAAAAAGTATTGGATATTCTTATCTGATGTTGATTTGGAAACTGATCTTATTAATTCTAAATTGTTTTCTACATTAAGCTTGTGGCATGGAGAAACAGACAAAGGTGCTGTCTTAGAACTAATGAAGCAGGCCAAAGGTGAACAAATGTTTCATTTTCTAAAAGAAAATTTTGAAGAGCTGAATGTACTCAATAATACAGCAATCGCCGAGCCTTTGTTGAAATGTGTTGAGCTAGCGAAAGTGAAAAATGACAAAACCAACAGTTGAGCAGAAAAATATTTTAGATGAAGAAAAATCTTGTGTTGTAGTTGCTAGGCCAGGAAGCGGGAAAACCTTTACGATGGCTCACAAGATAAAACTTATCTTAGAAGAGCTTCCTGAATATAAGGGAGTTATTGCAATTTCATACACTAATAAGGCAAGTGATGAATTAAAAAATCGAATACTTAACCTAGGGGTTAAGAAAAAATCTAGTTTTTTCGGAACAATAGATAAATTCTGTCTAACAGAAATTGTTATCCCGTTTTTAAGGCACAAATTTAATTTTTCTCCAGCAGAGATTAATATAACAGATTCAAAGTCTTCCCAATATCTAGAACAAACCGATATTAATATCAATGAACCAATGACTTGGGAGATTATTGAAAATATATACAAATCAGGAGAAGTTATCTTAGAGTTGGCTGGAAGAATATCTGTTCAGCTACTTAAAGAAAATCAAATATTGAGAGAGTATTTAAAAGCAAGATTTTCTCACATTATTGTAGACGAATATCAAGATTCTGGGGCAGAACAACACTTGATATTTTGTGCTTTACACGATTTAGGTATTGTCGCTATCGCTGTTGGTGATCTCGATCAATCTATATATGCATTTGCAGGGAAAAGCTCAGAATATTTATATGAATTAACTCAAAAAGATAACTTTAAAAAATTCGCTCTTACTAAAAACCATAGGTGCCACCCATCTATTTCTGCTTACTCTTTAAAATTCTTAAATCCAGATTTTGTTGTTGATGAAGTCAAAGAAAAACGAGTTTATTTAAAAAAAGTGAATGGAGAAGTTTCGAGTATTGTTTCTTGGATGGAGGGAGCAATACCTTCACTTATTTTGAAGTTTTCAAATTTGAAACTATGTGAGATAGGTGTTCTTGTTAGATCAAACAAGTCTGCTAAAGCAGTTCAAGAAAATTCTTCAGTTTATCAATTTCAAATGAGAGAGGAAACACCATTAGATACTTTGAGTTCGCCTTGGGCAATGCTCTTTAACCAATTCCTTTATTCGCTATATGATCCTAGTGCCAGCTTAAATGATATCTTTGAACAATATATTGAAAATTCAAAAGAAAAAAGAGTATTGAAAAAAATCTTAACTAATATTATATCTATAAAAAATCAAATTCATGGGAATGAAAAGTATGATATTGTTGACCTCGTTGCAAACATGGTAGATGCAGCTAAGATCCTATTTCCTCGTTCTGAAAAGCTAGATGCTGAAAATGCATTAAAAGAGGTTATGAACAATAGTGTATTTATAAGTTCATATTCACCTCTTGAAGAGAATAGTATTCAAATCATGACTTTGCATAAGTCTAAGGGGTTAGAGTTCAGAGTTGTATTTCATTTAGACCTTTATCAATGGATTATCCCTTCATATTCCGCGATAATGGGAGATCAAAAAGAAATGTTACAGTCAGTTAATCTTCATTATGTCGGTATTACAAGAGCTAAAGAGGCATGCATTTTAGTAAGTTCATCAAAAAGAAATGACTTTAACAAGAACATTGTTAAAGCTGCCGAGTCCTCTGAGTTCCTTACACGAGTAGACTTGTTACCCTTAAGAAAAAAGCTATAGTTCTTTTTTGAGCTTTATTTTTTTGACTTGATTTCTTGCCGTCGCTAAGTGACCACTTAATCAAACTAGTTTTGAGTGTTTCTTGAGAATGCACTAAATGAACTTTGAAAGAAAAGACAGTAAAAAAATCAAAAGACAGTAGAGTGTTATTGAATTTTCTTAAAAAAAAGACAGTGAAAAAGACACTGAGCTGAGTTCATTTGAATGATTTATGAATGTATTTTCAATGTCTTAAAAGAGCATGAAATCTACTTGCTGGTGTTTTGAACAATGTTTAAAGTTTAAGAAATTCTCAATGTTATCAAGATGTTAAATGCTTTTTGTGATTTCATTTTCGATTTCGGCCTGTGGCCTTCGAACCAATTGGTCGGGAGTTCGAATCTCTCACGCCGCGCCATTTTTTGAAA
>JAHDHG010000058.1 GCA_020631435.1 Bacteriovoracaceae bacterium | reverse complement strand
CTATTCATGAGGAAACAAATATTTCATTTGAGTCAAATATGTCAGATGAATAAATAGAAGATACCCAGAAGATTATTAAGACTATTACTTTCATTATTTCTTATATCACTGAAATAGGTGAATTTAGTTTCAGACCCAAAAGTTTATAGAGATGTTTACTTTTTGGGCAATTAGAAGATTTATCCTCTTAAATTAGAACATTAAAATTTACTATAAAATATTAAACTGACAGATTATTTTGCTAGCCAATATAGCTAAGTGATTGAAATTAGGTGGTTTTTTGTTGGGTTAGTGAACAAAGTTACTATTTCAATGGGTGAACTTTTTGAAAATTATAACATTTTTAGTTTTATTGATTTCTTGCTCTAAAGAGCAAGGCCATATTCTACCTTTTGAGGATAGTTCTTCATTATCAGAAGAAGAATCATTAAGGTTAAACTTTAGAAAGAATGGTATAGGCAAAGTTGAATTTCAAAAAGAAAATGAAGAGTTGGTTGATTTAGGACGAAACTTGTTTTTTGATAAAATTTTATCTGGAAACAAAAATATATCATGTGCTACATGTCACCATCCTGAACTTGGTACTAGTGATTCCTTGGCCTTATCAATAGGCGAGGGGGGAATAGGCCTAGGAGAAGATAGAGAGAAACATGAGGGTGAGTTTGTTCCACGAAATTCACCACATTTATTTAATCTTGGAATGAATGATTTAACTACTCTAATGTGGGATGGGCGAATTGCCATTACTCAAGAAGAAGGAATTCTTTCTCCTGAAATTGGAATAAATGGAAAAGACCCAAGATTAAAATATCTAACAGAAAATATAGATCATGTACTTACCTTGCAAGCATTCTTTCCAGTCACCTCTAACGACGAAATGTTAGGTAAGTTTGGATCCAATGAGATTTCTAACCTGACATCTAATGAGGATATTTGGGAAGCACTGACAAACAGGGTAGTCGAAATTCCAGAGTATCAAGATAAGCTAAAAGATGCTTATGGTGATCAAATTGAAGAGTTCAATTATTCTCATATTGCGAGAGCAATTGCAGCTTTCGAAAGAGATTCCTTTACTTTAAAAGAATCTAGATTTGATAAATTTATGAACGGTGATAATACTGCTTTGACTAGTAGAGAAAAAGCGGGAGCTAGACTTTTCACGGGAAAAGCAAGGTGTGTTCAATGTCATAATGGATCAAATTTTTCAGATGAAAATTTTTACTCTTTATCAACTCCTCAGAAAGGGCCAGGTAAAGGACAAATTGATCAAGAAGATATTGGAAGAGCAAATTTTTCAAAGAAATTAGAAGATAAATATAAATTTAAAACACCTCCTCTAAGAAATATTGCTTTGTCGGCGCCATATTTTCATAGTGGCTCTCATCATTCTCTAGAAGCAGTGATAAGACATCATTTAAATCCTAAGAGATCATTTGAGGAGTATTTAGCAGACCCAAGTAATTCGATCGATAATCTTGATTATAACGTGGATAGAAACATAGCGAGGTTAAATAGCCTTGATAGCTTTTTCAATGTTTTGATTGTAGAAGAATTTTCTGATTTAGATATAGAAAATATTGAACTCTTTCTTAGAACATTAACAGATGAGAGTTTTAAAGATAAAATTGAAACTCCTTCAAGAGTACCTAGTGGTTTAGAAGTTGATCAGATCTAATTACTTAATTGAGATCTTAATTTCCTTGCGGCTTCAACTCTAATTTTAGCATTATCCCATCTTCTTTGTTCTTCATCATTAATGATTTCAAGTCTTGGAACTTGAGTTGGTTTGCCATTACTATCTAGTGCAACAAAGGTAAGAAATGCTCTTGTTGTTGTTTTTATTTCATTAAAATAGGGATTTTCACTTTGAACTTTCACTCCTACAACAATGCTTGAATTTCCTACAAAGTTAACAGAAGCTTTGATTAAAACATGCTCTCCAACTTTAATAGGTGAGATGAAGTGAAGTTCATCAACGTGGACTGTGACGACTGGTTTGTTGCAATGTTTAGCAGCGCACATGGCCGCAGCGATATCAATCCAACTCATTACAGTGCCTCCAAATATAGTATTTTGAGGATTAGTGTGATGAGGCATGACCATTTCACGCATTTCAATTTTGGAGTCGGATACTTTTTTAGTTTTCATGAGAATATGTTACATGACTTAAGTTTGATTGTATTTTTATAAACACAAGACTTGAGTAGAGTGGTCGGGCACTCCGCCACTATCATAATTTTTGCTTCTAAATTATAATACATGAGTGAAGAATTTTTTAATTTTATTATTGTTTTTTCTTTTATCTGGTTCATACTCCCATTCTTCTGAGAAAAAGGCACATCTAGATTTTTGTCAAAAATACTTCTTAGTGCTTAAAAATCAAGATTTTATTGATGCTTGGGATGAATTCCACGATGTCTTAGATAAATATCTTCAAGAAGAAAAAGAAATAATCTTAAATAATATTGAGGCATTTAACTTTATAGATTTTAGGCATCAAATAAAAGATTTAAATAAAATAATTAAAAAGAAGAGTTCTTTATCTGAAGCTTTCATTTATGAAAAATATAATAAAGAGGAATTTTCTAGTATCCTTGAAGATCTTGTAAATAAGTTTGTAGAAAAGAAAAAAAATTGGAGAGAAGATTCTTTTTCTAATTTTAAAGATGCAAGAAAGTTCCTAAGTACTGATCCAGGTGTAAATCTGACTACTTTTAAAAAAGTTCATTATGAAATGATGAAGGGAAATATTGAAAAAATTGCAAAAGAGGATATTGGAGAATTTAGAAATCATTCAGTTTGGGGAGTTATTTCAAATGAGCCTATTACGATTGAGCAATTAGAGTATATCAAGAGTAATCCATATTTATATTTTCAAAAAAATAATATTACTCCCGATGGTAAGTTTACTGGAAGGATAATGTATCCTGCAATCGACTCTGTTCAGGAAAAGACCTTGAAATTACTAGAATCGTATAGGCCAGACTTGATAGCAGAAATTAAAAACTCTCGAAGTGCTATAAATGTGGATTCAAAGCTTAACAAAAAATTTTTACAAGCTTTAGTTGAGCAGAGAATCGCAAAATTTAATCAAGATTTGCTTGAAATTGGAAAAATTCAAAGCACTGAAGAATATGAGAAATTTATTGAATCTGTCGCTAGCTTTCAACGTGACTTAGTTTCAATTCATCCGTTTGCGAATGGAAATGGTCGAACTACTAGAGAATTTGCAATTAATTATATACTTATGCGAGAAGGATTTCCGCCTCCACGGTTGCTTAGTACAGAGGAAGATTTGCTTGGAAGCTTAGATTCTTGGAAGGGTATAATTAATGAGGGTGTCATTAATTCAAGAGAGCTTATCAAAGATCTACATTATCGAGAGGTATTAGGGCTTGATCTTAACTTATCGCCAGAATTGATTTCACCGAAATCTCTAAGAGCAATTTACCTTTCACTCAAGAAACAAGGATCAATAAAAACTGAAGATGATTTTTTAGCACAAAAAATAGATACCAAGCAGTTCTTATCATTTTATTTGCAATATATTGATTCCAGGAGTGGTTTTTTAGATTTAATAAGTAAAAATGCCTCTCAAGCTTATAAAGAAATAATTGATGATTTTTGGGAGTTTAAAAAGAAATCAACACTAGTTTATGATCATAAAAAAAAGGGGAGATCTATTCTTGAGTTAAATTTTGCTGACGAAGATTTTATTTCCTGGATCGGTAAAAAAACTATTCATGATAAAAGACTTTTTGATGCTAAAATGAATCTTTGGTATTTGGACGAGATAATATGGAGGGGGATATCTTATAGGAAAATTGCACTTTCTGAAAATAAAATTGTTTCCATGTTCTCCTCATTTAATCCACATTTAGTTTCAAATAATCTAATTCATAAAATTGATTTTAAAAATTTTAATAGTAAACAATTAGAAAAAATTAGAAGTGATATAAGAAGATATAATAAAGAACTTTTTGAGGATGAGTTTATTAAGGTCGCAAAAGATCATTCTGAAGCCGGAGAACTCTATAGAACTAGTTATGGTTATTCAACTTCTAAAAAAAGAGTAGTTGCTAAGGCATATGCAATGGGTGCTATGGTAATTGCGCCTTATGGTAAGCATCATGATCTTGAGCTGCAAAAACTTTTAAAGTCTAGAGTATTAGTTGGGATTAAAAGAGCAAATAAAGATATTGATCTAACTAGATTGAAGCAGTTAAGATCGGAATTTTCTTATAAATATGGAAGGCAGCAAGAAGTATTAGGCATAGGAGCAGCAGATCCTGAATCAATTGAAATAGTTCAGACAATAGATGAAAATGGAAAGGTCTTACTCAATTATTATCGAAGTCCAAACGATCCTTCTAAAGTTTTAGTTTTTAAAGGGGAGTTTGATCCTACTGTAGATGACTTAAGTACAAAGGAAATATTGAAAATTATTAAGTTATAATTGAGACTTGAATTTATACATATATGAGAAAGCTAAGTATAAAACCTAAAGATAAGGCTTACTTTGGTTTTAAAAAAACTGGAAAATCTTTTGAATTAATATGATTTCCAAATATCTAGTCTTTCACCATCAATATCAGTTCTGACATCAACTTCTTTTTCATCTTGATCAACTTGAAACTTGATCGTATGTGGAATTTTTCTTCCTAATCCTTTAAGCATAGTTGGGTATAAATCTACAGTTCTTGGGAATCTTTTCATTTCTCTTAAAAACTTGGAAGATTTTACGAGATCAAGCTCTTTGCTATAAATAATTAGAGGAACTAATAGGTGATCTTTTCTAAGTGCACCATGGACACCTTCTTGCATTTCATCCCAAGGTTCATATCCAACTTTAGCATCTACTATAATGTCACCGCTGTTTTTTGCATCTAATAATTGAACAATCTGCTGAATCCCATCAGGGTAGTTTGAATGCTTTGTAAGAGCGGCCCATTCGTTAGTTGATAAATACTGCTCTGAGAGAATTATATCTCTTAGATCTTCAGAAGAGTTTTTGTAGGCCAGAGGGTCTTCTCCTTGAATTACTTGATATCTATAAAGATTTTTCTTTGCTTGGATTCTACTTTGTCCATAAGCATTGAAGATTAAATATTCATTTTTGTTTTTCTTTATATAAATATTCTCGATAGATGGAATTTTCGCAATCTGTTCAAGTTGCTCAACAGAGATATGCTTAGATTCTTCCAAATTTTCTAACTTATGTTGCCAGTCCTGATCATTTTTTAAATATATTTGCATATTAGAGTTACCAGAAATTGTAGAAAATCCTTGGTATTTGCTCATTTCTTTTTTCATGTTTCTATTAAATCCGAAAGTCATTCTCTTTTCTGAGTCTCTTAAGTTTAAAGAAAGTGTACTGGCCATATCTTCAATGAGAACATGATGATGTTCTATTTCACTTTCGATAGGATCTACTCCGTGATCTGAAGAAATAACTAAGCTGACATTGCTTTCACCAATTTGCTTTAAGTATTCTAATAACCAACCCATTATAAAATCCATCTCTCTAACAGATTCCTTATACTCTTCACCCACACCATATTTGTGTGCTATTGAGTCAGGAGCGTGAAGAGAAATAAAGCTAAAAAGTGGGAGTTCATCGAGAGCTTTTTTTCCCCTAAAAATAAATTTTTCATAAAAAGAGCTAACTAAATGATCTATAGTAGTAATTGTTGATGCTTTTTTTCCTATTTCCTTTCTAACTTTAAAAAAAGATTTTTCAGCTGCACCTTGAAGTCTTTTTTTACCTAAGGTTTTATTCATGAAGCTATACATATTTTTAAAATCAGTTTCTATTATTTTCTTTTTAGCATTTCTAAATTTGATTTTTTCACAAAGCCCAGTGATTGAGGTTTTGCTCGCATTTGCCTTAAGGTAGTCTCCATTTTCTTTCCAGCCTCTTCTAAATATGAAGCCAGTCTGAGAGAAACTTTCATCTTTTTCAAGCACTTCATAAATTGTAGGAAATTCTTTTGTGAATACATTATTGATTTTAAATACGTCTGATCCTGCAAAAACTCTATACTTTTTTGTAGAACGATTAAACATTCTAATACCTGTTAGATTAGATTTTTTGGGGTATAAACCTGATATGAATGGTGCATAACCTGGGCCGGTAGTTGAGGGCCAGACAGAAGTTGCTGGTGTATAAATTCCTTTGAATTTAGAATTAGGCTGATTAATCAGCATTTTTGAAAAAAATGGTAACTCTCCAGAGTCTAAAAGGGTTCTGAAAACCGAGTTGTTTAGTCCATCTAGTAAGATGAATATAATCTTATGCTCTGATTCTTTATCACCTAAAGAAGCAATGGTCCTACTCTTTTCATTCAATTTTATAATGAAAGTTGGAAAAATGAATAAAAAAAGTAGGAATACTCTCATTTACTTTTTATCGGAATTTCCTCTATGATCTTTATATAGATTATCGGTAACAAAGGTTGGTATGAGAGCTTTATTTTTTGTTTTGTTTTTTTCTTGTGCTTCTTCAGATAGGTATCAAGCGAATAAAATCAATATAGGTGAAAGTGTTAATTTTAGAACTCAAGCCGTGAGTGAGACTAAAGATATTTTGAAGAATGAGTTACTTCAAAAAGAACTTAAATTTATCACAAATTTAAATGAGGTTTTAGTATCCTATCAAAATAGTGAAAAATGCCTTCCAGGTATA
This sequence comes from Bacteriovoracaceae bacterium, assembly GCA_020631435.1. Taxonomy (GTDB): domain Bacteria; phylum Bdellovibrionota; class Bacteriovoracia; order Bacteriovoracales; family Bacteriovoracaceae; genus JAHDHG01. Next base: position 7,652 of record JAHDHG010000058.1, on the reverse strand, counting down.
GATCATTATTTAGTTAAGGCACATTATGCGATATCTGATGAAGAAGGCAAACCTGTCTCAAGGATTTGTGAGATCAAACTATCTTATGGTAGTTGCAAAGGGCAGGGTAGTTCTCATCAAACAAAGATATTGTCTAAAAAAGATTGTATAGACTTTAACTGATCAGATCTTAAACACGATGTAATTTTTTCTTTTTTTAAATTGTGCTTCTGTTTTAGTGGTAAGCTCCAGTATGAAAAAGTTTACCTTAATTCTTCTTATTAGCTTGAATTCTCTTTCTCATTCATTTTTTGAGATATCAAAGAACGATAGATTGAATGATCTCATTTGTGTTTCTCATATTGACCAAATAGAAAACAAAAGAGTTTATCAATTAGTAAAAGTTCTCACTGAAATTGATGACAGTATGGAGGGAAGAACTTTTCAAAAATTAGATAATAACTTTGATGGAGATTGTTTCACTTTATCTTTAATCCCGGATGAATTTAAGTATCTACCTGCTGAAATTATTTATCAGCTTCAAAGTCAAGATAAGTCCTTAGAAGAAATTAAAAAAGATAAGAAAAAGAAATTTATTAGAACAGATCTCTATATGACTGGTGGGCAATTAATTACTGTAGGAGCTATATTTTTACTACCAAGATCTTTTACAAATTGGAAATCTGATGGACTCGTAAAAAATGCACCTAATCAATTCATTGATGCGTTTACTAAACCTCCTGCATGGGATAAAGATGGTTTTGGAGTTAACTATATTGGACACCCATACTCAGGTTCTTTGTATTATAATGCAGTTAGAAGTACAGGTAGCTCTCCGTTAAAGTCATTTCTTTATTCAGCTTATAAATCTACGATGTGGGAATATTTGATTGAGTCTTGGTTTGAGCAGCCTTCAACACAAGATTTGATTGTGACACCTATATTAGGCTCTTTATTAGGTGAAGGATCTCATCAGTTAACAATGAAAATGAAAAAAAATGGATTTAGCTCTGTAGAAAAACTAGTTGTTGCTCTCATTAACCCAACTTATGTTTTACAAAATGGTTTTAAATAAACCAATTTTAGTGGAATAAATCTCCTCTGATTAAAAGAGTATAATAAAAATGTAAAGATAGTAGAGTATGAAAACTCTTTACTATTTTTTGATTCTTTTTTGGGGAATTAATTCGTTTGCTCAAATATTTCATGGAAATTTTATTAAAGAAAAAGCTCAGTACAAATCGAGTTATAAATCAATAACCTATAATATTAAGTTCGGAGAGAAGATTGAAGAAATTTCAACTTATCTTTATGAAAATCATCAAGATGTAGATTTTATCTTTCTTCAAGAAGCTATGGGAGATTTAGATGGGAAATGTAATGATGCTTCAAAAATTGCAAAAATATTAAATTTTTCTTATGTCTATGTTCCTTCTACAACTAAGAAAAATAAATTTTTTGGAGTCGCAATACTCTCTCGATATAATTTTGAAAATTTTAAAACTTTCGAAGTTCCACATCAAAGTCTTACTGAAAAATATTATAAAAAAGTTTTAAGAGTTGATTACCTCCTGGAAGGAAAGCAACTTAGTCTTACTAGTACCCATAATCATCCAACTATCACTAATCAACAAAGGGTCGAGCAAGTAGAGAAAATACTTATTGAAAACACTGATGCTGAGTCATCTATCATTGCTGGTGATTTTAATTCTTTTCTTAAAAGAAATAGAGAGCAAATATTTAACTTAGCGAAAGATTATGGATTTAGAGATGCCATAGAAGATAAGAAATGGACATTTAAATTCATGTTTATAAAATTTAGATTAGATTTAGTTTTAGTTAATAATTTGGAAGTTATTAAATCTGAAATTGACCGCGACGTTTCATTGTCAGATCATAAGCCAGTTATTTTTAAATTTAAATTTATTTAAGCAACGTGAAATTTCTATTTTTTTAATTCATCGAAATTACATTCCTATAATCAGTCAAGCAAGAAATAGAATAACTAAATTAAATTAAAAATTTTAATTTCTAATTCTTCCCAACCTAAGACCTTCAAAATGTTCACAATGTTTAATTTGTTTTGTGATGGCTCTTGAATCATTATAAATTACCATTGGCTCATCAGAGTTTCTCGTCCAAAAGTAATCTTTTGGAGTGTTACTAAATTCTTCAAATATCTCCAATCTTTCGGGGCAATTATTTTCAATCCAATTATCAAAAATTTTTAATAACTCAGTTAATTTATCATTTCTGAAAACAGGAGAGCATTTAATATTATAGATAAGCTTCTTAGGAGAAGATTCTTTTACAGACTCCACGCATTGCCCAACATAGCCACCGTAAATTCCTGTTTGGTGAGGGTTCAACTCCTGAATAATAGGAGTTTCATATTCATGATTACAAGATAAAAAGATCAGGAGAATAAATAAGTTTTTCATATAAATAAACTCTAATTTCTTTTTATTTTAGTGTAAATAGCAGAAGATCTTCTTATGAATATAGTATTTCTACACGGATATGGTGCCAATAAAGAAGACTTAATGCCGCTTGAGCAGGTTTTGAGGTCCTCAACTGAGCAGAAATTTCACTTTCTGGATGCTCCTCATCTTTTGCAACCCAGTCATTTTGGAGGGCGCTCATGGTTTGAAATTAATGCCTATGAGCTGATGAAGCTTCAACAAGGAAATTTAGATTTTTCAAATTCAACACCTGTTGATTTAGCTGAATCATTAAAATTTATAAAAAGGTCACTGGATAACTTAGATATTACAGATCTTTACTTGGGTGGTTTTTCTCAAGGCAGTATGTGTGCTCTTCATTTTTATTTAAAGTATTTTCAAGAATATAACTTTAAAGGATTAGTTCTGTACTCAAGTACTTTGGTTGCAAAAGATTTGGTAAATAAATTTACTGGTCCTGCTGTCCCTGTTTTTCAATCTCATGGTAAGCAAGATCCAATTCTTCGATTTGAATACGCCAAAACTCTTGAGAAAGAGTTAAACAACCTATCATTTAATGTAGATTTTCTGGAATTTTCAGGTGGTCATGAAATACCTATGAAAGTAATCCAGAAGTCTAAAGAATTTTTAGCGAGTTCAAAAAAATAATTCATAATCTTTTTAGCTGGGTAATTGCTGGAGTGTTTCATAATTGTCTATAATTTTAATAGATTAAACTCTTTAAATTTAAGGTTTTGCTATGGCGAATATGGATTTTACTCATCTCTCTGGATCTGATTCAGCGTATATTGATTCATTGTATAATGATTTTAAAAGTGATGAGAACTCAGTAGATGAAACTTGGAGAAATTTTTTCAAAGGATATGATTTTGCTGTTGCAAAAGATCCAAGTCTTGATTTAGCTGACCTGGCTCCAGTTGCTGGTTCAGTTTCTGGAAGCAGTGATATTGATAAAGAATTCAGAGTTTTTAGAATTATTCAAAGTTACCGAGCGAGAGGTCATTTACTCTCAAAGACGAATCCAATTAGAGAAAGAAGAAATAGACATCCACATTTAAACCTCTCTGATTATGGCTTAAGCGAATCGGATTTATCATTTCAGTCAGTTTGTGGTGAATACCTTGGTCTTGGGAAATGTAGTTTAAAAAAGATCTTAGAATTTCTTGATCAAGTGTATTGCAAAAGCCTTGGTTTTGAATTTATGCATGTCCAAAATACTGAAATTAGAAGATGGTTTAGAGATAAGATTGAAAGAGATAATGGTCTAATTAATTTTCCAGTTGAAAAGAAAAAGAGAATTCTTGAAAAGCTGAATCAGGCCGTAGTTTTTGAAAATTTTCTTAATACAAAGTATGTAGGTCAAAAAAGATTTTCATTAGAAGGAGCGGAAAACACTGTACCAGCTCTTGATGCGATTATTGATACGGCAGAGATACATGGAGCGAAAGAAGTTGTTATTGGTATGGCCCATAGAGGAAGATTAAATGTATTGGCTAATACTCTTGGGAAAACATACGAGTATATCTTTAATGAGTTTGAAGGAAATATTAATCCAGAAGATACTTTTGGTGATGGTGACGTAAAATATCACCTTGGGTTTAGGTCGTATATAGAAACAAGATCTGGAAATAAGATCTATGCTAAATTAATGCCGAATCCATCTCACTTAGAAGCTGTTGGGCCAGTGGTTCAAGGTTACTCTAGAGCTCAGAGTGACATTTTATATAATGAAGAACATAAAAAAGTACTACCAATCATTCTTCATGGTGACGCTGCAGTTGCTGGTCAAGGTGTCGTTTACGAGTCGACGCAAATGTCTAGACTCATTGGGTTTCACGTCGGTGGGTCGATCCACTTTGTCATTAATAATCAAATTGGATTCACTACTGATTTTACTGATGCAAGAAGTTCAACTTATTGCACTAGTGTGGGTAGAGTGATTAATGTTCCAATTATTCATGTGAATGGTGATGATGCTGAAGCAGTAGTTTGGGCCGTAGAGTTAGCAGCAGAGTTTAGACAAAAATTTGGTGAAGATATTTTCGTTGATATGGTTGGTTATAGAAAACATGGTCATAACGAAGGTGATGAACCCAAGTTTACTCAACCTAATCTCTATAAACTTATTGGGAATCATCCTAACCCAAGAGAAGTTTATATGAATAAACTTATTGATAGTGGATCGATAGAGGCAGACCTTGCTAATCAAATGGAGCAAGAGTTTAGAAATCTTCTTCAGAGTAGATTTAATATGCTTAAAGAAACGACGATTGATTATAAGCCGCAACAACCTGATAAAGAGTGGGAGAGTTTGAAGCATGCAACTAGAGAGGACTTTGAGTATAACCCAAAGACTGGTTTTCCAATTGATGGGTTAGAAGAAATTTATAAATCTCTTATTCATATCCCAGATCATATAACGCCTATTAAAAAAGCTAGCCGAATAATTGATGACAGGGTGAAGAGGTGGGATGGAGATAATCTTAACTGGGCGTTAGGTGAGTTACTTGCCTATGGATCACTTCTTAAAGATGGAATTGGCATTAGAATGAGTGGGCAAGATGTTGTGAGAGGAACTTTTTCTCATAGACACGCTGGTATCTTTGATGAATCAGGCGATGAGATTTATTTGAGTTTGAATCATATTTCTGGAGATCAATCTCAGTTTAGAATTTATAATTCTCTTCTATCTGAATATGCTGTTTTAGGTTTTGAGTACGGATATTCCTTAGGTAGACCAACTGACATTAATATATGGGAAGCTCAATTCGGAGACTTTGCTAATGGTGCGCAGACCGTTTTTGATCAGTTTATCTCAAGTGGAGAGTCAAAGTGGGGTAAAATGAGTGGATTGATTACTTATCTTCCACATGGATATGAAGGGCAAGGTCCAGAGCATTCAAACGCTAGGCCTGAAAGAGTTCTTCAACTAGCAGCAGATTTAAATATGATCGTTGCAAACGTGACGACACCTGCAAATTTATTTCATCTTTTAAGAAGACATGTTACTTGGAACTTTAGAAAGCCATTAGTTTTATTCACACCTAAATCTTTACTTAGACATCCTGAATGTGTCTCATCTAAAAAAGATTTAACTTCAGGAAGATTTCAGGAATTTATCTTGGATGAAAGTGCTGATCCTGCTAGCACCAGAAGACTTATCATGTGTAATGGTAAAGTTTATTACGATCTAAAAAAATATAGAGATGAAAATAATATTGAAGGGGTTGCTATTGTTAGGCTCGAGCAACTTTATCCGATTTCTGAGAACCACTTAGATAAGATCTTAGATGAATATAGATGTGAAAAAGTTTGGGTACAAGAAGAGCCAAAAAATATGGGTGCTTGGACTTATCTTCTAAGATATGATCAATTTAGAGATTTTAAATTAATTTCTAGAAGAGCTTCTGCTTCACCGGCAACTGGTTACTCAAGTGTGCATAAATTAGAACAAGAAAAAATTGTAAAATTAGCTTTTGAATAAAAGGATTAAAATATGAATCAGATCGTTATACCTGCAGTAGGAGAGTCAGTTACCGAGGTAACTATCGCGTCTTGGATGAAAAAAAATGGAGAGTTCGTGGATATGGATGAGCCAATTTGTGAAATTGAATCAGATAAGGCCTCTATGGAACTTCCTTCACCGCAAGCTGGGATTCTTAATATTACTGCTACTGAAGGAGATACTGTGGATGTTGGTGCAGTGATTGGTTCAATTGTTCCAGGTGAAAAACCGGCCGGGGCACCAGAAGTGAAAGCCGCTACTTCTACTAGTCCTACAACAAATCAAACTTCAAATACTGAAACTTCAGTTGCTTCACCTGCTGCGATGAAGATTTTAAGAGAAAAAAATATTGACCCAAGTTCAATCAAGGGCTCAGGAAAAGGTGGAAGAATTACTAAGGAAGATGCACTAAACGCGAAAGTTCCTGTGGCTTCTAAGCCAGTAAGTGATATCGGGTCTTTAGAAATTTCTACTCCATCTGGAAATAGAGAAGTTTCAAGAGAGAAGATGAGCTCTTTAAGAAAGACCATTGCTAAGAGGCTAGTATCTGCTAAAAACACGACAGCGATGCTTACTACTTTTAATGAAGTGGATATGCATGCAATTAAGGCATTACGAGCAAAGTACAAAGAAAGCTTTAAAGAAAAGCATCAAATAGGACTTGGCTTTATGTCATTTTTTACTAAAGCATGTTGTATCGCTCTTCAAGAGTTTCCAAGAGTAAATGGACAGATTGAGGGAACTGAAATTTTAACTCACAATTATTGTGACGTTGGGATTGCTGTTTCTGCTCCAAAAGGATTAGTCGTTCCTGTTGTCAGAAACGCTGAAAAGTTAAGTCTAGCTGACATTGAAAAGTCTATTAGGAGTCTTGCTCTTAAAGCCCGTGAAGGGAAACTTAAATTAAATGAGATGCAAGGTGGAACATTTACTATTACTAATGGTGGTGTGTTTGGCTCTATGCTTTCAACTCCAATCATTAACCAACCTCAGTCTGCAATTTTAGGAATGCACAATATTGTAGATAGACCCCACGTTGTTGATGGTGAGATAAAAGTTAGGCCAATCATGTATCTAGCCTTAAGTTATGATCATAGAATTATTGATGGAAAAGAGTCTGTGAGTTTTCTAAAGAGAGTGAAAGAGTTACTAGAAGATCCAACTAGATTATTATTGGATGTTTAATCATTAATTAGCTCAAAATCTATCTTTTAGATTGGTCCTAAGGCAATTATTATCGCTTAGAGATCGGATATTCAAATTATTTAATTAGAAATGTAGAGATGGTAAAATTGTATTTCTTTAGAAGGAGAGTAAGCTTCGAAAATTTTTTATATGCCTCTATTTATTAATTTACTTTCCCCTTAGAATGAAAATCTAAAGGGAAAGCGAGAGTTATCTACTGTTCTGACTCCTCGCCAGTCACAGGATTATAAATACTAATCTCAGTTTTCTCAATAACACCTAAATCAACTAGTTTTTTAGTATATTCATTATAAGTACTCACAATAGTTATCATATCTAAACTCATGTCGATGTCTTTTTCAGAGGATGGATATTTCTCTTTATATTCTTTTGAATACCTAATAAGGTGCATGAATTGTTCACTCACTTTTTTATGTCTAGTAATTAATAGATTATCATTTTTTTCAACATTTCCACTTTGATACTCCACAAGTTCTTCATTTGCCTTAGTCATTTCTTCA
>JAHDHG010000057.1 GCA_020631435.1 Bacteriovoracaceae bacterium | reverse complement strand
GTACCAGATTGAAATAAATAAGAAAGAAGAAGTCGGTGATTTTGAATTTGAAAAAAAATATGCTCCACCTTGGTCCTTTATTGTTTTGAATTATACAGCGTTAGAGAATTCAAGTTTAAGTCCTGATATTTTTCATTACCATAGAGTCCGCCTTCTAGGTGAACTGTTTAATATTCTTAAGCATGAGCTAAGTAATCCTATACTAGGGATTAACATGGCAATCGATATCTTAATCAATGAGAAAAAACTAGAAGAATACAAAGAACTTTTAACTGAAATCAAATCAGCTGGACTAAGAGCTCAAAATATTTTGAATAATATGACCAACTTATTTAAGAAAGAAAAATCAAAAGAAATTTTTACAGTCAAAACAGTTCAAGAAACTTTAATTTCTATCCTTAAAAGTGAATTGCGTCATATCAAGTATACTTTTGATATAGATCAAAAAGATGAAGAAAAAAAAATACATGCAAATATCAGTTCTGTTATCCAAATTCTTTTTAATTTGATTTATAATGCTATTCAAGAGCTAAAATCTCAAAACAAGAATAATTCATTAATCGTGAAGTTTATTGATAATAAATCATTTTATTCCTTCTTTGTGGAAGATCATGGACGAGGTCTTCCTAATACTATTTTGGAAAATTTGTTTCATCCATTTCATACGACTAAAAATACTGGGCATGGGTTAGGACTTTCAATCTCTAAGAACTTGGCTAAACAGCATGGAGGAGATTTAATTTTGGTTAAGTCAGACAACTCTGGTACAGTATTTGAGTTAAAAATAAAAAGAGAATCATGAAAAAAATACTAATCATTGAAGATGAAATCTTAATTCTTAAATCTCTAGAAATAATATTTAAATCTAAGGGTTTTGAAGTCGATACTACTACTCTTGGAAAAGAAGGTCTGGATTTAATCCTGAAAAATGATTATGAACTTATTTTATCAGATTTAATGCTTAATGATTTAAGCGGATTTGATGTACTTGAGGGAAGTCTTAAAAAATATACTCGTAAAGAGATATCAAATAAATTTGTTCTTATGAGCGCCTATCATTCAGAACAAATTATTGAAAGAGCAAAATCATATAATACTCCTTTCATAAGCAAGCCTTTTCAAAATATACAGAAGACATCAGAAGAGATTATAATGTTAATTGATAATGAGTCATAAAGTAGCCATCATTCTTAAGCCTTCTGGTGATCAACAGTATATGAATACTGTTAGTCATGTAGTGACTTGGTTTAATAATAAAAAAATCTCTTATTCTTTCTTGGAAAAAGAAAAAAATAGAATTTCTGATTCAGTTTCGGATTTTAAAGGTAGATATATCACCAAAGATAGCTTGTCTGATCAAGACTTAATTTTAACTCTGGGTGGAGACGGAACACTTATAGGCACATGTCGAAAAGTTTTTGGAAACACTCCTATCTTAGGTGTTAATTATGGAAAGCTAGGATTTATCACTGAATTCAGCGGACATGAAATGTTCGATATTTTAGATAAATACATTAAAAGTGAGATAGAGACTAAAGAAATTCAAATGTTTCATATCACTGTAGAGAGAAATGGAAAAAAAGTTTTTGAAAAACGATTTATTAATGACGCAGTTTTTTCAAAGAACAATATTGCTAGAATGTTTGAGTTAGCAGTTGAATCAAATAACAAAGTGCTTTTTAATGTAGCCGGAGATGGATTAATTATTAGCTCCCCTTTAGGCTCCACTGCTTATAGTCTTGCTGCTGGTGGACCAATAGTTCATCCTGACGTTAAAGGTTTAACTCTTACACCTATTTGTCCTCATGGACTAACTCATAGACCATTAATCATACCTGACGATCAAAGTGTGCAAGTTCAGCTCCTGGATAAGCACAAAGATGTTTGTTTAACGATTGATGGGCAAGTTACATTTGATGTTATTCCAGAAGATAAAATCATTATATCAAAAGAAGAGAATGATAAAGTACATTTCGTAGTAAACCCTAACAAAGACTACTTCTTAACATTAAAAGAAAAGTTTTTTCTAAGCAAGAGAGCACATTAAAGAATCATTCGAATCAAGTTTTAAAAATTTTTTATCTTCAGGTGGAAAACCAACGTTTTTATAAAAATGAAGATCTTCAAATATGTGACTATGACCCAATAAGATCAAATCAAAATCTTTTCTTAGACTATCGACATAACTTAAATACTTTTCTTTAGATTTTTTAAAATCAAAATCCTTCTGCATCTCTTTTGATTTATTAGAGAATTTCTCTTTAATAATACATAGGAAACTAAATGATAATAATCGCTCAATAATAAACTTTGAAAGTCTTCCCCTAATAAATTTTCTATATTTCATGTATGAATCATTTAAATGGTCTAATTCATCACCATGTCCCATATAAACCCTTTTAGCTCCAATATTAAAAATTTTGTTATCTTTAATATATTCAAAGTTTTCTTCGTTAATATTGGTAATGTATTTCTTGAAAAATTTTTCTACATGAAAATCATGATTACCTTCAAACCACCAAATTGTTTTAGACTTCAATAAATAATTTAATTCTTTGAAGAAATCAGAATATTCATGAAGGTACTCAATATGTGGACCAATAAACTGATCAAAAATATCCCCAAGAAAAATAACAATATCTGATTCTTCAACCTCTCGAGAAGAAATGAAGTTTAATAAAAGTTCATATCTAGTATCTTCATTATTTCTCACATGAAGATCCGAAATAATCGTATATTTCATAATGATTTAATTTTATTAATAATATTTGTAGTTGAATAGCCTTCTTTAAAAAGCAAGGATAAGACTTTTCCTCCTCGCCCTTCTACAAATTTACTTCCTACTATTTCTTCTTTTTTCCAATCTCCGCCTTTGACTAAAACATCTGGCTTAACAGTTTGAATCAAATTTAAAGGAGTATCTTCATTGAAAATAAAGACGAAATCTACATGTCTAAGAGACTCAAGAAATAACTTTCGATCTTTTTCAGAGTTAACAGGCCTTTCTTCACCTTTCAGCCTTTTTACGCTTTCATCAGAATTCAGACCAACTACTAGTAAATCACCAAGAGACTTTGCTTCTTTTAAATAGGAAAGATGACCGACATGAAGAATATCAAAGCAACCATTCGTAAAAACAATATTTTTATCTATTCTTGCTTTTTCAAATGATTCAAAGTTCATGATATTTTAGAAGATTTTATTTCTGTCCAGGTTAGTGCATTTACTAGACCTAAGATTTCAAAAATACCAAAAGTCATAACAGAAACCATTCCTAAAACGCTTCTTAAAATTGTTTGGTAAAATGTAACATCTTCGCCAGACTTTGAGACTATCTCCAAGTCAAGAATATGCATTCCCATAGTTTGCTTAGTTGTTTTCAAAAAGACTGAAAAATAAAAGATATAACTAGCAAAGAAAAGTGGAGCAATGAAATATGTCCAAAAGTTGATATCTTGAATAAGTGTAAATTCAAAATTTTGAGTAATTAGATAATTTACTAATATTGATAAAATTAAAACTGATCCCAGAACAACAACTAAATCAATCATCCAAGCAAGAAGCTTTTTAAAAACTCTTATCCCTTCAAAACTTTGCTTAATTGCTTTTGGTGCTTCTTTAGTATTGATAGTTTTGATTTTTTTGATTTCATCTTTTTTAAAAGTAACTTGTTCTTTTTTTAATGGACGATAAACTTCTGACTTAATATTTTCGCTAGGACTAATTTTGGTATTTATTTTAACTTCTTTTTGAAGACCCTTATACTTTTCTTGATTAAAACCCAATCCTTCAGTAATAGGGTTGAATTCTATATCCTGATGATTTATTTGATCCATGCACACTCCTAAATCTTATAACTTTAGATTCTCATATTTAAAAGGCCCTGTACATGACCAACACTGTAAGATAGGGCCGTTGGAGCTCTTAATATATTGGTATCGGCCTTAATTTCAGAAATATTATTTAGAGACTTCAAATATTTTATTTCATTTGGAGAAAATCCTCCCTCTGGACCAATGATAATTAATATTTCTTCACCATTTTGAGTATTTAGAAGATTCGATTTTTCAGTTTGTGAGTTAAAAAAATAAATATGATTAAACTCATTAAATTTTATCTGATTAAGATCCGTAAAGTTTACTTCTAAATCAAATATTGAATTAGATTGTTCAATAGCTGATTTTAAAACAGCTTGAATTCTTTCAGTTTTATAAGATTGCCTTTGAGAATATTCAGAATTAAAAATAATAATTTTTTTTACATTACATTCTACGGACTTCTTAAGAGCTTCTGTAAAAGCTTCTCTTTTCAAGTTCCCTAAAGCGATAGTGATTTTTCTTTGATCTGAAAAATTTTGTTCATCAGATTTTTCTAAGGTTATTTTCTTCTTTGTTCTCTCAGAAACAAAGCAGAAAACTTTTTTTCCTTTACCATCTAAAATTAAAACTTTTTCTCCAACTTTTAACTTGAGGACATTGTTGAAATGATTAAGAAGAAGTTTGTCTTTTAGCTCAATCTTTTCTTCATTAGCTGAATAAGAACTTAGATAAATTGCCCTCAATTTTTTTCCATGAGAAGCGAAACCCAATCACCATCAACCATCATAAGGTTATTTTTATAATTAATTTTTTTAAAATGATCTATAATTTCAATTTCTTGCCCGACCAAAATTCCAGACAGAATTAAAGTATTACATTCTAAGCTATTTAAAAAATCACTCTCCGCTAGAATCACATGTTTAAGAATATTAGCAAATATTAAATCGTACTTATGATCTTTAATTAAATTCTTTTGACTTGGATTTAAACATTGATAATAACTCTCATCTACTTCATTTAATTCTAGATTGATGAGCGTATTTTCTATCGCAGCTTTTTCTATATCATAATAAACACAATGAGAATTTAGTAACTTGTGATGACCGATTCCAAGAATTCCTGAACCACATCCAAAGTCTAAGATTTTATCAACCTTCTTGTTTTCTAATCCTTTTAAAATCTTTAGGCACAACCTCGTTGTTTCATGAGTTCCTGTTCCAAAACCTTGACCAGGATATATGTAAATCTCACTTTTTTTATTTTCTTTTTTTTCCCAAGAAGGAACTATGATTAGATCTTTATATCCAAGATGTATTTTTTCATAGTGCTTTTTCCATTCTTCAGACCAGTTTTTTTCTTCGCTTTTAAAGATTTCAATAATTTCATTATTTTCTTCTTTTATTAATAACTGAAATTTTTGTGCTTCAGATTCATTTTTGAAATATATCTTCTTTTTCTTCTTAGATAGAAGATCCTCTAATCTTTCTATGGATTTTTCTTCAAGATCACCACCACAATAACTCAACTCCCCTAGCTCAAGGTCTATTTCCTCTTCAGTAAGCTCTCCATCATAGATGATGATATTTTCCAGAGACTCTAGGTAAAATTTAAAATCCTCATAGTGTTGATTTGTAATTTCTATGTAATAAAGTTTATTCATTTCAATGTTCAAAAGTATTACTTAAATACTTAGAATCTCTACCCATCACTGTCTATAAATCTGACAGTTAGTGAATTTATTACATTGTTAATTATTTAAATAACGCAACATGCTATGTTCCGGCGATAAGCAATTACCCTAAAAGGATTTGCTTAAGGGAAAAAATGAATATGAAAATGAAAGAAAGCTCGTCTTTATATGAGCTGTCTATGGCCACGTATTTTTTAGATTTAATTCTATCCTCAGTTATAGGCTATATAGCCTTAACGCTATCTTATATAGCAAACAACCTACTGACAGAAATGCTATTTCTAATATCTGGCTCAATTTTTTTATACAGAGCTCTTTTTTTTATTCATGAGATTGCTCACCATTATCAAAAATTAAAATGGTTCAAATGGACATGGTTTGCAATGATTGGTTCACCATTTTTAATCCCCCCTATTTTTTATTATAAAGTTCATCTTCAGCATCATTCCAATAAATATTCAACTATTAATGATCCAGAATATCAAAATCTAAAAAACAGCAATATATTGAAGAAAACATTGTTTTTATTTCTTCCAGTTCTTAGTCCTATTTTTTTATTAATTAGATTTACTCTAATTTCTTTTCTATCAATTTTTTCTAAAAGAATTAATGAATGGAAAATCTCAAAAGGTTCTTCTCTTACAATGTATCTTGAAGATTACGAGAGGCCTCTTCTTAACAAAAAAGAACTTAAAGAATTGCATATCTCAGAGTTGATATTATTCATGCTATCATTTCTTTATCTTATCTCAATACAAAGATTTTCTTTTTATGGTATCTTACGTGTGCAATTATTGGAATATTAAATCAGATAAGAACTTTAGTGTCGCACACTTATAGTAAGAAAAAGACTAAAAAGCTAACCACTCAAAAAGAACAAATTGAAGATTCCATAGATATACAAAGCAGTCTTTTTTCATTCTTATGGGCGCCCTTAAATTCTAACCTTCATAAGTTGCACCATAAACATCCTCAAATCCCATATCATAATTTAAGAAAGGTTGAGAACATGAAAGAATATAACTACAAATCACTCACACAAGCGATGTTTAACTTTCTTCAAAAAGAGAAAGATATATTTGAATTTGTGAGTTCTAAAGAAGATGATTTCCATACTACTAGAAGAAAAGAAATCTTAAAAAAGTATCCAGAAGTAAAAAAATTATTTGGGAGAAACCCCTGGACCTCTGTATTCATACTAATAACAGTTATTACTCAAATGGGTTTAGCCTTTTTAATCTCTGATTCATCATTTTTATATCAATTCTTATTAGCATTTTGTGTTGGAGCCTTTCTTTCTCATAATTGCTTCGTTCTTATTCATGAATGTGGTCATAACTTAGTTTTTAGAAAAGTTTTTTGGAATAATATTTTTTGTTTAATTGCAAATATACCACTACTCGCTCCTACAGCTATTGCATTTAAAAAATATCACTCACTCCATCATTCCAAACTCCATAGAATAGGTGTAGACGCAGATCTTCCTCCTTTATGGGAAGCAAAACTAGTAGGAAACTCTAGTTTTAAAAAAGCATTATGGTTATTATTTTTCCCAATATTTTATGCAATTAGATCTAGCTCTGTAACAAAGATAAAATTAATTTGTCCTTGGGTTATTGCAAATATTGCGAGTCAAGTCTTGGCCCTAGGACTTATTCTTGGATTAGGATATTCTAATATTCTTCCTTATCTTTTAATGAGTTTCTTTTTTGCCATTGGTCTTCATCCATTAGGTGGAAGGTGGATGCAAGAACACTTTCATGTCAATGATTGTGAACAGCATACTAATTCTTATTATGGCATTGGGAATTTAGTCACTTTTAATGTTGGATACCATAACGAGCATCATGATATTCCACATATTCCATGGTCTAGAATTAAAGAATATCGAAGAATAACTTCAAACTTTTATGACAACCTTAAACCTGTTAAATCTTGGACAGGCTTAGTTATGGATTTTATTTTTAATCCAAAAATGAGTTTGTTTTCTAGATACAAGGTAGAAGAGGAGAAAAAAAATGTTGCAAATTGGTGAATGGAAGAAAACACTTCCCAAAGAAGTTCAAAAGGAATTAATTTCTCTAAGAAAGAAAAATCATTTCTGGAATATTATTGGCCCTGCTTATATTGCTCTTTGGGTTATTTCTGCATTTGTGATTTATCAAAATCCTGAAAATGAAATTATAAAATGGATTCTTGCAGCATTTATAGGAACATTGATTCACTCACTTAGTGTACTTATGCATGAAGCTTGCCATTATTCGATTACTGGAAACAAAATTATTGATCGCTGGTTAGGATTTATCTATAGCTTGCCTGTATTTATGTCCGGCAGTGCCTACAGAGCAACACATAAAAAGCATCACAGAGCCACAAGGCAGGCAGATGATCCTGATGAATTTACAAATATCACTTCAAATAAAAAGGTCTTAAATATCTTATTTTACCTTTGGCCATTCTTTGGAACTCTAGGTTTCTTTATACATGTTCCAGCAATGGCATTTAAGTGGGGATCAAAGGAAGATAAGAGACAAGTGATCGAAGAGTATATTCTTATGGCTATACTCTTTGCTTTTATAATTCCACTTTCAATAAATAATTTTGGATTTTCTTTCTTAGTAGATATTTGGATTAAGCCTCTTATTTTTACAATCTTAATTGCAAATCTTAGAGGATGGGCCGAACATTCTTTGACAGATAAAAATTCTAAAATAAATTCGTCTAGAACTATTCCAACTTATAAGCTCTTAGAAATTTTATTTTGTAATATTAATTATCATCAAGAACACCATATTTTTTCTCAAATACCTTGGTATAATCTTCCAAAAGCTCATCAAATTCTCAAGCCCCATCTTGAAGAACAAGGAGCAGTCTTTTTTAATAGCTATCTTGAATTTTTTATTAATGCTATAAAAACAGGGGCAAACGGATCCTTGGTTAAATCATGAATTTTGATCCAGCTCAATTTACAATATTTACAGAATTTGTTTCTAAGATTACCCCCATCTTAGTTTTTTTCATTCTTCTTGAAATATCTGTGAATATATTCAAAAAAGCCAAAAATTATTCACTAAAGGAATCATTTATAAACTTAACTTGTATTTCTTTCGAACAATTTACAGACTTTTTCATGTGGCTATTTCTTATTCCAGTATATATTTATTTATCAAAATATAGCTTTTTCAAACTGGAATCTACGGATATAGAAAATTGGGTTCTACTTCTAATTATTATTGATTTTTGTTTTTATTGGTGGCACCGACTGAGTCATCAGCTTCCTTTGTTTTGGTCTATCCACCATGTCCATCATCAAGGAAAAGAATTTAATCTCTTACTCGGATTAAGAAATTCTGCATTCAATAGATCTTATAGCATGTTGTTTTATTGGCCTATACCATTATTAGGGTTTCCAATTGAAATGGCACTTATTGCTTTTGTATTACATGCAAGTTATCAATTTTTTCTTCATACGGAGTTTGCACCTAAATTTAGCTTCATAGACTATTTATTTGTCACTCCCACTCTCCACAAAGTACATCATGGAAAAAACCGTGAATACATTAACAAAAATTTTGGTGGGATTTTAACTGTCTGGGATAGATTATTTAAAACTTTTCAATCTGAAAATAAAGCCGTTACCTTAGGAGTAAAAGACAATTATCAGACTGCAAATCCGATTTTGTTAAACATATTTCCATTTTTTAAAAAAGTAATGAGAAGCAAGAAAAAAGAATTCGGATCAAAAAAAATTCATATTTATACTTTAATACAAGCTTTACTCTTTTTTGTAATGGCAATTATTTATAATGAAAACTCTAGAGAAGCCAGTATTTTAGCTAAATCATTTTTTTGGTTTTTTGCAACATTTAATCTATTCATTTTGGGGATGGTATTTGATAACCATAGACTCAAGTATTTTTTCGAATCATTAAGACTTTCTAGTTTTATTGCATTCATTCTTTTCTTTGTAAAATGAGAGCATTTATAAATCCTTTTTTTTCAAAAAATACAATTGAAAGTTTAAACCTTTCAAAAACTAGAAAACCAATAGTCTTTCCATGGCAAATATTAATTAAAACAAAAGCAGTTGCCTTAAATCCTCATGATTTAAACGTACTTCATGGCAATGCTTTCTCGCTAGGACTTTTGAGAAAAGAAGGGAAAATTTTAGGATGTGATGTTTCGGGATCAATTATCAAAAAAGGAATCTTTGCAAATAAATTTAAAAAAGGAGACAAGGTTTTTGCAATGATTAATCCACTCATAGCTGGTGGATTCTCTGAATATGTATGTTTAAACTTTTGGAATACTAGAAAAATTCCATCACAAATTAACACTAAAGAAGCAGCAGCTATCTCTTTGGTCTCACTAACTGCCCTTAATGCTTTATTCCCATATCAAAACTCTAATAAATCAATCTTGATTATCGGAGCCAGTGGAGGTGTCGGCCATATCGCGTGTCAGATTGCTCTTTATTTTGGATTAAAAGTAACAGCAGTATGTTCTGAGAAAAACCGAAAATTTGTGGAATCACTTGGAGTAAATTCCATAATTTCTTACGATAAAGAACAAATAGGAAAAAGAAGATTTGATATAATATTTGATGTCGTTAATACTTATTCAAACAATAAATTCGAAGATAATTTAAATCCAAATGGAAATTATATCTATACATATCCCAATAAAAATATGATTAAGACGCATTTGAAAAATTTGATAAAATTAAAATTTAATCAAAAGCTAGTCTTAGTTAAGTACAACAAAAATCATCTCGACTTATTATTAAACTTAATTGAAAACGACAATTTAAGAGTCAATATCCAAAAAGAATTTTCTTTCTTGGAATTAACAGAAGGTTTAATTGAATTAAATAAAAAAAGAACTATAGGGAAATTAGTATGCTTATTAGATTAATTCTTTTTATATCATTACAATCCTTCTCATACGTAGATCTTCACGCACATCTTTTTGCTTCTGAGGGAATTTATCCTTTAATGAGAGGGAACTTTTTCTCTGATAAAATTGCAGATTCTTGGGATAGTCTTACTATTCAAAAATCTAATTTTAAAACATTAAACGAATCGCACTTTAAACTTATAGTTGTTTCTTTATATGCTCACCCTTTATTAAATTTTGATATAAAAAAATCAATTCTCAGACAAATCGCACTAGCTGAAGAATTTGTAAAAAGATATCCTAACTGGATCATCGCTAAGAATTCACTTGAAGCTAGAGATGCTTTAACCAATGGCAAAAGAGTTCTTGTCTTATCTCTTGAAGGGGCATCTGAAATTTTAGAAACAAAAGAAGATATTGAGCTCTTTATTAATAAGAAAAATATTAGAATTGTTACTCTAGCACATTTAATTGAAGATGATCTAAGTGGTACTTCTTTTTTTCATTTCCCTATTAATTTAATTAATCCCTGGGATTATTTTAAGGCACATTTTTTAAACTCAAAGGAAAATGGAATACTTCAACATCCAATAGGCCTTAAAAATAAAGGAAAAAAATTAATAACAACCCTTCTTAGTGAAGGGGTTTGGCTTGATTTTACTCATTTAAGCGATAAAGGAATTGATGAAATTATTCCTTTATGGAAAAACTATAAAATACCGTTGCTTTTTACTCATACGTTGTTCAGAAGGTATTATCCAGCTGAAAGAGCTATCTCAAAAAAGCATTTGGAAGCCTTGAGGGACACTAAAGGAATAATTGGTATTATGCCCATTGAATGGGAATTAGATTTTGGAATTCCCATGCTTAAAACAGATAGATGCAAAGGTGCTTTTTCTGTTCTTGTAGAACAAATAAATCATTTGTTCAAATATTTAAAGCCTGAGCAAGTTTTTTGGGGTTCGGATATTAATGGATTAGTTCCAATGATGAGCGGTAAATGCTTATCCAATGAGTTTCAAGAAGGTTTTTTTAATATCAAACACTTGATTAAACTTGAAAATGAAGTTTCAAAAAAAATTAAATATAATATTTTTCAAAGTCCTAATTTAAATAATTTTCTAGATACATGGGATCAAGCTGAGAAAAAAAGAAAAGTCATTTTTTAGATTTTAATTTTATATTTTTGTAATAATCTTTTGATGCAATATAGATTTTTTTTCAACCTCAGCAAATATAATTGAATTATTAGCATTATTTAAGTTTATATTTTTTATGATTTCTATTTCTTTTTTTTCTTTAACCTTCTCTTTAATCAAGTTAATTTCAGCTTCTTTAAAATCAAATTCAGCAAATAAATCTTTAAATGCGGGCTTCTTAAACTTAATCTCTGCAGATTTATCCCAAACCACATATTCTTTTCCAAGAATATTGATCAGCTGAACCATGCAAATAGGATCTGTCGCTGAGAACATACTCCCACCAAAGATTGACCCAATATAGTTTTTATTTCGAAAACTGATAGGTAATTTAATTTTTACCCTCATTATATCTTCTGAAACTTCTATAATTCTTGCACAACTTCTTCTATACATAGGAGAGAGATTAAATGCTAATTTAAATAAAGTAGATTTTGGCAGGAATTTTGGTCCAAAATTCCCAATTAATTGATATATAGTCATATTTCGCCTTTAAACTGCTAAGCCATTATAATTATTACATTCTTTGATAAGATTTACTGGTAAAAACTCTAAATTTACTATAAAAAACATTAATTCAAAAGGAAGTTGCTATGTATCTTATGGCCATTGCTGGTGGATCAGGTTCAGGTAAAACGACATTTACGAAGAAACTCATGGATAAACTTCCCGCTGATGAGATTACAGTTCTTTCAATGGATTCTTATTATTTAGCTACTCAACCTTCAGAAAACTTTACTGAATCAGGGAAAGCAAATTTTGATCATCCTGATGCATTTGATTGGGAGCTTCTTTTTGAACATTTAAATATGCTTAAAAAGGGACAGAATATTGAGTCTCCCATCTATGATTTTGAGGTATCTAAAAGAGTTCAAAATAAATCAATAAATCTCTACCCTACAAAAGTGTTAATCTTCGAAGGTATCTTCGCTCTTTATGATAAAAGAATTAGAGAAATAGCAGATGTTAAATGCTTCTTAAATGTTGATGCTGACATAAGATTTATCAGAAGACTACATCGAGATATCCAAGAAAGAGGTCGATCTTTGGATTCTGTTATTGCTCAATATTATGAAACCGTTAGGCCTATGTATCAGAAGTATCTTGATCCACAAAAGCAATATGCTGATATTATTGTTGGAGAAGAAACTGACAAAGCTGCTACAATTTTATCCTCTCAGCTTAAGGAAGTGGTAGCGTCTAATTCTTTTTTTCAGCAAAAAACTTCAGATATCCAAGAAAAAACATTAAGCTAAATTTATGAGTTATAAGTTAAAGTTTACTCCCATAGGTGGAGTGGGCCAAATTGGTGGAAACATGAGTCTTGTTGAGTCGAGACATCATGGAATAATTATTGATTCTGGTACACTTTTCCCAAGAGACAAAGTACTTGGAATTAATTATCTCATTCCAGATTATTCTGAAGTTGATTTTGAAAAATTTAATACAATTTTTATCACTCACTGCCATGAAGATCATATTGGTGGATTAAGACTCCTACTTAAAAAAATTCCCAATCTTAAAATTTATTCTTCTTATTACACCTCTATTGTTATTAAAAATAAATTAAAAAAAAATATCGACATCGAAGTTATTCAGAACTTACAAGTTGTTGAAATTGGTGATTTAAAGATTATCCCTTTTGAAGTAGATCATTCTACTGCTCAAACATTTGGATTTTATGTAAACTCCCAAGATCAAGGATTAGTATTTGCCTCTGACTTTAAATGCCATCAAGAATCTAAAAATGTCATTCAGAATCTAAATGAGATAAACAATCATGCAAAAGACTTAAAAAACTTTTGTGCTTTTTTAGACTCCACAAGTGTAAGAACCGAAGGTTTCAGTACTAGAGAATCTGAAGTTTATGAAGATCTAAAGTCTGTTTTATCTAGAAAGAAAAGATCTTTAGTTACATTATTTTCTTCAAACATACATAGACTTAAAACAATTGTTGATATCTCTAAAGAAATCAACAAGAAAGTTGTTCTTTACGGTAGGTCTATGCATTTTAGTTTCAATTGTGCTGTCGAAGCTGGGCTTTTGAAAGAATCAGATGCAATAGATATAGAAAAAGTAAAAGAAATCAATCACAAGCACATTCTTTTAGCTCCAGGATGCCAAGGAAGTTTTCGTTCAACCTTAAAAAATATTTCAAAAAACATTTCTAGATTTTTCAAAGTAGAAGAAGGCGATCAAATTGTTTTTAGCTCGAGCATTATCCCTGGGAATGAAAAGCAAATCCAGGGAATTTATAATGCCTTTGTTGAACTTGGAGCAGATATTATTACTTATAAAGATTATAAAATTCATTGCTCGGGTCATGCTGGTCAAGGCGATCTTTCTACATTTATCACCAACTTAGACCTTACTCACTATGTCCCAATTCATGGTGAAACATTTCTTTTAAAAAAACATTATGAATTTATCAAAAAAGAATTTCCTCATTTAAGCACTTACTTTGTAAGAGACTTTGATGAGATCGTCTTCTCTGATGAAGTAAATCATTATGACAAAGAAGGGAAAAAACCTTTACTCGTAGATAACTCGCATAATGAAATACCAAGAGGTATTATCTCTCAACGAAGAAAAATTGCTGAAAACGGAATAGTAATAATGAATAAACAATCTTTTGAGTTGAGCAGTTATGGAGTAAATATTTCTGAAGAAAATCTTTTTGAACTTGAGAATGAAAATAAAAGAGTGAATATAAAAGAAAAGAATACTGAAGAAATTAGAATTTATCTTAGAAGACTTCTTGAGAAGAATCTTGGTTATAGACCTATCGTTTTAATTCATTAAAAACTTCATTAAGCTCTTGGATTAGATCGTTCTTACTTATCCATAAAAATTGGGAATTTCTTTATTAAA
>JAHDHG010000056.1 GCA_020631435.1 Bacteriovoracaceae bacterium | reverse complement strand
GCACTTCGATTAGCTTTTTTACTATTACGTATACTGAAGTTCTTCCTATTCATGATCTTGGTATAGTCGTTGCTGTTTCCACATTTATTGCATGGCTTTTCACTTATCTGGTCGTTGGAGCAATGTTGAAAATTTTTAGCAACTATTTTGAAAGAAAAATATCGGCGAACAAATTTGATATAAGACCAAGAATTCAAATCTCAAAAAATAGCATAAAAAAAATTCAAAGTGGAAAATATATTATTGCTTTTACTTTTTTGTTGTTCACTTTGATTTTTGGATTTTATGCTTCTAAATCTGAGGTAAACACTGACGCCTTTAAATATTTGAGCGAAGGTAATCAATTCAGGGACAATTATGATTTCTTATCAACTAAACTGGATGGAATTAGAAGTGTTAATTTTACCATCGACGCAGGAGAAGTCGATGGTGTGAAAAACCCAGAATTCCTAAAAAATCTCAAGATACTTATAGATACAACTTTGAAAGATCCCAAAATAATTTATCATAGAAGTATTTTAAAAATTATATCTGATTTAAAAAAACATTATAGTGGAGATGCTAATAATTATATCCCTGCGAGCAAAGAAGAAACTGCTCAATTGCTACTTCTATATTCCATGGGATCCAGCTCCGCAGCGAATGAGTTAGATAAATGGGTAACCACAGATTATAAAATGATAAATGTTTTGTTTAGATGGAGATATGAGAAAACAAAAGAAACAAATCAAAAAATTAAAGAAATTATTTCTAAGGGTAAAGAATTAGGATTAAATATTAGGGCTGAGGGAAGCGTAAACCTTTATTCCAAAATGAATGAAATGGTTGTAACTTCATTTTTTAGTTCAATCTCAATGGCGATTGTGACTCTTTCTGTTTTAATTTTTTTAATTTTCTTAAACTTTAAAGTTGCTTTTTTATCACTTCTTCCTAATTTGCTTCCTT
This sequence comes from Bacteriovoracaceae bacterium, assembly GCA_020631435.1. GTDB lineage: Bacteria > Bdellovibrionota > Bacteriovoracia > Bacteriovoracales > Bacteriovoracaceae > JAHDHG01. Next base: position 13,716 of record JAHDHG010000056.1, on the reverse strand, counting down.
TGATTTGGGGTGGAGGAATTTTTGTGCTGCTTGGAAAAAATGTAGATATGGTGACAAGTATTGTGTACGCGGTATGTCTTGGGATAGCTGTAGATGACACAATTCATTTTATTTCTAAATTTATGGAGAACAAGAAAAAGAAGATGAGTGATTTTGATAATGTTCATCACACCTTGAACTCTACGGGAAATGCTTTAATTGTTACTACTATAGTATTAGTTGTTGGGTTTGGAATGTTCATGCTCGCTGAGTTTGACCCGAATAGAAGCTTCGGTATTATTTGTGCAATAATCTTAGCCGTTGCTGTTATTACAGATTTAATCCTTTTACCTGCATTAGTATTTATTTTTTCTGATAATAAGAAGACTACCTCGGAGTAATATTCTTAAGGAAAATATCTTTATTAGGTGAAACAGAGATATCATGTTCAAAGTCTGAACTTGATGAGTTACTATAAATATCAAATTCAATATTTCTAAAAATATAAAATAGAATATGTCTCATTTTCACTAAGGATAAATCAGCTCCAATGCATTTTCTTGGACCTAAGCCAAATGGTATAAACTTGTTTTTTTCAATTTGAGACTTATCTTTAAATCTTTCTGGAAGAAAGATTAGAGGTTTATCCCAATAGTTATTATTTCGATGAACTGCCCAAGGTAAGATTGCCATCATAGCACCTTTGTTAACTTTGAAGTCATTGGTGATTTGGTCATCTTCTTTAGCTATTCTTGCAAAAATTGGAATTCCCGGAAATAATCTAAAAGTTTCATTTAAGCAATTATTAAGCCATTCTAATTTTTCAATTTGTTCCAAAGATGCATTTTTAGGAAGTTGGTTTACTTCATATTTAATCTTTTCTAAATATGTAGGGTTTTCATTTAAAAGATAAAAAAGAAACAAAATGGTGTTAATTGTAGTGTCATGGCCAGCAATAAATAAAGTTATAATATGGTCTAAGATATCTGATTCAGGTATTCCTGAAAGGTTCATTCTTTGAAGCATGTTTCCATCTTCACATTTTTTAAGTTCAAAAATTTTTTTTGCAAATGTTTTTAAACGAGCTGCGGCTTTTTTAGCTTTGATTACTTTAGGTAAAGGAACCCATATTGGGAATTTGATAAACCCTCTTTGTTGCGCTCCTATATAGGCAGTATAATCGTTAATCCATGATCGAATATTTTGTAAATTATCATCAACTGAATAATTAAATAAAATTTTTGAAATTATTTTAATAACAATTTCTCGGGTAAGTTCTGATAAATTTATCTCGTTTTTTTCTTCTATTTTACTGTCTTTTAAAACTTGAAAAATAATTTCTTCATGATCAACAATTCTCTTCTTCATGAAATTAGGAAAAATAACTTTTCTATCATTGGCCCATTTTTTACCATCACTGGTTAGCAATCCATTTTTAACTAAATGGTGAAAAGTTATAAATGCTTTTCCTTTTTCGTAATTTTTATAATTATCAATTAAAATATGCTTTATAAGTTTTGGATCAGAGATGAGATAAGTATCTAAACCTAGATGATTAACTCGAATGATATCTCCATATTGATCATGCAATTTTTTTGCTTCTTTTATTAACTCTTTTTTAATTTTAAAAACTCTACTTAAAAGCGAACTTAGCGAGATTTCATGAATTTTATAACTATAGTCCATCCTGTTTTAATTATCATAAATTCAACAATTCTCAATATTTATCCTGCTGCAAATGTTGCCTCGCGTAATAATTACAAGGTCTTAACCTATGTTGATTAGTAGATGGGAAATTCGTGTATATTACGTTTTATGATAGGCGATTATAATCAGCTTCCTAAACATCTTATCCATGTAATCTTAGAAAATACATCTAGGAATAATGCCAGCATTATATTTATGGATAAGACTGAAAATTATCATGATTATTCTTATTTAGAGCTTTGGAGCGATATTAAAATTGCTGCTAATGACTTGGTTGAAAGTGGAGTAAAAAGTGGAGATGTAGTTTCTTTAATACTTCCAACATCTAAAGAGTTTCTTTCATATTTTTTTGCAGCTCAACTCATTAGAGCAATTCCAGCTGCAATATATCCACCTTCAAGTATTACGAATCTAGATTCATGGTCAAAAAAAACTAAATCAATGTTGGAATCGGTAGATTCTAAAGTTCTTGTAACGAATAAAAAAATTGAAAAATTTTGTTATAAGTTAAAAAGTGAAACGACATTAAAATTCTTTTGTACTGAAGATAGCTCAAGAGAGGAGATTTCTAAAAACTCCTATGATTTAGAATTATTAAATGATAATGACATTTGCTTTATTCAGTTTAGTTCTGGCACTACAGGTAACCCAAAGCCAATTGTTATCAGTCAAAAAAATGCAATTTTAAATGTGTACGCTATCATTGATAGTCTTCCATCTGATGCTGAAGATGTTGATGTTGTTTCTTGGCTGCCTCTCTATCATGATATGGGATTAATAGGTGGACTAATGACTCCAATTATTGGTGGATCTAAATTAGTTCTTATAAAACCTGAAGACTTTATATACAAACCTAGCTTATGGCTAAGGGCAATTACTGATCATAGGCTTCACACAACGACGGCACCGAATTTCTCTTATGGGTTAGTTGCTAAAAGAATTTCAAAAGAAGAAATTCAAAAATTTAATTTAAGTTCTATGAATGCATTTTTATGTGGAGCTGAAATGGTCCAACATAAAACAGTAGAAAAGTTTTTAGAATTTTTAAAGCCAGCTAAGTTAAACCCAAATAGCTTTACGCCAGTTTATGGCATGGCCGAAACAACTCTTGCAATTTCTTTTGGAGATTTTAAAAAATTTACAGAACCTCTTAAGCTGGATCCTGTGTTTTTTTCTGAAGGAAAAGTTGTTGAAAACGAAGAAGGAATACCAGTTTATTCTGTAGGTAAGTTATTAAAAACTTTTCAAGCAAGAATCATTTCCAATGATGGAGAAGTATTAGCGGATGATGAAATCGGTAATATTCAGGTAGTAGGGCCCTGCGTTTCACAAGGTATTTATAAGGGTGATTCCTTACTTGAAAATGGATGGTTAGATACAGGAGATAAAGGGTTCTTTCATAAGGATGAACTTTATATTTGTGGAAGAAGTAAGGATATCATGATAATTCGTGGAGCCAATTTCTATCCAAGTTTCTATGAAGAAAAAATCTCAGAAATTAATGGAGTAAGAAAGGGAAGAGTCGTCGTTTCCTCGCTTTATAATGAGGCAACTGACTCAGAGGAAATTATTGTATTAGCTGAAGTAAATAAAGAACTTACAAAAGAGCGAAGAGATGAATTGCAGAAAACATTAAATGATTTAATTTTGAAAGAGGGTTTGCCTCTTTTAAAAGTTGTTTTACTTGAGACTGGAACTTTATTAAAAACAAGTTCGGGAAAAATTCAAAGAAAGAAAAATGTAGACCATTGGATAAATAAGACTCTTGAGAAATCTAAATTCCAGAATTCAAAATTAAATACACTTTATCAAATTGGAAAAATTAATTTACTCAATATAAAAAATAATATTTTTAATCAGGAGAATAATAATGCAAACAACTGAAACATTGTTTGAAACTTTTAAAAATGTATTGGCTCTTAGTAATAAAAATAATGATCCTTCTATTTCAAGTGAGAGAATTGCAGAAATCAGAAAAGAATTAGACTCAAGAATTCTTCCAGAAACTCCATTAGCAGAATTAGGACTAGATTCGATGACGATGACTTGGATAATTGTAAAGCTTGAAGAAGAGTTAGATGTGGATGCTTCTGGAATTTCAATTTTTGAAATTTTTGATGTTCAAGGTTTAATGGATGAGCTTATCCAGTTAAGAGATTGATGTGAATTTTGAGCTATCAACTGAAAATTTAGAATGGAAGAAAAAGTCTAGATCTTTTGTAGATGAATATTTGATAAATAATAGAAATCTTGACTCTCATGACAATTTCCCAATAGATCTTTATAAAAAAGCTTTTGATGAAGGGTTTATTACTTCAATGATTCCATCTGAGTATGGTGGAGGAGGAAGATCTTTATTTGAAAGTATTTTATCTGCTGAAGAGTTTGCTTATGGTGATTTAGGTTTTACAACATCAGCATTTTTAATGAGATTGTCGATTGCTCCATTAGTAAAATTTGGATCAGAAGAGCAAAAGACTAAGTGGTTAAATATGATATCAAGTGACTTACACTTTGCTTCTTTTTGTTTCACTGAGCCAGAGGGAAGTACTAATCTTGGAACGAGGCCTGCTAGCACTACCGCTAAAAAAGTAGAAGGTGGTTATATTATTAATGGCAGTAAGTGGACTATATCAAATGCTTCTGTCGCTTCATTGTATACAGTATTTGCAAGACTTGAAAATCAAGACTCAGGTTTAACTTGTTTTTTAATTCCAAGAGAACTTGAAGGAGTCAAGGTTGATAAACCTCATAAGAAAATGGGTCAAAGAGCTGCCGATACAGCTCAAGTAAATTTTGTAAATGTTTTTATCCCAGAAGAAAATTTAATAGGAAGACATAATCAAGGTGCTCAAATAGCTCTTCATTCTCTAAAGCAAAGCAGGGTTGGAATAGGTGCAATGGCACTCGGTGTATGCCAACGAGCAAGAGATCTTGCTAAAAATCATTGTCATCAAAGATTAACTGGTGAAGGGAATCCAGTTATTTATGAACAAGATGTGAAGTTTCAGTTTGCTGAAATTGAAGCAAAAATTGAAATGCTTAGATCATTTGTTTATAGATCTTGTTGGGAGTTAGAGAATAATAATTCAGGAACTTTTTTTTCAAGTGCTTGTAAGTTGATGGGAGGAAGATTTGCTTTTGAAATTACAAACCAATGTCTAGATCTTCACGGTGGGAAGGGATATCTAGTAGATAGCTTAATAGAAAAGTTAGTTAGGGATGCTACTTTACTGAAAATATATGAGGGAACAGAAGCTGTTCAAAAATTAATGATTGCAGATAAAGCAATAAGGCAAACAAAGAGGAGTTTGAAATGAGATTTTCTTTGTTTTATGAAATGCAGATCTCTAATCCTAATTCAAAATCTGAACAACAATTATTTCATGATTGCTTAGAGCAATGTGTTTTGGCTGACGAGGTTGGTTTTGATGGAATTTGGGCCGTAGAGCATCATGGTCTTTATGAGTATGCCCATAGTTCAGCTCCCGAAATATTTTTATCTTTTGTTGCTGCAAAGACTAAAAAAATAAATATTTGTCATGGATCAACTTTACTTCCTAAAAATTTTAATCACCCAATTAGGATTGCTGAAAGACTAGCAACTCTAGATATTTTAAGTAATGGCCGTGTTTATTGGGGAGCTGCTAAATCTGGAACTAGAGTAGAACAGGGTGCTTTTGAAATTGATCCTGCTGAGTTACATGAACAATGGTTGGAAGCCTTAGAGATGATTCCCAAGATGTGGGATGATAAAGCATTTGAATGGAAAGGGAAGTATTATGATATCCCGCCTACTCATATTGTTCCTAAGCCAATAAGAAGGCCACCAGTGTTTGCTGCTTGTTCTAGACCGGAACTTGCTGTTGCTGCTGGAGAGTTGGGATTAGGAGCTTTAAACTTTGCAGTTTACAAGGATGAGCAACTTAAAGAGAAAATAGATAATTATAGAGACGCTATCGCGAGAGCGAATCCATTGACAGGATATGTGACTAATCATTTTTGCTGTAATCCAGCAGCATTAGTCTTAAAAGATGATAAAAAAGCTCTTAAGTATGGAATTCAAGGTTCCAAATTTTTTACAAGATCAATGGCCAATTATTATTGGACCGAAAAAAGACATCTCGGTGCTGTCAGGGCTCCAAGAAACGAACCTTCCGATAGAGAAGTTGAGTTATTTAAAAATAATAGAAATGCGCCAGGTTCTCAGTTGTCTGTAGTTTTTGGTGATCCTGTTTCTGCAAGAGAAACTGTGGGTAGATTTGTAAAGGTTGGTGCAGACGAATTGATCTTTGTACTTCAGGCGGGAACAATTCCTCATGAAATAATTATGGAATCAATTAAAACAATAGGAGAGGAAGTTATTCCTTATTTCAAATAATGAGAATAGAGTCCTTAGTTTTAAATCCATTAAACTCTACAAAACCTGAAAAATGGAAACTTCATTTTTATAATGCTTTCATTTTTTTTACTGGTCCTATCTTTAGATTTTTTTTATCAAGAAAGTTTTCTTCAATTGAGGTTGAGGGAAAAGAGCACTTAGAAAAAGGTCCTTTCTTGTTAGTGATGAATCATAGTTGTCCTATTGACCCCTTACTAATTACTTTCTTTGGCGGAAAGCATTTGCAGTTTATGATTACAGAAGTTGCTATGCTTGGTGGGTTTATGAGTAAGCTTGGTCACTTTTTTGGACAAATTTCTAAACGTAAACTTACCTTTGATTTCACTTCAATCAGATTAATGAAGCAATGGTTGGACTTAGGAGGCAGAGCTGCAGTTTTTCCCGAAGGAGTCTTTTCCTGGGATGGAAAGCCAAATCCTTTGGTCAATGGCATAGATGGTTTGATTAAATTCTTAAATGTTCCAGTAGTTACGGTAAATTTACAAAATGGAGATTGTGTAAAGCCAATGTGGGCAGATAATTACAGAAAAACTGCAATCAAAATTAAAATTAATGCACCTATTACATTTAAGTCATCAGATAATATTGAAGAAATAATCAAAGATAAAATTTTTGGTAGAGGCAATCAATCTAAATTTGTTTCTAAAAGTACAGGGATTAATTTATCGCATGGGTTATCTAAACACTTAAGATATTGTCCAACTTGCAATGATGATAATTCCTTGAAAGATAATAATAACTCTTTCTCTTGTACTAGCTGTAAATCTGAATGGCTATTAGATGGAAATAATAATGTAGTTGGATTGCACAATACAATATCGGAGCTTTTTCAAGAATCATATAGAATTTCTTTTGAGAGGTTTTCTGAATCGTTGGAATTTAAAACTTTAAATAATGTCTCACTTTTCAATGTAAATAAGCCTAAGTGGGAAAAGTTGTCAGACGATATTCTGTTACTAAATAAGCATAAAATCATCATTGGAGATGTAGAGATAGACATAGAAGATATTGAAGGTTTTATCATTGATTGGAGAGAAATCGTCATCGTTAAAACAAGAAAAAATAGATATGCCTTGCAAATGTTAAATGACAGTAGAGCCATATTTTGTTCATTACTTGGGAGGGTAAAGAATGAATCTTCGAAAAATAATACTTGATGAAGACTTATTAATTTATAAAGAGAATTTCCTTAAGCGATATTTTGAATCTGGTAATAATAATACTGTTGAAATTACCTTGGGTTTTTTAAGAAAATCGAATGTGTTTGCTTTGTATAATGAATCAGAAGAAATGATTGCAGGGTTTTCATTAAATACAACCTTACCGTTAAGGCTACCACAATTTAATCATGAAAAAGATTATAATGATTTACCTAAAAATTTTTCTTGGGATGATTGCTGTGAAATGATTTTCTTTTGGAAAAAGAAAGGATTTAAAAATAAAGAAGTGTTATATTCAATTTATTGGAAAAATATATTTCAAGAATTTTTTAATACTGAGAAAAAATTTTTACTAGGTCAAAGCAGTAGTAAGAAACTTGGTAAATATTATTCTCTATTAAACCCAATTATTATTTCTGATAAGAAATCAATTCATGGGGTTAACTCTTTGCTTTTTTCGTATCCAAAACAAAAGATTTCATTGATTTACTGCTACTTAAATTTACTAAGATTTCAAATTTATCTTAAAAAGCTATTTTCATTTAAGAGATCTTCTCCTGAACTTGATCAAATACCTATAAGATAGATTGCCATAAAGCGCTAAGCTTATTATGTTTAATGTATGAATTTAAGAACGATACTTGCGATAATTGCGATCTTGGCTTTTAGAGCTTCTGTTTACGAACCATATAAAATTCCAACAGGATCAATGATACCTACAATGTTGATAGGTGATTTTATTTTAGTGAATAAATTTAAATATGGATTCAAACTTCCTTTTAGTCATTTAAAGGACGAAGCGATTTATCTTACGGGACCTCATCCAGTGAAAAGAGGTGATATAATTGTTTTTAAATATCCACATGACACAAATATCAATTATGTTAAAAGAGTAGTTGGGATTCCTGGTGATGAATTAGAATATATTAATAAGACTCTTTACATCAATGGGGTTGCTCAAGAGAAAGTTGTACACGATGGAAGAATTATTCAGAAAGATATGGATGTTAAATATACAGGTCTTAACCAGTCTACAGGTGATGCTTATGACTTTAAATTTTATAAAGTAAAAACAGGAGACGTAGAGCACGTTATTCAGATTGATGATAATATGCCTGATGTAAATAATTTTGATAGGGCAATGCTCGGTGATACAAATAAAGTTATTGTTCCTGATGAGCAATATGTCGTTATTGGTGACAATAGAGATTTTTCAGCTGATTCTAGATATTGGGGTTTCGTTCCATTTAAGCATATTAAAGGAAGTGCGCAAGCTGTGTGGTTTGCAGTCAATCTTCCATTCAATTGGCCGTGGGAAAATATAGATAATCCAAGATATTCATTTAGACCTTGGAGAATTGGTACTGTTTTAAAATAAATATATTTTAAATTAGTTAGTACTTCTGTCAGGTACCTGTTAGTAATGAGTAATATCACCAGATTTAAGTTATAATTCTAAAGTGTTTTAAGTATAAATTTACTGGAGATTTATATGACTGAGATCTTAGAAAAAGTTCATTCAACATTAAACGAAGCTAAAAAAGTAGTATTCGGGCAAGACAATATGCTCGAGGGAATTCTTTGTGCCTTGGTTTGCGAAGGGCATCTTTTAATTGAAGGTATGCCTGGTTTAGGAAAAACATTAAGTGTCTCAACGATGAGTAAACTTTGTGATCTTGATTTTAAAAGAGTGCAGTTCACCCCAGACTTACTTCCATCAGATTTGATTGGAACGATGGTTTATAATCAATCTAAAGAAGAGTTTACGACAAAGTTTGGTCCAATTTTTACTCAAATACTTTTAGCAGATGAGATTAATAGGTCTCCAGCTAAGGTTCAGGCAGCTTTATTAGAATCAATGGCAGAAAAACAAGTTACGATTGGAGATAAAACTCATAGATTAAATACACCTTTTGTAGTCCTAGCTACTCAAAACCCAATCGAACAAGAAGGAACATATAATCTTCCAGAAGCGCAGCTAGATAGATTCATGATGAAGATTAATGTTGGCTATCCAGATTTTGATTCAGAACTTAAGGTTTTAGATTTAAAAAAAGAATTTCATAGAGAAATTAATTCAATGCTAAATCAAGAAGATTTAAAAAATATCAAAGAAAAAGTTGAATCAGTTTATGTTGATGAAAAAATGAAAGAGTTAATTATTAAAATTATTCATTCAACAAGACCGGGCAATAAATTTTTTCAAAAAAAATATGATGGCGCTATTTCAGCGGGAGTTAGTCCAAGAGCATCTATTTGGCTTTATAAAATATCAAGGTTTAAAGCTTTCTTGGATGGAAAAGATTTTGTCAGTCCAGATCATTTAATGGCTGTTATTCCTCAGGTTTTAGGACATAGATTAGTACTTTCCTATGAAGCAATTATCGATAATATGAACGTTGAAAAGGTAGCAACTGATATTGCTTCTGTTTGTTTATAGATATGAACCTTATTGAAATTGAAAAAGTAGTTTCTGGCCTTCAGGCCAATTTATTTAAAAGAGCGAATAGCTATTCTGTAGGTTTGTTTAAGTCAAAGTTTAAGGGAAGCGGAATTCAATTTAGAGAACATCAGATTTATCATCCGGGTGATGATGTTAGATTTATTGATTGGAAGTTATCAGCGAAATCCGTTGATAAAACTTATGTAAAAACTTTTGAAGAAGAAAGAAATGTAGAGGTTGTCTCTATTGTTGATATTAGTCCAACAATGTTTACGGGTGTTAATAGTATTTCTAAGTTTCAATCAACTTTGGAGATAATCTGTTTAATTTTTTTACTCACAGAGCAAAGCAAAGATTATCAAAATGTTATCTTGTTATTTGATGAAGTTATTAATATTCAAAAGTTACAAGGGAAAAAAGGAATAGTCCAACTAGTAGCTCATTTAGAAAAAAAGAATCTCGTTGATAAGAATGGAAAGATTTTAAATAGAAGTGTTGATTTTACTCCTATGAAAACTGAGGAGAAGGTTAAAATTATAAAGATGAATTTAGCAAGAAAGAAAGAAGTTTTATTCTTTACAGATTTCAATGATATGAAATCTTACTCTGAGATTGAAAAATTTATTAAATACTCTAATTTTAATGTTTTTGAAATGTTATCTCCTTTAGATCTGGAATCATCTAAGCCATTCTCCTTTAGATCTGATGATTTAAATAAGAAAAACTTTAGTTTTTTTCAAAATTCAAAAAAAGAAATAGTAAGAGATAAGAAAATTAAATCATTGAATATTGAGGAATCATATTTAGAAAACTTTGTTAAAGAGATGATGAAATGAGATTGATATTCATTATTCTATTATTTTCAATCTCTCTTTTTTCCAATGAGGTGACTCTCAAGGTTTTATCAGAAGAAGAAATCCTGTTGGGTGAAAGAGTAAAAATTAACCTTTCATTTTCTAAAAGTTTTTCATTAGAGATTTTTAAGGATCTAATTGAAAGTAGTGAAGGGCAGCTAGGTCCTTTTCATGTCGTAGATATAAAAAAATTAGATGATGAAAATTTTTTGATTGATTCTGTTTACGAAAATTTGGCAAATAATGGTGTCTTTGAATTACAAGCTTTTGAATCAAATATTACATTTAAGATTGAAAATAGGGATATGCTTAGTCAGGAAGGGCTAGAGCCTTCTAATAAGTTTTATGTTTTTTCAGATAAAGAAAAAATTACAGAAGAAACAAAACTAGGGTTTGGAATTATACTTTTTTCTATAATTTTAATCCTTCTGGGAATTATATATTTTTGGAAAACTAGAAAAATAAGAATGCAAAATCGTCTAACTCGCCAAAGAAAGAACGAGTTGAAAAAAATTATTTCAAAGGCCAAGACCAGAGAGGATTTTGAAAAAATTTACTCAAGAAAAAGTGAAGTTTTCGAGCTTTTTCCTACTGTTAATAGAAGTGATGATTTCTTTAGAACGATTGATGAGTTTCAATACATGAAAGAGATATCAGTTGAAAACTTAAACAAGATAAAGAAATCGTTGGAGAAAATAAAAAGTGCAATATAAATTTCAATATTTATTTATATTAGGCTTATTGTTCTTGTTTGCATGGACCTTATCTTATTGGAAGTTTTTCTATAAAGGTTTAGTTGTAAAAAATCATTATGAGAATAAATTTAAATTTGGCTTAAAGGGCCTAAATTATTTAATTGGAGCAATTGGAATTTTATATATTTCATATTCATTAATGATGCCAAGAAAACCATTGAGCTATTCTGAAAACACGAAAAATGTTAAAGATATTTTTCTTGTTGTAGACGTCTCAAGATCAATGCTGGCTACTGATTTAAGTCCCAATAGGTTAACAGTAGCTAAAGAAAAACTTGAAGAGTTTGCAAGGTTAAGGCCTAAGGATAGAATAGGTATAATCCTTTTTTCTGAAAAAGTTTTCACACTACTTCCCTTATCAACTGATTCAGATCTTATTACTAAATATATTTCAGATATAAATGTTGGGCTCCTTGGCTCAGGTACAAATATAGGAGATGCACTTGGCCTGGCCGTAGCAAGATCGGTAGCCAGCGAAACAAAAAGTAAGGTAGTGATCCTGTTAACTGATGGCGTGAGTAATGTTGGGAATATGACTCCTTTGGATGCTGCAAAAGAAGCAAAAGAAAATAATATTAAGGTTTATACCATTGGTTTAGGTTCTGATGGAGAAGCTAGAATACCTATTGGTAGAAGAGGATTTTTTGGAGGTACTCAAAGAATTCCAGGTGGATCAATTGATCTTAAGACTTTAAAGCAAATTTCAAGCATGACTAATGCAAAAAGCTTTAAAGCAACAAATAGAGAGTCTTTGAAAGAAATATTATACGAAATTGAAAAGCTTGAAAGAACTGAGATCAAAATAAATAATCAGAGATTATTTGATGAACAATATTTTAAATACTTACTCATTGGATTTTTTCTATTTGCATTCTCTGAAGTCTTTAGAAAAATTTATTTAAGAGAGGTTTCATGATTTATCAAAACCAGTCTTATTTACTAATTATTATTCTCTGTATTGTGCTATTTTTATTTCTTAATTTTAAGTTAGAGAGAAATTTTTATAGCTGGGTTAAAAAACATTGGTTTTACAAGAGATCTTTTAAGTCGAGGGCTTCTTCCATTTTTATTGCTATAGGATTTACACTTTTATCTCTAAGTCTTTTAGACATTAGAGGTGAAGAAAAGTCTCGAACAGATGATGTAAAAGAATATAAAACAGTGTTATTAATAGATAACTCTCTTTCTATGCTTGCTGATGATGTTAGACCTAATAGATTATCTAAAGCAGTATTCATAGCTAGGCATTTTGTTAAAAAAGCAGTTGGTCATAAAATATCGGTAGTGTTGTTTTCAGATAATTCAAAAAGATTAGTGCCTTTTACCAATGATACAAATCTATTGGAAGCAAGGCTTGCAGGAGTAAGTGAGCAAGGAGCCTTTGGTGGAGGAAGTAGTATTGTTAAATCCATAAAGGAAACCGAGCAATACTTGAGAACTTCAGGGAATGGTTCTGGAAATATTCTTGTACTAACAGATTCTGAAAGTTCAGATGAATTAAATTTAGATGTATCCGATGATATAAATTTAGCTATCATCGGTGTTGGTACTAAAAAAGGATCTTTTATTCCTCTTAAGGATAGGAGAGGGAACTCTCTTGGTCATAAAAAACATTTGGGCGAAAAAGTTACTTCAAAATTAAGTGAAGATTCGCTGAAAAGAATTGTAAAGATTGCTAAATACTCAAAGTATTGGATCGCTTCAACGTATTCTTTGCCCACAGAAGAAGTTTTAGACTTTTTTGATAAATCTAATAAGTTAAAAACTGTAAAAGGTACAGTCTCTACTAGACCAGTGCTTACTCATTATCTTTTAATTCCAGCAGTTCTTTTTTTAATATTGGGTTATTTTTTATCTTCTTTAAATCCATTTATTTTGGCTTGTTTGTTTATTTTTGTTTCCGTCGACTCAAAAGCACAAAAAGAATTATCAGAGAAGCAAAAGCAGCAGGTTGAAGAAAATAAGCTAAGAGACTTAGTTATTGATTTAAAGTCTAAGTGGAGAGAAAAAGGAATTAGTCAAAGAGAAAAAATGCAATTGGCAGGTGCTCTCGCCAGTCTTAACGAAAGTGATCAAGCTAGAAAGATATACGATGAAAGCTTAAAGGAAGTAGGCAAGACATCAGTTTATGATCACTTTAACTGGGGGACATTAGACTTAAAAGAAAAAAAGTATCTTGATGCTTTAGAGAAACTTCAAAAAGTTCAAGATTATATAAAGAAAAACCCAACACCTGCTTATGAAAATTTAAGAAAAAAGGCCAGGCAAAATACATTGCTTGCTCTTAAAGAAATGAAAAAGGATCAAAAAAAGAAAAAAGACCAGGATAAAAAAGACCAGGATAAAAAAGATCAACAAAACAAAGATCAACAAAACAAAGATCAACAAAACAAAGATCAACAAAACAAAGATCAAC
>JAHDHG010000055.1:14317-14898 GCA_020631435.1 Bacteriovoracaceae bacterium | reverse complement strand
TGAGAGTCTCTAATAAAATATTTTTGTAAATCAAAGTTATAAGTTGTGTTAACTTGAAAAAAACCAGGATTATAAATTTCAAGATCTAATGTGTGTAAAGAGTTTATTCGATTAAGATTTCTTATTGGGGTAGTTAGAGAAAAATCTTCTTGCCTAAATCTATCAAATAAAATGTTCCCTTGGTAAGAGAAATATCTTAATAAATCACCATCTTTTCTTTTGAAGATATTAACAGGTGTTGTTGATAAATAAGTTCTCGGCAAATGATTTACCAGTCTATCTTTATAATCAAAAATATCATCATAGAAGATAGGATTTGGAGAAATAACCGATTTACCTAGGGTAACTTGAGATCCCATTGAAAAAATTGAGTTTCGATAATCTAAGTGAGTGTTAAGACCATATTCAGTTTTATTTAGATTCCTTGCAGAAAAATCTTCATGGTGATAGTGAAAATCAAGATCGCTATATTCTTGAAACCTGGTGTAAAAACTTAAGTTATTACTTAGCGTATATCTTGTTTCATTTAAAAGCCCAAATCGCCAAGTTTTATTAAACCTATTTTTGTAAAGTTTATCACT
>JAHDHG010000055.1:0-14307 GCA_020631435.1 Bacteriovoracaceae bacterium | reverse complement strand
TAAATCCGTTTTTGAGTAAGAATGATCATTAAAAACTTTCCTAAACTCTACATCTGAGCCAAAGCCTCTTTTAGAATAAACACTTGGTTTTAATGTCATATCTGTAGATCTGTTAATTGCCCAGAACCAAGGCATGAAAAAAGAACTTCCATTAAAACCAGAATTTCTAAACTCAGGGATAAGAAAGCCTGTTTCTCTATCATTTTTTATTGGAAAAACTAAATAGGGAAAATAAAAGAAATCAAAACCTTTAAACCTAACAAGCGCACCATTGATCTGAACATATTGATTCAATGTAATTTTTATTTTCTCTCCATAAATAGTCCACGACTCAGGACAATCCAAGCAAGTAGTGAACTCTGCTTTTTCAGTAACGTAAACTTGGGATTCTGTTCGCTTAATAGAACCAGCAATCACCTTAAACTGATCTGATAAGAGTCTTGCATTTTTAATATTAATATTTTTAGACAAAAAGTTGTATTCTATCGAAGAGCCATACAAAGTATAACCAGCACTCACTAATCTCACATTTCCATCAATTGATAAATCACCTGATTCTTTATTGTATTTTGCTTTCTCACCATAAAGCGTTTGATTTTGATCTACGATGACTACATTTCCTAGTGCCTCAAAAATATTTCCTTGATCTCTGCTGATTCCTTTATTGGCATAAATTTGAACTTGATCAGAAAGTTTTAACTGGAGTTGAACTTGGGACAATCCTATTTTGGATATAAAGATCGTGCAAAATACTACCAATAAAATAATAGGATCCAGTGAATAAAATCTTTTTCTTTTGTTCATCCTTTAGAATTGAAATTCCTTCTTCCCAGTTGGATATAAGCTCGAGTCTTTCATCATTAAACATATTGATGAGCTTTGATAAATAATTATTATCTAGCGCTTTGAAATGATTAAAACCAGTAATGAATATTCTACTTTTTTTACTAGAATACGCCAATATTGAATTCATCATTTGAATCAGATCTTTCTCATTTCTTTTGGAAAAAGAAACAATCATTCCATCACAATTAAGACTTGAATTTACACATCTTCTTTTAAGGAAGTTATTTAGGCCATGAGGATTATGAGATCCAGAAAAAAGCAATTCTTGTCCATCGACATTAAGATTTATATTACGATGAATATGATTAAAACTTTCAGAGAAATTTCTTTTAAACCCTAATTCTGAAAGGATTAGCTTGACTAATTTTGCATTTCTATCATGAAAGTTTTCTTTTCTAGAAATCAACTGAGAATCAAATAGATTATAGTAATACAACCCTTCATTAAGTGAGTACTGCTTTTCAATAGATATCAAGAAATTGGAATCAACAGAAGACAAGAATAACTTACCTTTTCTTCCTATTCTTATCTTTTCGAGTAAAATTTCTTTAAGCGAATTTCCTAAAAATTCTTGATGATCTCTTGAAACTGAAACTAATGCAGCAATATCACAATCAAATAAATTAGTTGCATCTAATCTCCCGCCCAGGCCTACTTCTAAAATAAGATAATCAGGGTTCAGTTTAAGAGAGTATTTGATAAAAACCAAAAATAAAAATTCATAAAAACTTAAAGGAATATTTATCTATTTCTCCTTTCTTCAATAAATTATTGTAATTCATTATAAGTGATTTGACCTAAATGAGACTGCATTCTTTCTTTAATAGACAAGACATGAGGGGAGCTCCAAATAGTAAATTTCTTATTATTTCTCTTTAAGTTATATGCCAGAGAAAAAGCAACTTCCCCCTTCCCATTGGTGCCACCAATAATTATTTTTTTAACATTTTCAAATTTTTTAACATACTCTAAAAACAAAGGCCTAATTCTATCAAGCCCTCTATCTATTGCATGAAGATAATTTTCGTAACCTATCTCAGTTTCAAGAAATTTTAAAATCTCCTGATCTTTAACAGGATCAAAATCACTTAAATTAATCATTTTTTAAAAACTTAATGAAAAAAGATACTTTTTCTTTTAATTCATGTCGATGAATAACCTGATCAACAAATCCACGTTCTTTTAAAAACTCTGATTTTTGAAAACCTTCAGGTAACTTTTGTCTCATAGATTGCTCTATAACTCGAGGCCCTGCAAAACCAATCAATGAATTTGGTTCAGTGATATTAACATCTCCAAGCATTGCAAAACTGGCGGCAACTCCTCCAGTAGTTGGATCAGTTAGAATTGAGATATAAGGAATTTTCTTTTCTCTTAATTTCTTTCTCACACTCAATGTTTTTGCCATCTGCATAAGTGATAAAATCCCTTCTTGCATTCGTGCTCCACCAGAAGCACTAATGACAATACAAGGAATATTTTTTTCAAGAGAATATTCAAATGCTCTGGAAATTTCTTCTCCACAAACAGTTCCCATAGAACCACCCATAAAAGAAAAATTCATGACGGCCACACTTACAAGTTGATCATCAATCTTAGCACTGAGTCTAATGACACTATCTTTTTCACCAGTTCTTTCTTCGTAAGTTTTAAGCTTTTCAGTATATGCAACCTTATCTTTAAACTTTAAAGGATCTAGACTAGAAAAATTAGAGCTTAAAATCTCTATCGAGTTTTTATCAAATAATAAATCAACTCTATCCTTCCAAGATATTCGATAATGATAACCACAATTAGGACAAACATGATTATTCTTAATTAATTTTTCGGTACTTAGAATTTCTTTACAGTTTGTACATTTTTTCCATACACCTGTAAGACTACTTCCTTTTGATCTTTTAGTATTTTTAAGTTTAGGATTTTCAATTTTTTCAAACCACGAGCTCATAAAGTAAGTTTAACTCTTAGAACTATTTTCGCCTACTAGAACTTTATAAATTTCTTTTGAATCAGTTTGTAAAATCATAGATAAAAGCTTGGATAAATCTTTTTTCTTTCCTTGAGAATCCATCACTTTCTTCGCTTGAGCCTTCATTGAGTCAAATTTAAATTCCTCTACAATATTAGGGTGAACAGCAATGACAAACTCTCCTCTAAAATCAATTTGATTCAGATCATACTCATCATTAGTGTTATAGCGATAAATTGATTGAAATGTTTTCGTAAGCTCTTTCATCACGACTACATCTACATCTTCAGACATTTCATTAAGAGTGTAGAGGGTACTTTCCAATCTTCTTGGAGATTCAAAAAAAATTGAAGTTCCCGAATAACTTAAAATATCCTCAAGTCTTGATTTTAAATGACCATCTTTCCTTGGTAAAAAGCCCACAAACTGAAAGGGAGTAGATGCTAAACCACTTAATTCTAAACAATTTATAATTGAGCTAATTCCAGAAACTGAATTAATCTTGATAGAATTATCCAAACAAAACCTAATAATTGGTAAGGCCGGATCAGAAATAATAGGACTTCCAGCATCAGAAACATAACAAACATTTTGATTCTTAATAATTCTAGACTTAATCAAATCAAGCTTTTTAGGATCTGAATGATCGTGATAAGAGATCAAAGATTTATCGGTATAATTAATACCATAGTGCTTCAGTAAGTCTTTTAGCTTCCTGGTATCCTCACAAAGGATTAAATCTTCACTAACTAAGGTTTCCTTCGCTCTAAAAGTAATATCTTCTGGATTCCCTATAGGCAAAGTGACTAAGATAAATGTTCCTGTGACGGACTGCATAAAAAACTCTTGTTAAAATTAAATATCAAATTACATGATGTAATTCAAATTAAAGTACGGAGAGGAAGATGTCTATTAAAGCTACTATTCTTAGAAACTCATTAGGAAACATTATTATTCAACTTAAGGGACATCTTGATTATGCAAGCTCTAGGCCTTTAAGAGAAAATTTAGAAGACGTTTTACTGAGCTATTCAAATGTAAAAGTCACTTTAGATATGGCAGGAGTTAGCTTTGTTGGAAGTTCTGGGATTTCTCATTTCGTGAATACTTTAAAGTCACTATACTCAATTCAAAACTCACCTTTAATTCTAAGCAATGTTGAAATTGATTTCAAAAGAGTATTCGAACTTTATGGTTTAACTAGCTCTATCGTTCAAATTGAAAACTTTGATCTCAATCCTGAGGGCCAAATTTCAATCAAACCATCTAATCTTGGCGCTTAAACTCAAAAAATACACTTAAATTAAGTACCTTACCTAGATAATCACAAGATCTTCTAAGTCTTAAAATCTGAGAGACAGAAATTTCAGATCTCTTATTAGATTTCACCTCTAATACTTGAAGATTATTAGATTGATCAAGATAAGATATATCTATTTGTCCTAGGTTATTTAGTCTTAAAAACTTTGGTGAAATTAAAAAAGGTATATTGCACTTTTTAAGATGAAATTCTTTAGAGATCAAAGCTTCGAACTCTTCACCTTTTTTATATAAATTAACAATATTCCTTCACTCCTTTAAAACTTTTTCTATGCACTTTAGTGACTCCAAAGTTTTTAATGCTCTCTTTATGAAGCTTGGTTGGGTATCCAGCATGTTTAGAAAATCCATATTCTGGATATTTCTGATCTAATCTTTCCATATAGGTATCTCTATAGACTTTCGCAATTATAGATGCGAGTCCAATGAATTGTGACTTAAGATCTCCTTTAATGAGAGTTTCAATTTCAAATTTTTCTTTTATGAAACTTTTATTCCCATCTAATAAGGCCTTCGCTGATTTCACACGAATTTTCTTATCTACTACAGATAAACATCTTTTCATGGATAACAAAGAAGCATTTAAAATATTGATCTCATCGATTTCTGATTCATTACAAGATGAGATCACAAATCCAAAATTTTCATCAATAAAGTAAACCTCATTCAAATGGATTGAATCAAACGAAAAAGAAATCTCAGAAAGTATTTTTTCTCTTTTTTTCTTAGAGATTTTCTTAGAGTCAGTGACTCCCCATTCAGAGATTTTACGAAGAGCTACTTGAGCATAATCAGAACTGACAAAAACTGAGCAAGAGACAACAGGACCTGCTAAAGGACCACGACCAACCTCGTCTAAAAAACAAAGCAACTCGAATTCAGAGTTGCTTTGAATAAAATTATTGTCTGTATAAATTGAATTATTTTCTTGAGAAATCGATTGCAATTCTAGCTTCTTTCCCAGTTCTATCTCTAAGATAGAAATGTTTAGCTCTCTTAGTTTTACCTCTAGCTGCAATTTCAATTTTATCAATAATTGGCGCATGGAATGGGAAAGTTCTCTCAACTCCAATACCATCAGAAATCTTTCTAACAATAAAATGTCCATTGATAGAATTTTTTTCTTTCATCGCAAGACAGATTCCTTTAAAGACCTGAATTCTTGTCTTGTTTCCCTCTTTAATTTTTACGTGAACAGCAACAGTGTCACCTGTTCTAAATTCAGGGAAGTTTTTAACGTTTTCATTTAACTTGTTTGCATTGATTTTATCAATCAGATTCATCACTAACCTCTTTTTAATATTAAGCGTTCCTTAGGTCAGTACAGTAGCAATCTATTGCCCAGAGGGAACTTTATAAGTAGTAGAAATTTATTGATTGTGAAGCAAGATGTCAATAAAAAGCAAAGAATGCTCTGCAGCATATTTAATAATCAAGTCATCTCAGCTAGCCTAATCTCATGGTCCCAACAAAATATTTTTTATCCAAAAGATCTATCATCCCAATATACAAGAAATTGCCTATTTCTGAACTTGAGACAAATCAATTTATTAAGCATGCTTATCCAATTCCATTTATCACATTTGGACTTTATTTCGATACGGATTATGTTATTTGCCTGAAAGATGATGAATTTTCCATGATTGAAATTTGTAGAACCTTTATAGGTAATAAGGAGATATGGTTTACCCTAGAATCTCATTTAAATGGGACTCAAGTCGCAGGTCATAATCAAAAAGATTCAAAAGAAGCGAATGAACTTTTCACATTCTTACCAGTAAAAAAAGTGATAAACCAACTAGAAATAAAAGAGGAAGATAATTATTTACTGGTTAGGTATATAAGAGAAAGTGGAAAAGAAATGTCTTTCAAACTTCCAATAAAAGAAAATAGAAGCAGGGCCATTTTTTTTAATGGCAATGCAATGAACCATAGTGATCGTTTGGCAAATGTCTCTATTTATTTAGAAACATTGAATAAAATAAGTGTAAAAGATCATCAACTCGAAAAAAAAATGGGTATACCTTTAAGCTTTTTAATCTCTCAAAAGGTTTTTGGTATCTCAGCGGTGGATTTTGAAATCAATGGTGAAAACATTAAGATCAATGAGAAGAGCTTAAAAATAAAAAAAGTAGAAAATAAGAAATCTATCTCAATTGATATTGGAGAGAATCTTGGGATCTCCTATATTTTTTTTAAAGATGAAAATCACCTAAAGCTTCAGAAAATCAAGTCGTGGCAAAAATATAAAGATCAAGAACTTATTTTGGGAGAATTAGAATTCAAAGATCACCTTGATGACTTCAGGTTTATAAAAGACTCTATTAAGTCTCAAGGAATTGTTAAGATTAATAGTAAAACTCTCTCTCAGTTTAGTTTGATCTTCTCAAAAGAAAAATCTTATGTTCATTTTTCTTACCGAGGTATTAAACCACACTGGAGCAAACGAACAATAATTGGTAAGATTTCAGAAAATCATTTCAACTTAAAGGTTGTTTCATGAAAAATAAAATATTTAAGACATTTCATTATATCATTATTCTTAATTTTCTTATCCAGATCGCTTATTGCGTAATTATGATCTTTTTTATTTTTAAGAACCCTGGTGATAGTGCAGGACCTCTATTTGAAAAAGCAATTAGTTTAGATCATGAATTTTTTGTCAAAAGAAGACTCTACGCCATAGAGTTTTGGATTGCTACTGGAGGTTGTGCCATCTATCTCGCACTAACAGAATTCAGACATTTATTTACAGGTGGTAAAAACCTAAACCAAAGCTAGGATAAGAACTTCCAGCACCTGGGTTTATATCCTTTGCAAGTTCATGTGATCCGTCTTTGGAAACTCTCCATAATTCATGACCTGAACTTCCATTCGTTGCACTAAAATATAAATAATCACCATAAGCAAATAAAGAGTGAGGTTGTGAACTTCTCTTTCCACTTCTTAAATCAGCAACCAACTTCTTTTGATTTGTAGCCAGATCAAAACTCCAAAGCTCAAACCCTTCTGATAAAGTATAGGCAGAGAAATAGAGTTTATTATTAAAAAAAGTAATATAGCTTGGCTTAGAACTTGTTGATCCCGATTGTATATCGCTAATCATCTTAAGATTATTTGATTGTAGCTCACATAACTCTGTACCAGAGTTTTCTCTACAACTTGCATAAACTCTATTTCCAACTGATGTTAAAAACTTGATATCCACATTCACTGTATCAATTCGACTCATCGAGTTGCCATTAACTTTATACAAATGAGCTGGAAAATTAGATCTGCCAGTTCCATCAGTAAGTCCTGAGAAATATAAGTCTTGTCCTAAACTTAATAAATATTTAGGGTAAGTATCTCTGGCTCCAGCAACGTTGTCTTTAACGATTGAAGTACTTGATCCGTTATGTGAATATAATTCATTTCCTTGAGTTGAAGTACTCGCGGCAAAATATAAAAGTGAACCAGCTACTGTAAGTTGAGTTGGGTTTGATCCGATAGATCCAGATTGAATATCTGATACTAAACTCACACTTTCAGCTTTATTCATTCTCCATAATTCTCGTCCTCTTTGACCATCATTTGCACTAAAATAAAGATGATCTTTATAAGAGGTTAAATATTTAGGATTCGAACTTGAACTAGTATTTAAATCTCTTACAAGATCAATTTGCTTACCGTTTAAAACATAAAGCTCTCCTCTACCTCCATCTAAATCATCAAGGCCAAGATAATACTTTCCATTAAATAATACTTTTGAAGCTAAAGTAGTGTTAGATGGAAGCGGAGCAACTTCAGCGATTTGCCCAGATTCAGATAAGGCATATAAAGTTTCAACTCCAGATTTATTAGCTGAAAACACAGTAAAACCTTCACCGGGACCTTTACCTGTTGGATCGATTGGATCGAATCCTCCGGAGATATTTCTTCCTCTTAAAGAACTTGTGATATCACCACATGAAACTAAAAATATAAGTACGATCAATTTTTTCATTTATCTAACTCCAATAAAAATGCGACTCCAAGTTTTACAAATTTAATTCCTTTATTGACGCTTACTCCTGGAGCATTAAGAGTATCTCCAGTTGTATGGATTCTAGAATTATGAGCACCAGGTCTCGCTTCAAAAGGAAAAGATGCTGGATAACCTTTTGGTGTCCAGGCAGCATGATCAGAACTTCCTCCTGATAAACTAGCAGTACCCCAACGATTGGAACCTATATATTCATCAATCAAATCTTTTATAAAATCATTTTGAGCTGCATTAGTATCATTCGTTAAAAGATAAATTTTATCATCCTCTGAATTATGAAGAGTCATGTCCATCTGAATCACACCTAAAACTTCATCACCTAAATTTTGTACATAGTTTACATAATCCTTCGATCCTAAAAGTCCTTCCTCCTCAGCGGCATAACCAATAAATAAAAGTGTATGTTCAGGTTGGTAATTTGAATCGACTAAAACTTTTAAAACTTCTGTCAAAGTTGCAATCCCTGAAGCATCATCATCAGCTCCTGGTGCCAGTCCAGTATTTTGTGAATAATTCTTTGAATCTAAATGTCCACCGATGACAATTAACTTATTCGTCTTTCCTTTAAGTTTAGCGACAACTGATGCCTGAGACCATGGATGATGAAATAAAAAACTCTCCGCATCGGCCCTGTTTTTTGTAATCTGTCTCCATCTTCTTAAGATCCATTCACTACCCTCAACTCCTGTAGGGGATCTAAAGTATCTGTTATAAAAAGATGTTAAATCTGAAATATTTTTCTCTAATCTTGTTTGAGATATTTTATTGATGACTGAATTTACATCTTGTTGCCTAGAAATTGAATAATTCACAAAAATACTATTTAAACCCTGAAGTCTCTTTGACGAGTTCATATCAGTCAAGGCCTCTTCAAGTTCTAAATAAGTTGAACCAGCACCACAAGTATGTTCTTTTTCATGCATGATATCTGAAAACTTTGTGATATTATTCTCATTAGTTTCAATTAAAAGAGAATCATCTGATTCTTTTAAAATTCTTACAGATGCTAAATCAAGATCATCTGAGTATTTATTAAATCTTGATTTATCTACAATTTGATAAACTTTATCGCTTGCAATTGCCTGAAACATTAAACCTAGTAAAATGATTTTTTTCATGAATATATTTTACTTGAATAGCGAATTTAAAGATTAGAAGGGAAAAATTTAATTAAATAAACTGTGACAAGTATATCGCCACCGCCGATCTCACTGACAAATGATTATATCCATCCTCTGCAATCCCTCTTATTGGATCAACAAAGAAATCATTCCTCTCAAGTATTTGGGGATGAAGCCCCCAACCAGTACCAAATATTAAAAATATAGGCCTTTCTTCTCTCTTTGCCTCTTCTTGAAGCATAGCAATAGAACCATCAGATTCTTTAAAATTTGCTCCAGTCATAGCAACGATAGGCTTCACTCCAGTTTCTTCTTCAATCTTAGCTAATGAGTCTTCAAAGGAATTCTCAACTTCAATAAAAGATAAAGCAGATGCCCTATCTGGATTATAATCATTAGCAAAATCTTTATTCCAATAATCTAAAATATTCGATACCAATTGATGCTGCTTTTCTATAGGAGTGACAATGAAGTATTTTTTTAGGCCAAATGTTCTGCAGCTTCTTGCAATGTCATGAATATCTAAATTAGTGACAGAGGTAGTAATAATCTCTCCTCTTTTATCTAGAATGGGATGATGAATTAAACCAAGGTAAATATCACTCATAATAAATCTGGCCTATATTTTTTTGTTATCTCTAAACTTGATTCTTTTTTATATTCTTGAATTAATTTATGATTGCCATTCATTAATACAGAAGGCACCTCAATGCCTTCGAATAAAGAAGGCCTAGTATATTGAGCATATTCAATTTGATCATTCTGAAACGACTCATCAAGATTGGATAACCTGTTACCAAGCAATCCATCAACGAATCTTAAACTTGCATCTAAAATACTCAATGTCGCTAACTCTCCACCTGTTAGAATAAAATCTCCTAGTGAAATATACTCATCTACATATCTATTTAAAAACCTCTCATCAATTCCTTCATATCGTCCACAGATAAAAACTAACGTCTTTTCAGAGCTAATTTTCTTAGCAATATCTTTTGCCTTATTATTACTAAAAGTTTTCCCCCTTGGGCCTGGATAAATGATATGCAAATCCTCCTTTTTATAGGAATGATTCTTTAATACTCCCTCATTGATAGCATCAGCTAATACATCTGCCTTCATCACCATCCCAGCTCCACCTCCGTAAGGATAATCATCAACACTCTTATAATTATTTTTAGCGAAATCTCTTATATTAATCACCTCTAGATTAATATTAAAATCTAACGACCTTTCACCACTAAGAGCTTTGGAAATAATTCCCACTTCTTGAAATGCTTTAAAGTATTCAGGGAAAATCGTAAGTATAAAAATCTTTTTCAAATGTATTCCAACTTTTTAACTTCTATACTCTTTTTTTCATAATCTATATTTTGAATAAACTGATCTAAAAGTGGATATTCGAAATTTTTATCTCCAGAAACTACCATGATTTCCTGAGGTCCATTTGAATAAAATTTTTCTACTTTGCCAAGTAAATGAGAGTTCTCATAAACCTCCATTCCAACAAGATCGTTAAGATACTCACCTTCAGAAAAATCATCTCTATTCATAAATAATTTTTCACCGAATAAATGCTGAATGGACTCGATTGAATCTAGGCCTTGGAGTTTAAGTAAAATCTTTTTTTGATTAGCATCATTAAAAGCTTCCACCTTATATTCATTTTCATTGATATAAAGTGTTGTTCCAGATGAAATTTGAGAGCTACTAGGATTTTCAAGATATAAACTCATGTACCCTTTAAGTGCATGATTTTTAATAATATGTCCTAAAAAAATAAGCTTCATAGAAACCGTTAAACCAGTATCTATGAAGCTCGTCAAGAATGATTTAAATGTTTGAAATTATTCTATAATTTCTAAAACTGATCGCTTTTTAAGCTTTGTAGAAGCAGCATTAAGAATTGTTCTTAGCGCTCTTGCAGTTCTACCTTGCTTGCCGATAACTTTACCTAAGTCAGATTTGTCTACTTTAAGTTCGATCACTGTTGTTTGCTCGCCCTCAATTTCGTTAACTTCAACCTCACCTGGCATGTCTACTAAAGATTTACTAATCATTTCAATAAGATCTTTTAATTCACTACTCATGTACTTTCGCTCCTATGTAATACGAATTGTCGTTAAAGATATTTTAACTTTACTTGATCTAAAAAATCAAAAATGTGGCGAGATATTAAAAATATTAATTGTTTATAGTAACTTTGTATTTCTTAAAGAGTGATCTCACACTATCAGAAAGCTTAGCACCATCTTTAACCCACTGACCTATTTTTTCAGTATTTACTGTATTCATAGGGTTTTCAGCATGTGGATTGTACTGTCCTAATTTCTCAAGAAATCTTCCATCTCTAGGGCTTCTTTTATCAGCTGCTACGATTGTATAAACAGGCTTTTTCTTTCTTCCGCCTCTAGAAAGTCTAATAGTGATCATTTTTACTCCTAAATCTTAAACTTAAGTGTTGTGATATTAATGTTTTTTGTTGTGATACGTCAAGAATTGCTTCTTGACGCAGTGTTCATCCTACAAAACTTAAATCAAATTTTTCAAATAAAAAGTAACCATCTCCCCTAACTGCATCAACAGAAATATAAACATAGAAAGACCTCATGGATGATTTTACGAAGTCTTATTTAAGATTAACTGCTATTTATTTAAAAGTGATTAATGATCACAAGGCATAATATTAGAAACGGTTGTTTCACAGATCACTCTTGCTTCAATATTTTTATCTTCAGCTCTAGTTACTCCACCAGAAACTGTTATTTTCATAATTCTTGCTTCATATACAGTATTTGAATAAAAACCTATATCATTTGATTTATTTGAATCACAAGAATTCTTGGTTTCATCACCAAGAGCTACCTCTTCTGTAAAAGTAACTTGTGCATAATCTGCGCCAGGCATTAAAGTTACAGAATAAATGTCTGGACCAACTTTAACAGTATTCGGTACATGACCAGCATTATAAACAATCGTACCTTTTGAATTAGAACATGAAACTGAATAATCAGAAGCATAAATAAATGAACTGAAACAAATTAAAAATAAAAATAATTTCATAGAATCTCCTTAATAGTGGTAATGTAGCATTCTTAAGAAATTATTGTGAATTTTTGTAAAATTTACTTAAAAAAACCACCACCAAAAGGGCCTCGGTTTTTACCTTTCCCCTTCTTAGGTTTTCTTCTTTGCTGAGCTTGTTGCCTCATCCCAGGCATAGGAGCTTGACCATTCATCATGGCACCTAAATCAGGCATGTTTCCACCTTTCATCATTCCCATCATGCCACTCATCATCTTTCTCATTTGAAGAAATTTAGCAATGAACTCATCAACATCTTTTTTAGTTCTTCCTGAACCTTTAGCGATTCTCTCTCTTCTAGAGTCATTAATGATTTTATGATTATTTCTCTCTTCTCTTGTCATTGAAGAGATAATGACTTTCATTTTTTTCATCTCGCCTTCAGCATCACCTAAATCACCAGCTTGCCTTAATACTCCGCCCATTCCTGGAATCATTTTAAGAAGTCCTTGCATGGAACCAAGCTTATTCATCATTCCCATCTGTTTCATGAAATCATCAATGGTGAATTGATTTTTCTCCATTTTTTTCATTAAAGCTTCAGCTTCTTTCTCATCGATTGCTTCTTCAGCTTTCTCTACTAAGGTAAGAACATCTCCCATATCAAGAATTCTTTTAGCAAGTCTATCAGGATGAAATGGCTCAAGGTCTTTCATCTTCTCACCTGTAGAGAAAAACCTAATTGGAACTTGCGTGACATATCTCATCGAAAGTGCCGCACCACCTCTGGCATCAGAGTCCATTTTTGATAAAACTATTCCAGTAAGCTCCATTTTTTCATGAAAAGTTTTTGCAACATTAACAGATTCCTGACCAGTCATCGCATCTGCAACTAATAAAACCTCAGGATCTTTAAGATAATTTTTCACATCAACTAATGCTGCCATTAAATCATCATCTACTTGAAGCCTACCAGCTGTATCGATAATCACGACTTCTTTACCGAGCTTTTTTGCTTCTTCCATTCCTGCTTGAACTATCTCAACTGGTGATAAGGAAAGATCAGAGTCAAAATATTCAACACCTAAATTTTTGGCGTGAATAATCAACTGATCTTTGGCAGCAGGCCTAAAATTATCTGCTGGAATTAAATAAACATCTTTTTTCTTTTTTGATCTTAGATATAAGGCAAGCTTTCCTGTAAAAGTGGTTTTCCCTACACCATTTAGACCACAAATTAAAATAGGATAAGGTTTCTTCTTATCTAGATCCAACTCTTGGTGAGCATTTCCCATCATAGAAGCAAGTTCATCATGAACAATTTTGATAAATTGCTCACCTGGATCCACTCCTCTGATAACTTTTTCACCCAGGGCCTTCTCTTTTACAGAGGCAAGAAACATCTTCACAACTTTAAAATTCACATCTGCTTCTAATAAAGCAGTTCTAACTAATTTAAGTGTTTCATCAATATTTGCTTCTGTGATTTCAGACTTTCCACTAAGGGTTTTAAACGCATCACTAAACTTTTCACTTAAACTATCAAACATTTATTAACTCCAATGCTTTTTCTGGTGGTCTGCATAATACCGCCTTATCACCTTTTACTAAAATAGGTCTTTGAATTAATTTTGAATTCTTACTCATTGCCATAAGAAGTTCATCTTCAGAGGCATTCTCAAGACCCAATGCATGAAACTCATCTTTTTTTCTAATAAACTCACTCGGTTTCATCTGTAACTTTAAAAGTAAGTCCTTTAAGTTTTCTAAACTTAGTCCGTTTTCAAAATAATGATGAAAATTAGCTTCTATGCCCAATTTATCCAATAAATCTTTGGTTTTACGGCAAGTAGAGCACTTAGAATAAAAATAGATTTCATAACTCATCGAGCGCCCATAATAGCATGTTTTCAGCTTATTTCATAAAAATAAGCTAAATTATAAGCTTTAAAATAGATTTAAATCTCAATCTATGCTAAATAATTTCGGTGTTTTCAGAAAATTTA
>JAHDHG010000054.1 GCA_020631435.1 Bacteriovoracaceae bacterium | reverse complement strand
TGTTCTTGATAAACAACGATCCCATAAGTCTCTTTTAAAATTTCCTCTAATTCAGGGAAAGGAAATTGCATCTCCTTTCTTCCATGCTTAATTTCAATAAAGTCATCAACCATCCCTGAGCCAAGAGGACCAGGTCTAAAGAGTGCATTAATTGCAGTAATATCTTCTATATTATCTGGCTTAATTCTCTTACAAAGATCTTTCATCCCAGCAGACTCTAGTTGAAAAACCCCAGAAGTCGCACCTGTGGAAATATAATCATAAATATTTTTATCTTCTAAATCGATTGCTTCTATATCAAAGCTTGAATCATAATCTCTTCTAATAAGATTCACAGCATTTTGAATAACAGTTAGAGTTTTCAATCCAAGAAAATCAAATTTCACTAATCCAATTTCCTCAGAAAAATCTTTATCAAATTGAACAACCTGCTCGCCTTCACGACCTTTATATAAAGGACAATAATTAACTAAAGGCTCATTTGTGATAATGACACCTGCGGCATGAATAGAAGCATGCCTCATAAGGCCTTCTAATCTTCTAGAGATATCTATAATTCTTTTTATTTTTTGATCAGTATCATAAGCATCTTGGAACTTTGGCTCAATTTCAAGGGCCCTATCAAGAGTAATCCCTAATTCATCAGGAATAAGTTTCGCGAGAGCATCAGATTCAGAATAAGGAAGACCATAAACTCTTGCAACATCTCTAATACAAGCTTTTGCTTGAAGTTTTCCAAAAGTAATAATCTGGCCAACTCTTTCTTGGCCATATTTTTGAGTCACATAATCAATAACTTCTGCTCTTCTTTCCTGACAAAAATCTACATCAAAATCCGGCATAGAGATTCTTTCAGGATTAATAAATCTCTCAAAAAGAAGGTTGTATGGAAGCGGATTAATATTTGTAATATCTAAGGAATAAGCAACCAAAGATCCTGCCCCGGAGCCTCTACCTGGACCTACTGGGATTTCTCTTTCTTTAGACCATCTAATAAAATCAGAGACAATTAAAAAGTATCCAGAGAATCCAGTACTTTTAATCATTTCAACTTCTTCATCTAATCGATCTAAGTATTGTGATTTAATTTCACTTTCCCAATTAGGAAGTTCAATTAATTTTTTAAAGTGAGGCCCTTTAAATCTTCGCTCTAAACCTTCTCTAGATTCTCTCGCAAAGAATTCTTCTGTACTCTCTTCCGTTTTGATTACAAAATCTGGCAAGTGATAAATTTGCTTTCCAGTTTCATCTTTCCAATTTAGCTCTAGATTACATTTATCAGCAATCCTAAGAGTATTATCACATGCTTCCTTGTGATAGCTAAAAGCCTCTCTCATATGCTCTGGTGATTTAAAGAAGAATTCATTAGAAGTAAGCTTCATTCTTTTTTCATCGTTAAAAGTTTTACCGGTCTGAATACAAAGTAAAACTTCTTGAGCTGCTGCATCTTCTCTTGTTAGGTAGTGAACATCATTAGTCGCAACCAAAGGAAGAGATAAGTCCTTAGCATAAGAAATCAATTTTTTATTAACTTCAACTTGCTCACTAAGTCCATTTTCTTGAATTTCAAGATAGAAATCATCTTTGAAAACTTCACGGTATTTTAAAATAGCATCATGAGCTCTTTCATCATTTCCAGTAAAAAGGTTATAAGCTACCTCACCTTTCAAGCAAGCTGTAGTGGCAATAAGGCCTTCAGAGTATTCCTTAAGAAGCTCCACGTCAGCTCTTGGCTTATAATAAAAACCTTCAAGATAAGCTTTTGATAAAAGCTTACATAAATTTTGATAACCAGTTTTATTTTTAGCTATTAAAACCAGGTGATGGATTTGAAACTTACTTTCCTCAGCATCTTGTGAATCTAAAACAGCAGTTTTCCTTGCAACTTTTCTATCGAACCTTGAACCTGGGGTAAAATAAATTTCACTACCTACCAATGGCTTTATTCCAGCATTCTTAGCTTGGGTATAAAAATCAATTGCACCAAACATATTACCATGATCAGTACTGGCAACAGCTGGCATTCCAAACTCTTGCGCCTTTTGAAATAAATCTTTTAAACGTAAAGCTCCATCCAACAATGAATATTGGGTATGAAGATGCAAATGAACAAAACTATCTGGGTGAGACTGTAAATAACTCAATTAAATTCCTAATTCCAATACCTTATACTCTCAAATTTTCATCAATTTGGCATAGTAAAAAACTCTGGTAAAAGCTTTCAATAATTATCAATTTATTAAAGAATTCCTGCTGAAGCATAGCGAAAAAAATTCTTTCCTACGAAGTTAACCTAGATTAAGGTGACATCACTCTTACTAGATTAAAAAAATAACATGAAAGCAAATCTAGAAGAAAAATTTATAAAGTTAGATGATCAAGTCTCTATTTCTTATCATGATGAGGGCAAGGGTAAAAACTATTTGTTTATACACGGTAATCCAACATCTAAGTTTTTGTGGAGAAATATTGTAAAAGATATCTCTAAAAATGGAAGAGCAATTGCACCAGACTTATTAGGAATGGGGAATTCAAGTAGAAAAGATAATTCATTCACTTTTGAAGAACAATATAACTATCTTAAGCAATTTATCTTTAAAAAAGAATTAAAGAACATCATTCTTGTAGTTCATGATTGGGGAGGAGCTTTGGGAATTTATTTTGCAAAGAAACATCCTGAACTCATCAAAGGAATATGCGCGATGGAGTTTTTATATAACCCTGAAATCAGCTTGAAAAAAAGTGGACTTATTCCATGGTTAATTTTCAAAATATTAAAAACACCTTTTATTGGAAAAAAGTTAATTTTAAATTTCAACATCTTTCATAAAGTTTTCTTACCCTTAGGAACTTTAAGAAAAATCCCAAAAGATATTCTAGAAGAGTACAATCGCCCATACCTTAATAAAAACAAAAGGCAAAGCTTAATGGATTGGATTGAAGAAATCCCGTATAAAAACCATCATGCTAGAAACAAAAAAATTATTTTAGACAATTATAACTTTTTTCAAAACACTAGTACCCCGAAACTGCTTTTTCATGTTTGGCCAGGATTTGCGATACCTAGATGAGAAGTAAAAGAAATGAAGAAGTTGGTGAAAAATCTAAAAGATGTGAAATTAGGTTTTGGTTTGCATTTTATTCAAGAAAAATATTCGAAGAATATCAGTTCTGGACTATTAAATTGGAGTGAGCAAATAAAATGAGATTTTTTTCACTCAGATCAAAAAAATAAATATTTTTTAATTTTTTATAATTTCCTCCATGTCTTTATTCCCTCCCTTGCAATATTCTTAATATATTTTTCAAATTACAATTTTGAGATTAAAGGAAGTTTTATAACTGCCCTTCTTATTTTTCCATTCACAGCTTCACTGGCAGTTTTTTTACCAGCAGTCTTACATAATGCTGTTCATATGAATTTTAGATCTCATAATCAAATAATAGGTGAAATAGCTGGTTTAATTACTTTAGTAAGCTATGGGGCATCATGCTTAAATCATTTCTTTCATCATAAACATCCAGATACTGAAGATGATCCCCATTGTCCTATAAATATAAGTTTCTTGAAGTTCGCAATGCTTGCACCCTTCTCAGGAACTAAGGTTATTAGGGAAAACTTTTATCTAATCCACAAGAAAAACTTTGAAACATTTGTCATTTTTCATACTTCTCTACTATTTCATTTTATTAGTATTTTTTTAAAAGTGATATTGCTATTTATACTCATTGGAAAAAATGCATTCATCTTGTATTTCATTCCAGCTTATCTTGTTTATATTTATGTTTTTGTTGACGTCAATTACTCTACGCATGTACTAGATAAAAAAGATAATAAAATTAAAATTTTAAATTTAAATGAGAGCTATCTTCAGAAATATGTAAACTGGGTAGGGTTAGGAATTTATTTTCATAAAAATCACCACCTTAATAAAAAGATGGTGAATCCGAAATATCTTAATAAATTGTTGTCGTAGTAGTTGTGTAAGTAGTCGTTGTCGTCGTTGTTGTAGTTGTAGTTGTGACATAGATAACTGATACATCTTCAACAAGATCATCACCTACACTACTCGGATCATACTCATTACCAACTGCGGCAGTAGTTGAATTTTGAACTACACCAGTTGAAACTTCTATCTTACAAGATAACTCCAAACTAGCAGTCGCACCTACTGCGATTGCTCCTATAGTCCATGCACCTAAAGAAGAATCATAAAGACCAACACTTGCTGAGTCAGCAATATAACTTGTTCCAGCAGGACATGAATCAATCAAACTCACACCACTTGCTACATTAGGGCCTTGATTAGAAACAGAAATGCTGAAGACTACTGTGTCTCCAAGAGATGCAGTACAAGGAAGAGAACTACAATCTCCATCCCCAATCACATCATCCATCGATTTGACAGTTACTAATTCTGCTGCGTAATATGCATTATGTTCTAAATCATCGGCAGTATTTCCATACTGATCTGTAATAGTAGCGATACAGGTTGTTGGACAAGCAGCAGGAAACATGACTGATGAAATTGTAAAAGAGCCTGACTGACATTGAACAATTCCACTTGCACCTGCTCCACAATCTACTTGTATATCAGCTCCATTTTCAGAGCATGACCCTGATAAACTATGAGGTCCTGGGCAAGCTAATCCAGAGATTGTATTTAAATCAATACTAAGAGCATTAACAGGATTAGTAGAACCTTGTGAAGCACTAGGATCACCTAAGTGAGCAGTATCAGTTCCACAAGATAAAAATAAAAAAATTAAAGATAATAGATATTTTTTCATAACATTTCCCTTAAATAAATTTTAAGGGAAAAACTAATTTAATTGCTCAGAATGAATTTTTTGCCGATATGGAATATATTCTATTTTTGACTAGCTATAGACCTAGCCGATTTAGTCTTTTTTTTCGCAATATATTTAGAAGAATTCAAAATACCTGAGATAGTAATTTTATCTTTTACACCAACACCCATATAGCTTAAACCATCTTTCTTTTTATCAAATTTAAATTCTGAAAGTTTTATATCCATATCGAATGACACCTTAGAACTTCCTTTCTTACTAAACTTAAAAGGGACTTTTTTCTTAACACCTCTTATTTCAACAAGAGCTGTTCCTTTTCCATTTTTCCCTATTGCCTTAAGGACTTTAATCTTAGGATGTTTTTTCACATCTAATCTTTTATAAAGATGATCATCTCTAAGACCAATTCCTGTTTTTAAATTTTTTGAAACAACAAACATGTTTTTAGCAAAAAACTTTCCACCTTTACTATAAACATTTCCATTAATTATTTTTCCTTTAGCTTCAAAAGAACCAGCAGGACTTAGAGGAACCAATACTCTTAAGTCAGAAGCAAATAAAGAAGTTGCTAAAAATAATAATAAAAATTTCATCCCCTTACTCCCATTCAATAGTACCTGGAGGTTTAGATGTCACATCATAAACTACTCTAGTAATTCCTGGTACTTCGTTGGTTATTCGAGAGGAAATCTTGTCTAAAAGTTCATATGGTATATGAGACCATGTAGCAGTCATCCCATCTCTACTCTCTATTATTCTAACACAGATCACTTCTTCGTATGCTCTACCGTCACCTTTTACCCCAACAGTCTTAATTGGGAGATGAACGGTCAAAGACTGCCAACATTTGTTGTAATAATTATAATTTATTAGTTCCTCATACATTATTTGATCACTTAGCTGAACTTGATTGATTTTGGTATTATCAATCTCCCCCAGAATTCTAATTCCTAAGCCAGGGCCTGGGAAAGGATGACGATTCAACCAAGTTTTTTTCAAATCTAAAAGGGCCCCTATTTTCCTCACTTCATCTTTAAATAAAAACCTTAAAGGCTCTAATAATTTAAGATCCATTTTTTCAGGAAGCCCCCCAACATTATGATGAGATTTAATAGTAACAGATTTTCCATCTTTTTTATGAGGAGATGTAGATTCAATCACATCTGGATATAAGGTTCCTTGCAAAAGATAAGAAAATTTAAAGCCATGAGTTTTTTCGTATTCTTTTACTTTCTCATCAAAAACTTCAATAAAAGTATTGCCTATGATTTTTCTTTTCTTTTCTGGATCTGAAACCCCTTGAAGTTTATCTAAAAACAAATCTTTTGCATTAATAACTTCAATATTTAAATCACTCTCATTTTGAAGAATTTCAATATGATTATAATCTTGAGGCCTTAGTAAACCATGATCAACAAAGAAGCAATAAATTGATTGAGGAAACTTTTTATGAACAAGACTAGCAGCAACCAAAGAATCGACACCACCAGAAAATGCGCAGAGAACTTTTTCATTTGATAAATCAATCAATGAATTCAAGCATTCACCAAGCATATCATCTTCTTGCCACGTTTCAGCGACATTCGCTTGTTTAGCAAAATAATGAAGGAGCTCAGTTCCTTTTTCTGTATGAATGACTTCTGGGTGAAATTGAACTCCCCAGATTTTCTTTTCCGGATGATGAATTCCCGCAATTAATCCATTTTCACTTTCAAGTATAACTTGAAAATCTTTAGGTACTTCAGAGACATGATCAGAATGACTCATCCAAGCTGTGAATTGATTAAAGGGAAAATCATTTTTAGGAATAACTAAACTCTTTCCATACTCTCCTTGAACACCCTTTTCAACTTTACCACCAAAGTATTGAGAAATGAGTTGCATACCATAACAGATTCCTAAAATAGGAATATGAGTATTAAAAAAAACAGAGTAATCAAATTTATCTTCAAAAACAGATTGTGGGCCACCTGATAAAACTATGAAATTAGGTTTCTGATTTTTCAGTCTCTCCACGGCATCTTCCACAGTAAGAATTAAACTTTTGAAATTTAACTCTCTATATATACGAGTAATAAGTTGAGTATATTGAGAACCGAAATCTACAATCCAGATTTCATTCACTTTCCAAATCTCCCAAGCTTCTCTCCAGACAACAAATGAAAGTGAGTATAATAAACTGTCTGACCACCTTCATCTCCAATATTAGTGACAATTCTGTACCCTTTTCCAAGATTATTAGCTTTAGCAAAATCAGTCATCGCCTGAAAGAGATCACTGATTTGATCAGGATGAGAAAGCATCATTTCTGAAACATCTTTAGTTTTCGCAAGCTTGTGAATAAAAAGAATATGAATTTTTGCTTGAGGTGCAATATCTTTAAATGCTAAGACTTTCTCAGTTTCATAAACAATGGTTGCAGGAATTTCTTTAGATAAAATTTTTTCAAATATCGTCATAAACTAGCAATCAAATTGTGAGAACTTTCTCTAGTGATGTCGCAACCTAATACATTTAACTTATTTTCAAAACCATCATATCCTCTATCAAGATGATAAACTCTTTGAATTCTTGTTTCACCATCAGCAATCATACCAGCTAAAACTAAGGCCGCACTTGCTCTTAGGTCTGTACACATTACAGGAGCACCTTTTAATCTCTTACCACCAACGATGACGGCAGTTTGATTATTGAGTCTAATATCCGCACCCATTCTGTTTAGCTCTGGAACATGCATGAATCTATTTTCAAAAATTTCCTCAGAAATAATAGAAGTATCATTAATCATAGTAGCTAAAGCCATAAACTGAGCCTGGACATCTGTAGGAAAATAAGGATATGGAGTAGTTCTTAAATTAAATCCAGTAAGCTCCTTATTTCTAGGAAGAACTTCAATTGTATTATCATAAAGCTTTAAGTTTGCCTGACTCATTTCTAATGCATTAGTTACTGATCTAATATGATCTTTATCACAACCCTTTATTACTATATTAGAATTAGTCATCACCCCAGCAATAATAAATGTAGATGCCTCAATTCGATCAGGAATAGGAGTGTATTTAACAGACTCATTAGATTCATGTTTTGAAATACCTTGAACTTTAATAGTACTGGTACCTAACCCTTCAATTTTAAGTTGTGGATAAAGAGATATAAGAAATTCACCTAAATCATAAATCTCAGGCTCTCTTGCAGCGTTCTCAATAATTGTTTCACCATCAGCAAAAACTGCGGCCATTAATAAATTTTCTGTAGCTCCTACACTAGGAAACATTAAATCTATTTTAGCTCCTTTGAGCCTAGAGCATTTCGCATGAACGTAACCAGATTCAACATTAATTTCTGCTCCCATCTTTTTTAGTCCATCAAGATGTAAGTCAATTGGTCTAGAACCAATAGCGCATCCTCCAGGAAGTGAAACTTTTGCTTCACCAAATCTACTTAATAATGGACCAAGAACAAGAACAGATGCTCTCATCGTTTTGACTAATTCGTAAGGAGCATAAGTACTGTGAATCTCTGAACAATCAAAAGCATTATCATTAATCTTTACACCAAAACCAAAAAGTAGTTTCTTCATTGTTCTGATGTCTCTTAGATCGGGAAGATCATTTAGCTTAAATGGCCTGTTACATAACAACCCAGCGGCCATAATGGGAAGACATGAGTTTTTAGCTTTTGAAATCTTAACTTCACCTTCTAATCTTGAAGGCCCTTGTACGATGAATTGATCCATTTCTCAATATTATACATTTATTTATGATTAATCTAGCAAAACCATCTCTCGATCACGTCATGACCCAATAAATCATAATTATAATTAAGGAACCTATTTAGATTTTGCTCAAAATTGCTCTCATCCTGAGGCATATTGGGAACGATATCAGGTAGATGATGAATATATTCACCAAAATACTCCTCACAAAAATCCATGTAATCCTTAGTAAAAAGTAAGAATACATGCCAAATTCTATCAATTTGAAGCATTTTTTCATCCATTATAAAGCTAAAATTTAAATCTTCATTCTCAGGATTATTTTTGAAATCTAAATGATGCTTCTGAGATGCCCAGAAAAATATCATCAGATCCTCAAAATATTTAACTGCTTCAGTTGCAAGCTCTGGATTCTCTTTTTGAAACCTCTGGATGACTCCAAGATGTTTATATTTTTTAATTTCTTCTAAACTTTTCACTTTATTCTCCTAACTTAAAAAAGGGAGGAATTTAACTTCCTCCCGTTCAATTAATACCTTTTCCAAAGACAACATTTAGGTTTACACCCACATGCTTTTCTTTCCTTTAGAATTTTCGTTATCAATTTTTCCTTCATATTGATCTCCTTGAAGACTTTCATGAAAAAATTTTAAGTTTTATTGAGATATATTAATAATTAATTCTACTCATGATTATGATACGATGTATACATGGCTAAAACTAAATTCATTGAAGCGAAAGATACTTATTTAATAAGACATAGGATTCTAAGGCCTAACCAGGGCATTGATGCCTGCAAATATGAAGGAGATTTGGATGTTGATAATTTTCATCTTGGAGTCAGTTTCAAAAATGAAATTGTCTCAATAGGAAGTTTCTTCAAACAATCCAATATTCATTTTAATGAACTAGCTTATAGACTAAGAGGCATGGCTACCCTTTCAGAACATAGAGGTAAAGGATTTGGGAGTGAGATCATAAATCAAGCTGAAGAAATCTTAAAGAAAAAAGACGTTAAAATACTTTGGTTTAACGCAAGGAAATCTGCCTTAGCGTTTTATAAAAGACTCAAATTTCAAAAAATTGGGGCAGAATTTGACATACCCGGTATAGGACCACATTTCGTTATGTATAAATCACTATAGAATTATCAATTGTTAATGCTCTCATTTTAAATTTATTGCATAAATAATCTAGAAAAGGAGTAAAGCATGGATATCATTTCTCCGTCAAATGATTTGTCGCCTTACAGAAGACTGGCTTATTTAAGTAAACTTGGACTAGATAACAATAGATCTATTTACTTTTTAAAAGATGATTTTTTAATTGGAGGATTTAAGCAAAGGGCCTTAATTTCTTATTTAAACATCATTAAAGCAAAAGGATATAATCACATTATATATCCAGCAATTGACCAAGATCCTAATAAGGAATTTTTAAGCCTAGTTTGTAAAAACTTAAACTTAAGATGTAGTATTTTCACTATCAATAACCAAGAAAGTAGAATAAATACAAATGCTAGTCAAAACAAAGCTTCTGTTTATTATTTCGAAAAATTTGAAACTGCATTTGCTGAGGCAAAGTCATTAACAGCATTATCCCTAAGAAATTGTTTTTTACCATTTGATTTCAAAACTGCTGACTATGAGACCGAGTTAACTCTTTTATTAGGAGAAAAATGGGATCAAATCTCAAGAACGAATCAATTTTCAGAAATATGGATTCCAATGTTATCAGGAGTAATCTTTAATGCAATTCAAAAGATAATTCCTCAAGAAATCAGAATTAACTTAGTAGACTTTCAAATTACTCCAGACTTGGAAGTAAAGGTAAATAACTTAAAAGAACATTTAAATATTGGATATTTTAAATATCAATCAAACCATGATTACCCATCATTCATCCCAACGAAGTGTCATGAATTAATTGATAGCAATGTATTTCAAATAGCAAACTTGCATGCGTGTCATAATTCTCTTTGGTGGGGAATATTTAGTTAAAGACATATTTTAAGAACCTATCCTAAAATCTTTTTCTATAAAAATTGTCTGCAATATCCTTACTACTTCGTCTTCAACCTAAAACGTTCTCGACGTGGCTTTTAGATTTCATCCTAGTATTAAGGATATTTCGCTCAATTTTTATCACGAAAAAGGTTTTAGGATAGGCTCTAAAGCTGCACATTGTTTTCATTAACCATAACTATGTTGGGAAGATAATTTTCTGCTTCTTCTTCTGAAAGCCTATGGTATCCAATGATAATTACCTTATCACCAATTTCAGCTTTTCTTGCAGCTGCTCCATTTAAACAAACTTCTCCAAGTCCACCCTTAATGATATAAGTTGAAAGTCTTTCACCATTAGTTACATTTACTATATCTACTTTTTGATTCAGTTTTAAACCAGCAGCTTCGTAAAGCTTGGGATCAATTGAAATTGACCCTTC
The DNA here is from genome assembly GCA_020631435.1 of Bacteriovoracaceae bacterium. Taxonomy (GTDB): domain Bacteria; phylum Bdellovibrionota; class Bacteriovoracia; order Bacteriovoracales; family Bacteriovoracaceae; genus JAHDHG01. Next base: position 4,080 of record JAHDHG010000054.1, on the reverse strand, counting down.
ATAATTGAGATTAGCATCTGTAACAGTTGCTCTATGAATTTTGCCTCTTAACATCTCGAGAGTTGCCATTTTTTCTCCTATAAATTCTTTTTTAAAAAATTTAACAAACCAATTAAAACTAAATCAGGAATAATATGATCAAATACTTCTTCGCTTTTAAACATTGAAGAAAAACCACCTGTTCCAATAATAATAGAATCATCCTTAAATGTTTCTTCTTTAAACTTTTTAGTAATCTCTCTTATTAATCCTAATTGAGAGTAATAAATTCCAGATTGAATGGATTCAATAGTTGATTGTCCTAAAACTTTTGAGGGCCTTAAGATTTCAACAGAAGGTAACATCGCTGTTTTTTCTTCAAGCACTTCCATGGAAATTCTTGGACCTGGTGAAATAGCTCCACCTAAATACTCCCCCTTAGAATTTACAAGACAAAATGTCGTTGCAGTTCCAAGATCTACGATAATACAATTTTTCTCTGGAAATAATTCTTTTACTGCAATTGCATTAGCAATTCTATCGGATCCTACTTCTAAAGGATTCTTATATTTAATCTTTAGCCCCGTTTTCATTCCAGGCCCAATTGCCATGGGAACTAGATTTAAATACTTTCTAATCGCATTTTTCAATGAATGTACAACTTGAGGAACTACAGAGCAGAATCCAACAGCATTAATCTGATCTAAAGCGACTCCTTTTTGCTCGAGAATATTTGTTAAAAAAATTCCCAACTCATCACTTGAAAGTCTATGTGTGTCTTTTTTTCGAAAACTGAATAATAATTTATCATTTTCAAAACATCCGCCATAAACTTGTGAATTTCCAACATCAAGACATAAAATCATGATCCCCTCACAAACTTTAATATTTCATCACAAAGCTCATCTTTCGTCTCAAACTCGCCAATTAAAGATTGTGGAGAATCAAAGACTTTGCCTATGTGTTTTTCTAAACTTATTTCTGACAAGTCATTATGTATGACTAGATCAACATCAGATTCAAAAACTTTATTTACCTTCGTAGAAATTTCAATAGAATTTGCATTCGAAGTTAATTTAAATGCAATAATTTTAATATTCTTATTTAGAGAATACTCTCTAAGCCTATTTAATAACTTAAAGTTTCTCTTTAGATTAATTTTAACCTCTGAGGAAGAGTCAATTTTATCGATTTCAAAAGGCTCATAAGATCTTTGATTAATTTCAAGAAAATCTACAGAGTAATCACTAATAGCTGCATTCATAATAATAACATCAAACTTTTCTCTCAACTTTTCTTTTAATTTTTCATTTAGACTTTTAAAACTACAAAAGCTTTCTCCTGCAATATTTAGATTTCTTTTAGAACTCTCACCATAAAGATGAAAAACTTGAAAATTGTTTTGATCTAAGCATTCAGAAATTTTCTTGCCTGTTGCACCAGTTGAGAAATTTGTAATGAATCTTACCGAATCAATATTTTCTCTAGTTGCTCCGGATACGACTAGAACTTTCATCTCTCATCTCCTTTAAAACATCTCGCACCTCAATTAATCTCCCTGAACCAACATCTCCACAGGCCAATCGTCCAGATCTAGGCCCTAATATTTGTGCACCATCTTTTTTTAATAAATCAATATTTCTTTGAGTGGCCGGATTATCCCACATACCAGTATTCATCGCAGGCGCAATCCACAATGGCTTTTTATAGTTGAGTGCTAAGATTGTAGCACTTGTTAAATCATCTGAGATACCTTGAGCAATTTTCGCAATGAGATTCGCAGAAGCAGGATAAACCAAAAACAAATCGTACTCTCTTGTTAAATGAATATGATCCATCATTTTTCCATCTTCAAATAAGTCTTCTAAGACCCTATTGCCACTCATTCCTTCAAAACTAGCTTTTCCAATAAAGTTTAACGTTGATTTGGTAATCATTACGTCTACTTCAATATGATATTTCTTTAAATTACTAATTAAATCTAATGATTTATAAGCAGAAATTGAGCCTGAAACAAATAAAAGAATTTTTTTATACTTCAACATTATCAATCAACCTTACTTCATCTAAATAGACAGCACCGAACTTTCGATTTTCATAGTCATAAATATAATCAACTTCAAAACCATGAGTTATTAGCTTTTCTTTAATTTTTTCATTTGCTTCGCCAGAAGAAAGTTCTCTGTAAAACAAAGATGCCTTTTCAAATGAATCCTGTGTTAACTTTCTATTCCTTGAGCTAAGTGCAAGACCACTCTCCTCGCGAATAGTTTTCATAGGAATTATTTCTGAGTCTATAAAGAATTCTTCGCACATTTTCTTAATTAGAAGAAATTGTTGATAGTCCTTTTCACCAAAAAAACATTGGTTTGGTTTTATCAGCTGAAGTAACTTCATCACAACTGTTAGTACACCATCAAAATGACCGGGTCTCTTCTCCCCTTCCATTAAGTTTGAAAAATTATTTTCCTTTATCTGGAAATCATAACCATTGGGATACATCGCTTCATAATTTGGAGTAAAAACAAAATCAACATTCATTTTTTTTAATAAAGAAATATCATCCTCAATCTGGGCAGGATAAGTTTCTAGATCTTTTTTATTATTAAATTGAGTAGGATTAAGAAATACTGAAACAAAAGTGGTATCCGTCTTTTTTAAACTTTCTTCAATTAAACTTAAATGTCCGTCGTGAAGTCCACCTAATGTAGGAACAAAACCAATTGATTTTAAAATCCCTCTTCTCGTTTCTTTTAACTCTTTAATGGTTTTAATTATTTTCATTGAAAGCTCTCTTCTTTTGAAGGGAAGGAGTGATCTCTAACACTGTCACAATAGCTATTCACAGAAGTTAAAATATCTTTCTTTAAGCATGAAAAATGTCTGACGAATTTAAATTTATCTTCAGTAATGCCTAATAAATCATTGAGAACTAAGACTTGACCACAGACATTAACACCTGCTCCAATCCCAATGATAGGAACATCCACTTCTGTTTGAATTTTAGAAGCTAGAAAACTAGGCACACATTCTAAAACGATTGAAAAGACTCCTAGGTTTGTGAGAACTCTCGATTGAGCGATTAATTCTTCTTCAGCGTCCAGTCCTTTCCCTTGAACTTTAAAGCCTCCTAAATTTTGATAATACTGAGGAGTTAATCCAAGATGTCCCATGACAGGTATTCCGGCTTCTATAAAGGCCAATATTATTTTTTCTTGTCCTCTTACTCCTTCAACCTTAATTGCATTTGCTCCGGCCTTCATTAAGCTATGAGCTGAATCCATCGCAATTTCTAAACCTTTTCGAGTTGATAGAAATGGCATATCTGCAACTATAAACTTATTAGGCGCACCTCTTCTCACGGCTTCAGTATGACTCACCATCATTTCAAGAGAAACTTTTAAAGTATCAGAATGACCATAAATTACCATTCCCAAGCTATCTCCTACTAATATGGCATCAATATCAGAATCATTTAAAATCTTGGCAAAAGAATAATCATAACAGGTAACCATTGTTATCTTTTGATTATCTTTTTTAAAATCACTGGCATATTTCATTAAATTCCTTTTCTCTAAACTCTCTAAATGCATTAAATAAATTATTAAGCTCTTTTCGATCTTTAGTTAATAAATTGTAATCGTTAATTAAACTATTTTCTTTTCTCTCAAGAGGCCCTGTAAAATTTGGTTTTTCATCTAAACACTCTTTCATTGTTTGAATTAGATATTGATCAAGATGACTATTTTCTCTGAACCTCTTAGAAAACTCATTTTTAGTAAATTCCCAAATGTACTTAGTAAAGTTCCCTGAAAAGACTAGAAGGAAGTGATAAAAAATTTTATCTTCTTTAGATAACTGTAATCTTGGATTTGGAAAGAAACTTAAGTATTCACAGAAAACTTGTTCATTAAAATCTATGGCAAAAGACATCCTCTTTAAGTTATCTATAGAATGAATTGAATCTTTAGGAAAACTCATTAATGGGTGAAGACCAAAAATATCTTCATGGTAAAAAGAACCTGAAAAATGGAAGCACACTTTATCAGTTAAATTTCTTTCATAAAAACTTAATATAGAATCTGTAGATATCGCCAATAA
>JAHDHG010000053.1 GCA_020631435.1 Bacteriovoracaceae bacterium | reverse complement strand
GCATCCACCGCCGTGACTTCTGTAATCGAGAGTTAGCATTTCATCAATGGAACCTGGAAAACATTTTGGGATCTCTAGATAATCAGCAAGCCTATCTCTATCTAAATCTGCGACATATCTTTTTCTTCCCTTATCCCAAATAATATTTTCGTTTACTACAAAAAAGTCTGAATGCTCGATAGGTACCTTTTTTGAGTTAACAGTAGTAACTTGGTTATAATCAATTGGATCATTTCCAAGAAAATTAAAAAATTCACCATTTCCAGCATCAGCAATAATTTTTAATCGATCGATGGCTTCTCTGATCTCTACTGAGTTATAAAATGCAGAGTTTACTGTTACAGAACAGATAAATGGTCCTAATTCTGGATGTTGATCTAGTTCGACAATTCTTTCTGTCGCTTCTCTAATGTTTTCAGGAGTATCATTTTCTCTAGTAGGGAATCCATCAGAGATGAAAACACTGACTGAATCGAAACAACTAATTTCAGTATTGGGGTCATCTTGAGATGCTTCCTCATAAGCTCTTTTGATATCTCTGGCTTCTGCTTCTATTTCATCTCTGATTCTATTTAATGTATCAACATAATTTGTTCCATCATTATCCATAAGGTTTCTTACTCCAGGAAGAATGTTTTCAAACTCATCAATTTGTAAAAATCTATTTCCTGCTTCACTAGTTCCACCATTCCAAGAATCATTTGAATACGACCATTGATAAATAGCGTACTTTTCATTATCAATATTAAAGTTAGGAATATCTCTTCTTTCTGAAATATATTCTTCTAATGGAGTATATCTTTTGCTTTTATCTGGATCTGTAGGGCAGCCTGGTTGTCTGGCACAAGTAGGCGCAATATTACTTCCTGTAGTATCGATAGCGAATACAACTCTTAATTGATCAGAGATTTTTTCAGGTTCTAAAGAACAAAAAGAAATATCTACCTCTGAAACTTTTGGTGGCTCTGGTGGTGGTGGTGCTGGGTCTATAGCTGTAAGACTTCTTTCTCCAAGAATTTTTGAACATGAACTTATAAACAACAGCAGAATAATTATAATTTTTTTCATAAAAAACCTTTGGTAATTAATCGGTCTTTCGATTAATTACCTTAGTTTTTTAAATATTTGGATTATCGGGAATAATTATTCGAAATCTTCTTCAGTAAAGATGACTTCACCATTATTCATTTTCTTTTCAAATCTCTTGTAAATTAATTTACCAGTTCCAGTAATTTGCTTTTGTAATAGATGAACTTCAATTCTATCTTCAAGAGAGGATAAAGGAATATCGTTAACAATAAGTTCATAACATTTGTGATGTGGATTTGAAGGATTGAATATTAAATTTCTCGTATATCGATAAGGTTTGAGATTATCAATTAAATCATTATTAAATTGATGTGGAGTAAAATGTTTAATTTCATCAAAGTTTGACATGGTATCATCATCATCATGGATATTTCTTTGTGACCTATTTGAATCAATTCCTTCCGGCTTTGTCAGGTCTAAACCAAATCTTAACGCGAGTCCATCAGGCATTTGATCTTTATTATGATCATAAGAACCTATACCAGTATCAGAGATATTTAGAAGTTGCTCTTCACAATCTGTTAGGCCATCGTTATCTGTATCAAGCATTCCTTTTTCAGTTTGACATGTACTTGGATCTATTTGATAAGAATCTGTTGAACATTGATTCGTAATTGGATCAATCTTACAGACTCTTCCTCCAAATAAAAAAGATTCGACCTTATCACTTACTCCATTTCCGTCACAATCTTTTTTATCAATACAAGTGCTTAGCTCCAATGAATCTTCTATTCCATCCGCATCAGTATCTTTCAAGATCTTAGGAGAAATATTGTCTTCATCCCAGCCCCAAAGAGTATTTAGATTATTTACGATTAAAAATTCTTGAGATGTATTAACTTTTCTTACGGGAATATCCAGTAATGACTTAAAATCAATATCAGAGTTATCTGTATCAAAAAATAAAAACTTTCCATTCCCTGCTCTTGCTAAATCCTCAATCAAAGACCTGGCTTTTAAACTATCAGGTGAATCTAATGTATGATGATAAAAAGCTGCACTAAGAACTACTTCATGGATAAAATCTCCAAGTCTGGCATCATCTTTCAAAGCAACGATCTGATCTTTTACGAAATCTACCAAAAAACTTTGATAATTATCTGAACCTGTATCAGTTGGTGCACCGTCTGATGCGAAAACAATTTTGTAAAATGCTGCTTTTATTTCAACTTTAGAAGGGTCTGGAGCATTCTCTAGTTCCTCCTCATATCTTTTTTTAGCATTTTCTGCATCAAGGATAATAGAGTCTCTTAACTGAACTAAAGATTTTCTAAAGTTCGTACCGTTTCTATCATCTCTATCATCAGCAAATTCTTGGACTACTCCTGTAAAAGGATTACCTTCACTCGCTAAATTCCTTATGAATGGATGAAATTCATTTTGAGGAGTGTAATTAGGAGAAGATCCTTCTCCTGATTCTGGTGGAGCAACGTCATCATTCTCAATACCATTTCTTGAATCAGATGAACAAGCTCCATTTTGTGAGTTATCACAGAAAAATCCCATCAATGCGAAGTATTCATTTTCTTCAAACTCATTCTCTTCTAAAAAGCTAATTAATCCCGAGGTTCTTTTAGTTCGATTTGGATCAGTGGCCCTTAAGTCAGGTGAGTCGGGATAAGCACATCCTTTAGGTCCTGTATCATTCGCACAATTACTACCAGACTCATCTAACATAATAATGGTTTTAACTTCTGAAACAATTTCATCTTCTACTAAGCAATAGTTCAGCTTTGCTGTACCTGTCACAGGATTCACGGCTACTCTAGGAGGCTCAACAACTATAGGAGTTAAATTTCTTTGCCCACATGAGGACAATAAGAAGGTAATAATAATAAGATTGTTAATAAAACTATAGATTGGATAGTGAGTCTTCATGCTCTTCCTTTTTGCTAACTCAAATACCCTTTCCTTGAATTAATGATAAACGCTTTTATTCTTACGACCAACAAAGTTGATAAGTTGCTCCCTAATAAAAAAATAGTTACTGAAAAAGTTGGCAATTTATAATAGTGAAGGACTTACTTAGGTTTGGGTTTGATTGATTTTTTTTCTATGAAAGTGGTTTTTATTTTGATTCTTTACAATTAAAAACAGTCTAAGTGTAAAGTTAGTTTACAATATATTATAAATTATCCAAATTTACAGGTCATACTCAAAATTATCAGACTCTAGCTTGGCATGAGTCATGCATTCTAAATTTTGTAACATTTTTTTAGGAGATACTATGAATTATATTTTAATATTTTTACTTATGCTGACTTCTCATTTACTTGCTTTCGGTGAAGAAACTGAAATTGTTGCCACTGATGCTCCTTCACATAGTTGCCTTGAAGAAATTTATCGATTACAAGGCAAATCAAATATCTCAATTGATGAGTTTAGTAAAAGAAGAAATTTAACAGATAAGATTTCTAAGCCTTCTTATATAGGAGCAGCAGGTATTGCTGTTGGTAGTGCGTTTGCGTTACCTCTCACAGCGATTATCGGTGGAGCAATAGGTGTTTCGGAATTAATTCAGTTAAAAAAGAAGAAACAATTTAAGTCTTTAGCTATTCTAGATGTTTCAAATAATATTGAAAACGGTGGGTTTACAATGCCTGAAAATGAAGAGCAATTATATATTTTTAAAAAATTTCTTGAAGCTAAAAAGAGTTTTGAGAAGAAAGTTTCCGATAAATCTAAGAATAAAGATAATTCTTCAAAAATTAAAATTAGTAATGAAAAATTTGCGAAGTTAGTAATGAAGTCCCAGACTGGAGCGCTAGATAAGAATAATCCTTTTTGTGAAGTGAAAAATATGGAGTTTAAAATTCATAAATTTGGGAAAAAGCAAATTGAAAAACTTGCAGAGAATTTTGAAGAGAATGAGAGCGAAGATTCTCAGTTAATTAGTATAGATGGTAAAGTGATTGGGCCAGGACATGAAGTAGAAGTAGGAGAGACGAAAGATCAAGACTGCCAAGAAAGAGTTTCAAATTTAATGAGTATTGTGAAAAGTGGTCTAGAGAGTACTATTAATGGAATTGATAAAGTGGTAGGCAAGAATCAATAGTTTTAGTTAAATAAAGCAATTAGATAATTTAAAGACCGTCTTATGACGGTCTTTTTAATTTCTCATCTGCCAAAGTAGCTGAGATATCAAAGGCCTTCTTTTCTCACCTGTGGCAACCATCAATAACTTTGTAATCTTAAGAGTCATGGCATCAGTAAATAATACAATTAATAACTCCTTAATATAGTTTGTATTAAGAGTAATGTAATTATCAGTCCCAATTCCTAGTTTAACTCCTTTCTTTTCCCACCAAGAAAAAGGATGGTCTTTATAATCTGATAAAATTCCAGTTAATTTCTTATTAGATGAGGGGAGAGCGATCAGAGATACTTCTTTATGAATCATTCTGTTAAGGACGTCATGTTGATAATGCTCTACCTCTCTAGCTGTATGAAATTTCACTTTTACAAATTTAATTTTTTCATCAGAGTCAAGAGGAGCGCCTTCTATAATTTTTGATAAAATCTCTGGATGCGCTGTCCAGTCCATTTCTGTAACTTCGTTAAAATCAAGTGTATTTTCCTTTAAAGGAATAGACTTTTGATTTTGTTCAAGGACTCTTAAATATAGGGAATGAAAATAAATATTAGGATTAATTCCAAGGCTCACTCCATGTTCAAGAGTGTTGATATGCCAAATGTTCATGGAGTTATCAACGGCCTGAACACCTAATCTTAAGGTTTTCCAAGTCTCACCATGGTGAGATCTTATTGAGAATCCTTTATAGTGAAGTCTTCTAAGACCTTGTTTCATATCATTGAAATGAGTTTTTTTATATAAGTTTCTTTCATTCCCAACTGTATCAACATCTGTTAAATGGTTTTTTAGAGCTGGATACTTCTCTATGAGATCCAAAATTGTATTGACCTGATCGATAATATGATCTTTTTTATTCTTAAATTTAGTAGAATCAAAATGATCCGCTTCCTTTCTAAATGAAGGAGATAAAATAAAGTTAAACTCTGAAACTTCTTTTTGGAATTCTTTAAAACCTTCAAATAACCCTAAAACCACATCTTCTGGAGTAAGGTGCTCTATTCCAGGGATGCTTTCTGATTGATTTGTTGTTAATCGAGATAGAGTAAATTTAAGTCGAATAAATCCAACATTAAATTTTTCATAAAGATCTTTTGCCATATGGTAGGCAGCTTCTTTATGTGTTTCTCGATCTGTTAAAATAAGTTTTGGAAGAATAAGTATTTTAAGATATCGATCAAATTGTTCATCTTCCTTTAATCTCATGAGATCATCAACCGATTGCAAGTCTAATTTATCAAAATTAGGATATACTTCTTTGATCTTGCTTACATAAATTTCTGAATTCTCTCCATCTAGTAGTTTTTTTAATTTAGGGAAAACAAACTCAGCACTTAAAGAACCTGTTAAGTGAATATGCTCTTCTCTATATGGAAGAGGGAAATTTTTAAAGAAATTGAAAAGTGCATGTCCTACATCATGTTGATGAAGAGATTCTATTTGGCTTTGATCAATTTGGAAAGCATTTAGAATATTTAAAAAATCAATTAATTTATCTTTAATCTCTAAGTTATTTGCTCCTTGAATAGCTAGTTCAAGGGTGTCATGTAGATTGATTCCATTTGTTTCACAAATCGTCTGAACTAAATGTTTTTCTAACTCATTACTCATGTTCATTTTTCTTTGTCCTCAAAATAATCATCTAAACTATCAACACCCCAATAGTTTCCAAGTTCACTACTTATTGTAGGTACTCCGAATACATCTTTTGAAATAGCTTCTTGATTGTTGCTTTTTAAAACATTTTTAAATTCTCTTTCAAAAGATAGGTCCATTAATTTGTTTGCATCTAGATCTAGTTCTTTAAGTTTTTCCAATAAAACATCTGGGTTTGCGACATCAATCTTTTCAGACCAAGTCCATTTCCATAAATGATTTAGGAGATATTCCTGAGAAATATCTAGCTTCTGACATATCTCAAGAGTAGAGATCCTTAATAAATACAATGTATTAAAGGGATGTTGAAATGGAATAGAAATTGGAATATCAAGTTTCCTTGCAACTCTTGCGGCCTTATTATAAAGATAGTTCTTTTTTACCTCGATTTCAGTAATAGGCTTTTGTCCCCAATGCTTAAATATTCTCCCTAGAATGATTGGTTTAAAGACGAATTGATTGAGTTTTTTTTCACGTTTTAGGATCTCCCAACACAAGTAGGAATAAGGAGAAATAAAATCAAAATAAATGATAGGCGACATTGAGTAGATTTACAGGAGTAAAAGGCCTGTGTATTGGCACATTGTGCCTAAGCTGTGAAATCTTTTCAGATTAAATGATAATTGACCAGAGTGCTTGTTCTAATTAAATCTAATTTAGGAGAAAAATGATGAGAAAAATTCTTTTCTTTCTACTGGGAGCTTTATTAATCTCAGGATGTGGTCAACAACAAAAAAGAGTCAAAGATTTAGTAATTGACTCACTCGCAATTGATAGCGATATGCATTTGCTAGCTTCTGCATTATTAGATCTTGGTGGTATTCAACTTCCTGAATTTAAAGAAAAGATTATTCATCCTCAATTAGGAGAAATCGGAACAGTTGTTCTTCAAGATGATAATAGAATTAGTTTTCAAATTAATTTAAGTACTTTAACTCCTAATATCGTTGAGTTAGATGTTAGGTTACCAAATGGAAAAAAACTTCCAATGATTGGAGACACTCCGAGTATTGTTCTACCTGTGAAAGGAACAAGTATTAAGTTCTACATCGCACTTGCTCAAGGTTCAGCAGTTGCTGGTTTTGCTCTTCCATTTAAAGAGTTTGGAGGAGAGCTTGGTGATGAGTATGGAAGTTTTAGTGTGATGCCTTCATTTAAAGTAAAAGGACATAAAGTTGCTGGTGGTTTATTTTATGGAGAAAGAGCAGGTGAAAGTGGCTTAGGTGCATTTATTGATATTACTAAACTAGTTGGTTTAGGCATTGATGGTATCCCTTCTCCTATTTTAACTGATGACGATGATTATGAATTAGATGATGTAGCAGGGAGTGAATTTTCAAAAGATGAAGGGAAAGCATCAGAAAATTACTTATTAGACTTAAGCAATAACCAAGTTAAGTTAGAAATTTATTAATATTTATAAAGAACTCTGAGAAGAAATTCTCAGAGTTTATATTTTCTTAGAGTATCTATTATTTTTAAAGCTATTCTTTTTTCTTCTTTTTTCAGCAGCTTCTAGCTTTTCTTTCATTTTTACAGATGGCTTTTGGTAAGCTTCTCTTTTTCTGTATTCTTTTACGATACCGTAGCTATCACAAAGTCTTTTAAACTTTCTCAAAGCTTTCTCAACTGGAAAACCTTCACCGATTTCGATTTTAATGTTTTCAGGCTTTTTACCCATTTTATCCCCTTGATAGACCATCATATTTCCTCAAATTTAATTCACTAAATCGCAATAAAAACGAGATTAACACAACCAAATAAATAATGCATCAAGAAAAGTCAAAAAATCCTCTTTAATTTTAGATATTTAGAGTAAATCAGGGTTTACATTAGTGGGTAGTCTGGGCATATTTCAAGCATAAGTATTTAAAATCAGGAGAAAAATGAAAACTCTTCTTATATTACTATTTTTTTTAAGTTCTTGTTCGTCCATCGATGTGCTTAACGAACTAGATCTTCCGTCGTCCGAGAACATTAGTTATCAAAAATATGAAAGCAGCATAAACTCAGGTCTTAGTGATTGGAAATTAAGACATAAGAGATCAAACCTGCTTAGCTTTTTAAAGAATTTTGGTATAGCTGCTAGATCTTCCACAGAGTTCAATTCGACTTCTATAGAAAGAGATAAAATCTATGAGATGTTATCGAGAGGTTATTATATTCTTGGTTATTATCATGAGAAAAATCTAGAAAAAAGTAAGAAGTATTGGCAGATAGGTGCGAGTTACGCCGAGAAAGGATTAATGCTTAATCAGAAGTTTAAAGAATCAGTTGGGAAATATGGAGAATATGCACCTGCCTTAAAATATGTAAAAAACAATCAAATTGGAAGTCTGTATTGGTACCTTGCTAATATTGGAATGTGGGCCAAGAATTCAGGGGTATCCACTACTTTAAAATATTTAAAATTAATCAAAACAATGATGAGAAGAATTGAAAATTCTGAGCCTAGGTATTTTTATAATGGACTAGGTAGATATAGAGGTGCTTATTTTGCAGTAATTCCTTCGTATGCAGGAGGGAGTATAAGTAAATCAAGAGATTTCTTCTTGAAGGCAATCAACTCTTCACCAGAGTATCTAGGAACAAAAGTTTTGTATGCAAAGATTTATGCCCTTAAAACTAGAAATAAGGCATTGTTTGAAAAACTCTTAAACGAAGTTGTAAATTCAAAGAAGTCTTCTGATAATAATATTACTTCTGAAAATATTATGGAAAAAGCTGAAGCCAAAAAGCTTTTAGGTAAAGTTGATGTTTTATTTTAGATTTTTATTTTTCATTTATTCTTGTATAGGATTTTCTCAAAGTACTAATCTAGATTATGTAGATCCTCTTTATGAAAAAACTATACCTCATGATAAAGAAAAACATACAGTATATTTACAAGGCGGAGAAACTGATAAAAACAGATTAACGAATAATGAATATGCAATTAATTTCTTGAAGAAAGAAGTTGCAACTCTAAAGAAAAAATTAAGTGAATTAGAGAAAAGTAATAGTTTACTCAAGGGTAAATTAGAATCCTTAGAAAAAGTAAAAAATGAAAAACCTTAATTTTGAATGTACAGTTAACTCGCCAATTCATAAGGTTTTTGATGCCTTCACTTTACCATTGTTTCAAAAACTAGCTCCTCCTTTATCACAAATGGATATATTGCAATTTGATGGCTCAAAAAAAGGTGATGAGGTTAAATTTTCGATGGGATTTTTATCAATTCGGCAATTTTGGTATGGAATGATTATCGATGATTTCAAGTCTGAAGATGAATGTTTTTTTATTGATATTGGAAAAAAGTTACCATGGCCTTTTACTGCTTGGAATCACAAGCATATTTTTAGAAAAGTTTCAGCTAATCAAACGAAGCTTATTGATGAGTTAGAATATGAGTGTAGCAACCCTTTGTTTGAGCTTGTCTTAATACCTATGATGATAGGATACTTTCATTACAGAAAATATATATACAAGAAAGAATTTAATGTTTGAATTTTTAGACCCTGTAGCCATTGAGCAGTTTTTTTTAGGATATGCTTATTCTCCTATGCATGTTTATATAGGAGTAGTTGTCTTTATGTGCTTAAGCTCCTTAGGTTTTCCATTGCCTGAAGAAGTAATACTCGTGAGTGCAGGTTTTATTGCATTCATGGCATTGCATCCAAATGAATATCCGCCACCAACACCTGATTCTGTAGGAGTTAATTATATTACTTTGGCCATAGTTTGCTTTCTAGCTGTTGTGGTGAGTGATTTTATTATTTATCTAACCGGAAAATATTTTGGAGTAAAACTTTTAGAAACCAGATTTTTTAAGAAAATTTTATCTGAAAAGAATATGGCAAAGATTAATTCTTGGTATGGAAAGTGGGGAGCATATGTTTGTGGTATCTTCAGATTTACTCCAGGGATTAGATTTCCTGGTCATATGAGTTGTGGGATGATGGGAGTAAAGTGGTGGAAGTTTATTCTTGTTGATGGAGCTGCAGCACTTATTTCTGTTCCAACTCAAGTGATTTTCGTCGCTCTATATGGAAAAGAGATATTAGCTAAGATTAAGCCTTATAAAATGGTTTTCTTTTCTATTATTGGATTAGTAATCATTTATTATTTATTTAAGCATTTTTTTCTTCGTAAAAAAGAAGCGTAGTTTTTTACGTATAATTATTTTTAGGAGTGATTATGAGACTTATTGATTATGTTCATCAAGGTGGGACCATCATGTATATTTTGGTTTTGCTAAATATTATTGGGATGACAATTATTCTTTGGAAAATTTTCTCATTATATTCATCTAAGAAAAACGTTTTAAAAATTGCTGATGAAATCTCTAATAGATTTAAAAATAAAATTGAATCGAAGTCTCTAGGTGAAGAGCTTCAACATACACTTGCTAAAGAAGAGGTTGTTTTTGAGATTAATCAATTAGAGACAGGTCTTAATACTGTAAAAATTATTGCTTCAATCGCACCTTTATTAGGTCTATTAGGGACAGTTACTGGTATCCTAGGTGCCTTTGATGTGATTTCAAAAAATGGCCTAAGTGACCCATCATTATTTGCAGGTGGAATTTCAATGGCACTTATTACCACTGTTGGAGGACTAATTGTTGCTATCCCTCATTTCATTGGTCATAATTATTTAGTGAGAGCTTTAGATAAATTAGAAGTTAGACTTGAAAACTTAGTAATTTCAAAAGTATTTTAATGGCGAGAAAAAAAAGAGAATTCATTACTCCTGAATTAACACCGTTAATAGATGTAGTATTTTTATTACTTATCTTTTTTCTTGTTTCTAGTGTGTTTAAAAAAGATGAATTCGCATTGCTTTTAAACCTTCCAGTAACTGAGTCTGGAGAAGGTGCAAAGGAGAAAGTTGATGAAATTAATATAGAAATCAATAATTCCTCTTTTGCTCTAAATAAAGAAAAATTATCTATCAACGAACTAGAAGAAAAACTTAAAAACTACGAAGCAAAGGTAAGCATAAATATCAGAGCTGACGAGGAAAGTGCTTATAAACACCTTATTAAGGTGTTTGAGATCTTACAAACTCAGAATAAAGAAAACATATCATTGATTACAAAAAAACAAAGAAAGTAAACAATTCCTTACAAATTCAATAGTCGTTTGACCAAATCTTATTAGAAGATCAAAATTTTTTTATGACTTTTTTCAAGGAATTCAGGATGAATACTTTTTTATTAATTTTAAGCTTTTCGCTTTTATCTTTTTCAAACACAATTGCAATTTTGGATTCAGGAGTAGATTACAAACACTCTGAGCTCGTTGATCAGATGTGGAATAATCCCGATGAAATTGAGGGCAACCGAAGAGATGATGATGGTAATGGATATAGAGATGATTTCATGGGATGGAATTTTGCTTCACAAAATAATGAGATCATTAACTATAAATATTTGGGAACTTTTTCAGATGCACCTAAGAGAGTAATAGATACTCAAGGCATTAAAGTCTGGGAATATCAGCAATGTCTTGTTATTGTATTAAAGATCGACCAGAACAGCCTAAGGCATGTAAAGATATTAGTTTTGATAAAATTTATAAAAGTAGCACCGTTACCAAAGCTGATTTTGAATGGATATGTGAAAAAAGAAATGACAAGAAGTTTTCAGCTGAGTTATCAAAGTTTGGGAACTTCCTTCATGGAACTCACGTTGCTCATATTGCAGCTAGAAGATCTCCAAAATCTAAAATTATGGGGTTAAAGCTTATTCCTACCGAAATGGGTGAAGCCACTTCTTGGATGATGGATGTTTTTAAGTCTAGTTACAAAGCCAAGAGAACCTATGCTACTTCTAATGATGATAAGAAAAAAAATGAATTTAGAGAGAAGTTGCTAAAAACTTTATTAGGTCAATTGGCCAAGGCTCAAACCACTGTACTTGACGATGTTTTCACTTATATTGGAGATCAAGGGGTTTCTGTCGTGAATGGATCTTTCGGGACACCATTTGAAGCCATTAAAATGTTTTCTGATAATGCTTTTAGAGTCATCTTTTTTAGAAAACCTACTAAGGAAGAGTCTGATAAGTATGCGACTGTTTATTTTAATGCTCAATTAAAGCTTTTAAGTACTCCAATTGCTGAAGCGAAGGATACACTATTTGTTTTTGCAGCAGGGAATTCATCCAGTGATAACGATGTATTTCCAACTAGTCCTACTAATATTAATTTACCCAATGTAATTTCCGTTGCAGCAAGTTTTGAGTACGATTCTCTTGCAAGCTTTTCAAATTATGGAAGTAAAACTGTTGATTTAGCTGCACCTGGAGTGGTGATTAAAGCAGCTATTCCTTCTGAAGCACATGATGAATTTATTGAGGTAAGTGGAACTTCTCAAGCATCTCCTTTTGTTGCAGGTGTTGCTGCAAATATGAGAGCTATTAATCCAAGATTAACACCTGCTGAAGTAAAAAAGATTCTTCTTGAGACGGTTGATCAAAGAGACTTCTTAGAAGGAAAAGTTGGGTCTAATGGTTCTATTAATGAGAAGAGAGCTAATGAGGCCGCTGAGCTTACAAACAAAATGAAGATTTCTGAAGCCATTTCTAAAGCGAAAAAATCAATAGAGAAGATTAAGTCTAAAAAAGTTGATCAGAGTAAAGATCAGCTTGCTTCTTATATGCCAGATTTATCTCATGATCCTTCTACTAGAGAAGAGATGGAGAGAATTATTAATAGTATGGCGACTCAGATGAGTAATCGATTGAGATAGTTTGATTTCTAAGGACCTAGATTTTAATTTAGGTTCTTATTTCTTCATATTATATATATGAATTTTCTTTTTTATATTTTATTATTTTTTTCCGTAAACTTGTTTTCTCATGAAAAATTTTCTTGTCATTATCTCTATAAGTATTGTGATGTTTCAAACCCCACAGGAGTGAATGACCTCCAAGGTACTCATTTTGAGTGTTTTAAAGGAAGTAGCTCCAGAGAACTTATTTCTAATAATCAATTAATTACTATAGATAATTCAGGGATCATTTATAAGACAAAGAAAATAAAATTAAATAGAGTTTGGTCTAACCAACTTTTTGGATATATTCATAGAAATTTCTTATTTATTTATGACTTGTATGAAGGTGGACAGTGCGATGAGGCTCTAGGAGAATTGCTAATTGTCGATTTATCCAAATCTAAAGTTATATTCATGGAAGATGACCATTACCTTAACTTTGGTTATATTCATTTGGTTGAAAATGATTTGAGGTACTATTTTCCTTATGATCCAAGTAAATTAAGCCATAAGTATTTATCAGTCACTAAAAGTTCAGTGATTTTCAAAGAGATAGAAGAAAATGATAATTTTTTTCAACTTATTAAAAGTGGCAAAAAATCTAACGCGATGAGGAAATTTAGTTCATTTTCTTCAGTGACTAAAAAAGATACTGATAATAGGTACATACCTGCTTCAATCAGTATCGATAAGATAAATTGCCCAGCTTTAATCAAAGTTATTAAATTTAAGAATATCTATTAATTTTCAAATTTTTGATAATTCAAGGTCTATATTTTTTTCACACTAACTGTAAAAAATGGACGATTAACATAGATCAATCACATTTCAACTCGAATTTATTATAAATATATAAACTTCAAAGAGGATTGATTTTAATGAAAAATAAGTTAGTTGCTTGGATTTTAGATAACCCAGTTAAATCTTTTATTTTCTCCCTATTATTTATTGCAACATCTCTTCCTGGTTATTTATATGTAGCTTCTGATTACACTTATAAGGTTTGGTATGAGGATTCAAACCCAGCTTTAAATGAGTATAAAGAATTCGAATCGAAATTTGGTAATGATGATAATATTTTAATTGCTCTTCATTCTAAGAAAGGAATCTTCAATAAAGACACATTAAATACAATTAGAGATCTTTCTGAAGAATTATGGCAAGTTCAAGATGTTATTAGAGTAGATAGTCTTTTAGATTATCCTTACGTTCAAAGTTTTCAAGATGATATTAAGATTGAGCCATTTATTAATATGGACGAACCTGATGAGCTTACGAATGAAAAATTAAGTTCGCTTCAAAAAATTGCTACTACTGATCCAGATATAAAAAATTGGTTTGTTTCTGAAGATGCAACTCTGACAGTTTTAACTGCAACCATGAGGCCAGGTTTTGATAATCCTCCACCTTATGTGGAAATTGATAGAATTATTGAAAAGGTGACAAATAAATTTAAAACGGATGATATTACAGTTCATAGAGGTGGCGCGGTTACTTTGATGAGATATTATCAAGATGGGACCAATCAAGATATTGGATATATTGTTCCTCTAGTCATGTTTATCTTTATTGCTATTATCTTTTTATTATATAGAAGTCTTTACTGTGTTTTAATTACTTTTGGCCTTCTTTTAATCACTGATGTGATGATGGTAGGATATTCATTTCTTCTTGGATTTAAGATTAATACTTTATCTGCTGCTGCACCAACAGTTCTTTTGACAGTAGCGATGGCCGATGCTGTTCACATTTTAACTAGTTTCTTTATAGGGATTGAAAAATTTGATAATTCTAAAAAGGCATTAAAGTATTCATTGCAGAAAAACTTTTATCCAACCTTACTTACTTCCATTACAACTTCTCTTGGTTTTTTAAGTTTTGGTACAGCAGAAATTGTTCCAATTTCTTGGATGGGAATAGGAATAGCTATAGGTGTCTTATGCGCTTGGGTTCTTTCTTATTTCTTTTTTGCTCCATTAATAGTTTTTAGAGTAAAAAAATTAAAAAAAGTTTCTAGGAAAAGTGAGAAATCATTTGATTTATCTAAGTCTGCAAAGCTAGTCATGACTTATCCAAAATCTATTTTACTAGGTTGTTTATTTTTAATGGGATCAGGGCTTTACCTTGGATCGAAATTAGAAGTCAATATGGAGCCTATGGCCCAGTTTAAAGATGATCACTATATGGTTAAAACTAATAACTTTCTAGAATCTAAGTTAGGAGCAGTAAATTCCTTTGAGATTATGATTAGAACTGCTGAGGAAGATGGAGTTAAAGATCCTAAGTTCTTAAAAAAAGTAGATGAGTTTCAAAATTGGTTAACTACCATTAAAAATGTTGAAAACTCTACAAGTATTATTAATATACTTAAGAAAACTCATAGGTCTCTAAATGGTGATGATCAAAATTTTTATGACATAGCAGCTACGAAGCAAAATATTGCTGAAGAACTTCTTTTATATCAATTTTCAGTTCCTGAGGGGAAGGATACTACCAACTTAGTAAGTATTAAAAATGATTCGATGAGGATAACTGGAAGATGGAATATTGATACAAGTGTTGAAGGGTTA
>JAHDHG010000052.1 GCA_020631435.1 Bacteriovoracaceae bacterium | reverse complement strand
GCTGTTTTGAAATTATTCTAAAGATTAAAATTAAGATAAATTTATTAATATTAGAGAGCCCTCAAGGAAACTTGAGGGCTTTTTTTTTGTCTGATTTTTTGATAAAAGTTTTTAGATTTCTCAATCTTAATTAAAGGAAAAAGATGAAGATAATTCTAAGTTTATTAATTTTTATAAGTATAAACTCTTTTAGTAATTGTGATGCTTTGGGGGAGTTTTCTGGAGCTTCATCACATTTATTTTCAGATAAGGTAAAACTAGAAGAGAATCAATCTAGTTCTCAAGAGATTTGCTTTCATTTAGGTAAAGTTGATTCAAGGATTCAATGGGTTCTCTCAAAATCTATAATTAGTATTCAAGACAAATTATGGGATTATAACATCATTAGATATTTAGAAAGTTTACAAGTTTATCGGATAGAAATTAAGAACAAATGTACAAATTCAAATTTAAATGAATTACAAAAATTATCAAAAAGTATAATTAATGAAGTGGATAATTTTTGGAAAAATGCAGCTAAAATTACAGAAGATTATATCAACTGTATTGCCAGATAAGTTACTTTGCATATTTCCCTGAAATAAAAATTCCAAATAAGATTAAGCTAAATCCAATCATATGATAAAGAAATATCTCCTCACCTAAAATAAAATATGAAAAAATAGCTGATTCTATAGGAAGTAAATAATAAATTAAGCCTACTTTAAATGAACCTAGGTTAAGGTTTGCTTTATTCCAAAAAAGATAAGCAATAAGAGAAGTAAAAAGTCCAACATAAAGCATAGCGCCTAAATTAGTAAGATTGAAATTAAAGGTAACACCTGAAGTGAATTCAAATAAAAATAATGGGCCATTAACTAAAGTAGCAAAAAAGAAGAGTGAGTAGAGTAAAGATAACTCACTAACACCCGTAACTTTTTTTTCCGCGAGTATACAATAAATTGCCCAGAGTATGGCAGCAATCAACATTAGTATGTCTCCAAAGGAAAAAGATAAATTTTGAAGTATTGAGAAGTCTCCTTGAGAGACAATATAAATGACACCAATAAAAGAGACACAAACTCCAAGAAGTTGTAGGTGATGAACATTCTTTTTTTGAAAAAACTTCTGAATAAGAACAATAAAGATTGGAGAAGAGACGCTGATAATTGATAAATTTATGACATTTGTGATTTTAGTAGCAGAATAAAGAAGAGCAATGAAGATACTTACACCACAAATAGACAGAAAGAATAGATGAATAAAGTTTTTTTTAATTGCAGGGAGTTCTTTTATTACAGTTTTTAGAGCGAAAGGTGTTAAAGCAACAAATGCAATAAAATTTCTAAAAAAGGATAATGCCATTGGTGGAAAAGAATCACCTAGAGATCTTGAAATGATGAAATTTAGGGCCCAAATAACTGTTGCAGCTATTGCAAATAGATAATATTGCATTGAAATATCCTTTAGATTAAAACTAATCAATTTATTAAGTGTATAGAATTTATTAAAATAGAGTAGATTTATCCATTAAAATGCGGTGCACAATATGACTATTATTCAAAGCAAAATTCAATCTAATGATGTTGATTTTAAAGCTAATCATAAAAGCTATTCAAATCAAGTAAATGAATTTCTAGAAATTAAAAATAAAATTTTTAATGATTTTAGAGGTAGTGCGGTAGAGAAGCATAAAGCTAGAAATAAATATCTTGTTAGAGACAGAGTAAAAAAACTTATTGATTTTGGCTCTGACTTTTTAGAGTTTAGCTCACTCGCTGGTTATCAAGTTTATGAAAAAGAAGTTCCTAGTGCTGGAGTTGTTACTGGTATTGGAAGAGTCTCCGGGGTTGAATGTGTTATTGTAGCTAATGATGCAACTGTTAAAGGTGGAACATATTTTCCATTAACAGTTAAAAAGCATTTAAGAGCTCAAGAGATTGCACTTCAAAATAATCTTCCATGCATCTACCTTGTTGATTCAGGTGGAGCTTTTCTTCCATTACAAGCTGAAGTTTTTCCTGATAAGGATCATTTTGGAAAAATATTTTATAATCAGGCGCAGATGAGTGCTAAGGGAATTCCTCAAATCGCTGTAGTTCTTGGATCTTGTACGGCAGGAGGGGCTTACGTTCCTGCAATGTGTGATGAATCTGTAATTGTTAAAGGAAATGGGACCATATTTTTGGGAGGACCTCCACTTGTTAAAGCTGCTACTGGAGAAGAAGTAAGCTCTCAAGATCTCGGGGGAGCGGAAGTTCATTCAAAGCAGTCTGGTGTGACTGATCATATGGCAGAAGATGAAGATCATGCTTTTGAAATCACGAAAGATATAGTTAAGCATTTAAACTTTAATTCATATAAAGATGAAAATTTTAAAAAGATTAATAAGGTAGAAGCAAGTGATCCAAGGTATTCAGCTTCTGAAATTTCAGGAATTATTCCACACGATACAAGAAAACCATTTGATATTAGAGAAATTATTGCAAGATTAGTTGATGATTCAGAGTTTCAAGAGTTTAAGAAGAATTATGGAGCAACATTGGTCTGTGGGTTTTCTAAGATTGAAGGAATGCCAATAGGGATCATCGCAAATAATGGAATTCTTTTTAGTGAAAGTGCTCTAAAAGGTGCTCACTTTGTTGAGCTTTGTTGTCAAAGAAATATACCAATTCTTTTCCTTCAGAATATTACTGGATTCATGGTCGGTAAGAAATATGAATCTGAAGGAATTGCTAAGCATGGTGCTAAATTGGTTACGGCTGTTAGTTGTGCAAAAGTACCAAAATTTACAGTAATAGTGGGTGGCTCTTATGGGGCAGGAAACTATGGAATGTGTGGGAGAGCTTTTAATCCTAGATTTTTATGGATGTGGCCGAATGCTAAAATTTCAGTCATGGGTGGTGAGCAAGCTGCAGGAGTATTAGCAACTGTAAAACAAGATGCTCTCAAAAAAATGGGTAAAGCTGAAATGAGCGAATCCGAAGTGAATGATTTTAAAAAACCTATTTTGGATAAATACGAAGATGAAGGTAAAGCCTATTATTCAACTGCTAGACTTTGGGATGATGGAATTATTCTTCCAGAGGAAACGAGAAGAATATTAGCATTAGCGATGAGTGCAAGTTTGAATGCGGAAATAAAAGAAACTAAATTTGGAATTTTTAGGATGTAATGAAATATAAATTTTTAGAAATTAAAGATTCAAACAAAATAAGAGTGGTAACTCTTAATAGACCAGAAGTACACAATGCATTTAATGATGAATTTATTCAAGAAATGGTGGATGTATTTACGAAGACATCTAAAGAAAGTGAAATACAAATTGTTGTCATTAATTCAAATGGTAAATCTTTTTGTGCTGGTGCAGATTTAAACTGGATGAAAAAAATGATTGATTATTCTCTTGAAGAAAATAAAGAGGATAGTTTTAAGTTAGTAAAACTTTTTGACTCGATCAATGATCTTCCTCAATTTGTTGTAGGGGTTGTTCAAGGTCATGTCTTTGGTGGAGGTTTAGGGATTGTTGCTGCTTGTGATTATGTGATGAGCTTAGATACACCTTTATTTAGTTTTTCAGAAGTAAGGCTTGGGTTACTACCTGCTGTTATTTCTAAATATACTTATCCAAAGATGGGATATTCTAATGCTAGAGCCTATATGAGTTCTGGACTTAGATTTGATGCTCATAAAGCAAAAGAAATGAATCTCGTTCATGAAGTTACTCATGATCTAAATGCTTCTTTAGATAAATTATTGATTAGTTTGTTAAAAGCCGCTCCTAATTCGATGAGGAAAGCTAAAGATTTTTGTTTTCAAATTGATGGATATTTAAATCAAGAAAATTATGATGATTGGAGTGTCTCAGTTATTTCTAAATTAAGAATTAGTGATGAGGGACAAGAGGGGATGAATGCGCTTCTTGAGAAAAGATCTCCTTCATGGGTAGGTGAAAAGTGAGAAGGGTATTAATAGCTAATAGAGCTGAGATTGCGACAAGAGTGATAAGGACTTGTCATAAGTTAGGAATAGAAACAGTGAGTATTTATTCTGAAGAAGATAAGAACTTACCTTTTGCTTCTGAATCTACTTATTCAGTTTGCTTAGGTTCTGGAACTGTTACAGAGACTTATATAAATAAATCTAAAATTGTTGAAATCTGTAAAGAGTTAGATGTAGATGCGATTCATCCTGGATATGGATTTTTATCAGAAAACTCTGAATTTGCTGAATTATTAGAAAAAAATAATATTACCTTCATTGGCCCTAGTGCGAAAAATATTCTTTTAATGGGAGATAAGCTTGAATCAAAGAATTTTGTGAAATCTTTGGGGCTTCCTGTTGTTCCTGGATATGAAGGGGATGATCAGTCTAACGAAAAATTAGTGCAAGAAGCAAAGAAAATTGGTTTTCCTGTTTTAATTAAGGCCTCTTCAGGTGGAGGTGGAAAAGGAATGAAGATTGTTAGAGAAGAATCTGATTTTCTTGAACAGTTATCGTTTGCAAAATCTGAAGCATTGAAATTTTTTGGTAATGATAGAGTAATTCTTGAAAAGTATGTTCTCAATCCAAGACATATTGAAGTTCAAGTTTTAGGAGATGGTCAAGGTAATGGGGTTCATTTATTTGAGAGAGAATGTTCCATTCAAAGGCGTTATCAGAAGGTAATTGAAGAAACTCCCTCTAAAGCCTTAGATGATAAACTTAGAAAAGATATCTGTAATACTGCAGTAAATCTTGTTAAGGGATTAAATTATAAAGGAGCTGGAACTGTTGAGATGATTCTTGATAGTGATAAAAATTATTATTTCTTAGAAATGAATACTAGGCTTCAAGTTGAACATGGAATATCAGAAATGATTACCGGTGTTGATTTAGTTGAAGAGCAGATTAGAATTGCTAGGGGGGATGGACTAACTTATAAGCAAGATGAAATTAGGGCGAATGGACATTCTTTTGAATGTAGAGTTTACGCTGAGGATCCTGAGAATAATTTTATGCCTCAATCTGGTTTGGTTGAAAATATGGGAGAGACAATTGATCCTACAGTCAGAATAGATACAGGTTATATTAATGGAAATATTGTAGGAATAAATTATGATCCTATGATTGCGAAGATTTTAACTCATGACTCATCAAGAGAATCAAATTTACTTAAAATGAAAGAGGCCTTGAAAGATTTACCTTTTTTAGGAGTAAAAAATAATAGAGATTTTATGATTAAGGTATTGGAGCATCCGAAGTTTGTTTCAGGTGATTACCATACACATTCTCTTGATTCTTGGATGGAAAACTTAAACATTGAAAGAAAGAATGTTGATATTGCTTTTGCAGCTTTTAGTTTTGTTCAAAGCTCTAAAAAGAAAAAATCTAATACTTTAGAAATAGTTGATCCTTGGAGTGAAGGTTCATCGGAGTGGTTGGGATGAATGTTTTAATAAATAATGAAGAGTTTACTGCATCTAATTTTAATTCCAATAAGAACACGGTTTCTTTTAATGATAAGTCTATAAAGCTTTTAAAAAAAACAGATAAGTTTATTATTCTTAATTCAAATGGAAAAAACGAAAAAGTTTATTACTCTTATAATAAAGATAAAAATGAATATAGCTTTAGTATAAACGGTGAAACTTACTCGCTCGGACTTGGATTAAAATCTAATAGAGGTTCTGCCCAGCAAGGAGAAAATATCATTTTATCTCCTATGCCTGGAAAAATATTTAAAATTCTTAAAAAAAATGGTGATCAAGTTCAACAAGGCGAGACTCTTTTAATTCTTGAAGCAATGAAAATGGAACATGCTCTTAAAGCTGGTGTCAGTGGTATAGTTTCTAAACTTGATTTTAATATTTCTGATCAAGTTGAAGCTGATCAATTACTTGTTGAAATAATTGAGAAAAATAATGATTAAGCTCATTGAGGTTGGCCCTAGAGATGGGCTTCAAAATGAATCCACTTTTATTCCTACAAATAAAAAAATTGAATTTATTAAGAATTTATATTCTGCTGGTTTAAAAAATATAGAAATTGCAAGTTTTGTTAATCCTAAATCGATACCTCAAATGTCTGATGCGAAAGATGTTGTTGAAAATATTCAAGATTTGGACTTTCATAAATCAGTACTAGTTCCCAATTTGAAGGGATATGAAATCGCTTCAAAGTTTAATTTAGATGAGATTTCTGTATTTACTACTACTTCAGAAAAGTTTTGTATTAAGAATACAAATTGTACTATTCAAGAATCTTATCAAAGGATAAATGAAATAGTTTCTGTTTCTGAAAACTTAAAGATCAGAGGTTACCTTTCCACTGTTTTTGGATGCCCATACGAAGGAGATATCTCACTTGAAAAAGTGATTGAGGGAATAAAGAATCTTTTTGAATTGGGATGCTATGAAGTCTCTTTGGGTGATACCACAGGTATTGCTAGACCGAAACAAGTTAGAAGTTATTTGAATGAAATATTAAAAGAGTTCCCTCACGATAAAATAGCAATGCATTTTCATGATACGAGAGGACTGGCTCTTTCAAATGTTGTTGAGAGTTTAGAAAGAGGTGTTAGGATATTTGATTCTTCAGCGGGAGGCCTTGGCGGATGTCCTTATGCAAAAGGTGCAAGTGGAAATCTTGCAACTGAAGATTTAGTAAGTTTTTTACATGGAGAGGGCGTAAAAACAGGAATAGATCTTAAAAAATTAACATTAGCATCAGAGAATATTTTCAAAGTTACTCAAAAACAATCATTATCTAAGATTCATCAATTAATAATGAGGGAATGTGGAATATAAAAATTTAATTGTTACAAATCAAAATAATATTAAAGAAATTAAACTCAATAGACCTGAATCTCTTAATGCCTTTACGCTTGATTTGATTAATGAGTTTTTAATTGAGCTAGAACTTACTAAAAAAGACGGTACTAAAGTACTTGTCATTTCTGGAGAAGGAAGAGCTTTTAGTGCTGGTGGTGATTTAAATGCCATGAAGAATAAAACGGGCATGTTTGCTGGAGATGAAGCAGAATTAAAAAAAATATACCAAGATGGAATTCAGCAAATTCCAATTAAGATTGAAGAGATTGAAATTCCAATTATAGCTAAAGTTAATGGGCCTGCAGTAGGTGCTGGCTGTGATCTAGCATGTATGTGTGATTTAAGAATTGTATCAGATATTGCTTTTTTCAAAGAAAGTTTTATTAATCTTGCATTAGTATCTGGTGATGGAGGAGCTTTTTTTCTTCATCGATTGATTGGATATGGTAGAACTATGGAGATGCTTCTCACTGGAAGAAAAGTAAAAGCCGAAGAAGCTTTGTCCATTGGGTTGGTGACTCAAGTTGTTGAACATGAAAGTTTAAATGAGAAAGTTCATGAATTATGTGAAAAACTTGTAAACTTTCCGCATGAAGCATTAAAGATGAATAAAGCTGGAATTAAGAATGCTTATATTGTTAATTTAAAAGATCATTTAGAACTCATGTCATCGCTACAAGCAAAAACTCAAAGATCTACAGAGCACTTTTCATTGGTAGATAAGTTTCTAAGTAAGAAGTGACAATTTTCTTAGGCATTATTTTTTTTACGTTCTAAGCATAAGTTATTGAAATTACAAATCACTTGACTCTAAAGAGGTCTTAAATCACTGATTACTCATAAAATTTAGATACGAGAATTTTCTCGGGGAGAATTTTATGAAATTGTTATCTTTATTAACATTAAGTTTTTTATTTATTGGATGTGGGAACTCTCATATCTCTGATCCTGAGGTTGATCCAGGACCGATTGTTACTACACCGGTTTTAGAGAAAGCTTGTGTTCATCCAGCGGCAGAAGATTTCGATGCTACTGCAGGAGCGAAGGAAGCAGGAGAATGTACATTTAGGGCCTGTGGTAATGTTATCTTTGCTGAACATGCTGTTAGAAATTCTTATTTAGCATATATTCAATTATATGGAGGGAAGATTATAGATGATCCTTCATTGTGTGTTTCACAACTTGATGATTATTCTAATAAATGTACCAATCCATTAGCATACAATTTTCAATTAGAAGAGAGTTGTAAATATAAAGCTTGTTCTGATGAGGAATATTTAGATCATTATGAATACGAAGTATTAGTTTCATTGTATGGAGTTGCAGTTGAACATGATCAAAGTAAATGTGTTCACAAAAAATATTACCCAGGTTGTACAGATGAAAAAGCTTCTAATTTTGCTGCTACAGCAAACACAGAAAACGGAAGCTGTAAGTACAAGGTATGTATTGATCCAAACTTTGTAGAATATGACTCTGCTGAAAACCAAGAAATTTTGGCTGCAATGAATGCCTATGCCATAGCAAATGATTTATCTGGAATCAATTTGATTTCTGAAAATACTTGTAAGACAGAAAAAGAGTATGACGTTCCTGGTTGTATGATTGAAGGAACTACTAATTACAATGCTGATGCAACGGTGGATGATAAATCTTGTAGATGGTATGCATGCTTAAATTCAGGATATGAAGAGTATGATGCTGATTTGTTACAAGTTATTCAAGAATATGCAAATACAAATGGTGGAACGATAGCTGATTATCATACATCAAGGTGTGAAACAGAAAATCCAGTTTACGGTTGTACAAAGGAAGGTGCAGATAATTATAGTGCAAGTGCTACTTTGGATGATGGAAGCTGTTCTTGGTCTGCATGTTTGAATCAACTTTACAAAGAATATGATCAAAGTCTTGCAGAATTAATTCAAGCTTATATTGAAGAGCATGATGGATCAGAAGAAAATAATCATTCAAATACTTGTAAAGAATTAAAAGATATCTATGGGTGTACATCACCATCTGCGATGAATAATGATCCAGATGCAACAGCTGATAATGGGAGTTGTCAGTGGAGTGCCTGTTTAGATCCACTTTATGAAGAATTTTCTGCTGAACTAGAAGTTGCTATTACTAGTTATGCATCTGTTCATGGAGAAGATATTGAAAGTTATTTCTCGAACAGTTGTTCGGTTTTAAAGCCAGTGTATGGATGTATGGAAAGCAGTGCTGAAAACACTGATCCTCTCGCAACGAGAGATGATGGTTCTTGTAGATGGAAAAAATGTCTTTCTGAAGGATATCAGGAATATGATTCAGTTATGAGTCCTATCGTTCAAGGGATTATTGATGCTTATATTTTAGCTCATGGTGGAGATGTAAATACATATAATACATCCACCTGTACTGTGCCTAATGCTGTAGAGGGATGTACTCAACCAAGTGCTGATAATACAGATCCAAATGCAACACATGATAACGGAACATGTATCTGGACAGGTTGTATTGATTCAGGATTCCAAGAGTATGATTCAAATTTAGAGATATTTATTAATGGATATGTTGCAATACACGGTGGAGTTGCAAGTGATTATCATACTTCTACCTGTTCTACTCCTGCAAATACATATGGGTGTACAGTTAATCTTCCTGGTGTCACTACGAATTATAATCCTAATGCAACAAATGATGATGGGAGTTGTCATTTTGAAACTTGTTGTACGCAAGGATTTTCAAATACTGCAACACCTGCGGAAGCAAATGCTATCAAGACATACTTATTGGATCATGGAATTACTTTTACCAGAGATGATTTAGCTCAACATCCAAACTTAACAATTATATGTGAAGGTGTGCCTTACAATTAAAAATAAATTATTCGGGGAAGAACAATGAAAACACTAATGACAAAATTAATTCTCACAGTTTTATTAATAAGCTGTGGGAATTCACATCTTTTTGATCCAGAGCAAGAAACTGACGTTCAAGCTGGAAATGCTTCAGGAAATGGAGTCACTACAACTACAAATATTTTACCTCCATTTGGGGGAGGAACAGTAGATGCTAAATTATGTCAGCATCTAGATGCAGTTGATTTTGATTCATCACAGCTTACAGAGCCAGGTCCATGTACCTTCACCGCTTGTAATGATAATACTTTTGCAGAATTTGATGTAAGAGAAGATTTTCAAAATTATATTGATAAGCATGGTGGAAAAATCTTAGATGATCCAGGTGCTTGTCAAACTAAAAAAGGTCAAGAAGGTTATTGTTATGATATGGACGCTTATAATTTTGGAGCTTATGAGTCATGTTTGTACTCAGGTTGTTCTCAAGAAGGATTTTATGAATATATAAAATATCAGGAGTTAATAGCAAAACATGGTGAAGAAAATGTAGAGAAAGATGATTCTCTATGTCAGACCCCTATTCATTATCCAGGATGTACGAGTATTTTAGCTAATAATTTAGATCTTGAAGCTGATGTTGATGATGGATCATGTAAATTTTCATTATGTGATGATGAATCTTATGAGGAATATGATGCGGGCACAATTGCAGCTTTAGTCTTATATGCAAATGAGCATGAACTAAATCTAGAGGAAATTAATAATTCAGCAGGACAATGTGTAACTAAGATAAATACACCTGGGTGTATGGTCGAAGGAACTTTAAATTATAATTCAGAAGCAACTATTGATAATGGAACATGTAAATGGTCTGCATGTATTGATGAATCTTATGAGGAATACGACTCAGCGCTTGCAATCTTAATAGAAAATTATGCACAAACACATTCTGTAGATATTTCAGGAATCGTGATTTCAACTTGTAATACCTTAAAGAAAAAATGTGACGATGAAAGAGCAACTAATACAGGTGCATTTGAATTATGTCATTATAATGTTTGTGATAACTCTGATTATCAAGAATATCAATTATATCTTGAAGTTAAAGAATATGTTGAAAATGGTTCTGCAACGATGACAGTAAGTGAAGATTTTTGTCACTTACCAACAATCAAGCCAGGATGTACAAAAGATAGTGCTGAAAATACTACGATTGGAGCAAACCAAGAAAATGGAACTTGTAGGTGGAAAGCTTGTCTTGATTCAAATTATTCAGAATTTAATGCATCTTTAGATGCAGAAATTAGAGCATATGCTTTAGTTTTTGGTGAGGATGTATCAACTTATTATGAAAGTACTTGTTCTACCCTTAATGTTAAAAAGGGTTGTAAGAATGATAAAGCTGTAAATTATGATTCAACAGTTGAAGTAGATGATGGAACTTGTGTTTTTAAACTTTGTACAGATTGTAAATATAAGGAGTTTGGTCCTAATGGTCAGGGAGCAGCATATGAATTAACTAAAATTATTGCTCAGTATGCAACTACTCATGAGAAAAGTTTCTCATCTTTAGTTGTAAATTCATGTCAAACACCAATAGGAGCAGTTGGATGTACTGATCCATATGCCAAAAACTATAGAGGAAATGCTTGGTCTGAAAATAAGTCTTGTGTTTATAAAGCTTGTCTATCTGGAAGTAATTATAGTTCAGGTCAATCGAACTTGATGACTGATATCATAAACGCTTATGCAACAGAACATAGCCTTTCGATTACGGAAGTTAGTAATTCAGTTTTAAATTCTTCTAATGGAAAAGTTTATGTAGAGAGAACATGTCATGAAGGAGCTAGAAAGTTAGTAGTGAAACTTAGTTCGGAATGTTTAAACAACCCATATAACAGTGTTTATATAAAAGTCATGAGAGCGGGAGAACAAAATCATTCAAGACCGTTAACAACACCTCAAAGTACAGCAGTATATGATGTGACAAATGGTCAATCTTACTCAATTGAGCTTATAAATGGTGGAAGTTCTGTATATCATTTTTCTAATAGTTTAAGTATCAGTGGTAGTATCTCAGGTGATACTATACATGAAGTACAATGTAACTAATATCTTTTCATATGCCAGGAAGAGTCGTAAACTTCCTGGCTTTTTCTTTTTAAATCATTTTTTTTCTTCTAAAATAAATGAATGAAAAAAATATTTTTATTACTTTTCTCTTTGAATTCTTTTTCTTTTGGTGTCTTTACTGAAGGGAGAATTGGTTTTGATGGTTGGGGAAAATCTGTTGATCATAAAATTCAAGGAGATTTATCAGGGTTTTTTATTGGTTTGAATTTCGGTGCAAGGCTTGGGTTAAGTAAAGATAATTACTCATTATTTTTAGAATTTAATCCCAAACAAAAAGTTGAAATAAGTTCTGCAAATGAATTGGCTCGAGTTAATTCACTTTCTTTAAATGGAAGATATTATCTTAATGAGAGATTGTTTTTAGGGCCTCATTTGGGGATTGCAAGCTTTGAGTTAGAAAAAGGACCTAATGGGATCACTTTTCCTAATAACCCGAAAAGCTCTAGTTTTACTATTGGATTAAATGGAGGTTATAAATTTTTTCAAAAAAATAATTTTTATCTACTCGCGGATGCTTTATTTGCCTTAGGCCCATTTGATGATGATGGTCCTTCAACTACACCTGCGATTAGTTCAATTGATGCTAGTCCGCATTTTAAAGCAAATCTTATTCTAGGATATGAATTTAATTAATTTTTATTATTAGATTTTGATTGAGCTTGAACAATTTCAAAAATTTTATCTACTGATTCTTCTATTCCATCAAAAACTTTTGACGCAAGAATAGATTTGTTGATTAACCAGTGGTCAGTGGACATATTATATTTATAGGTAACTCTAATTTTAGCAGGATTTAACTCTTTAATGATAAAATGAGATCTTGCGTCTTTAACAGTTGCATCGAACTTTAAATCTTTTCCAGTAAGTTTTTTACTCAGTTCATCATTAATTGATTTGTTGTCAATAATGAAATGTTTTACACCGCCAATGAATTCTTTTTTTATAGTAACAAGTTGTTGAACAATTTGATCACCTTGTTTTTTCATAAACTTTGTCATGACATAATCGTTCTCACCATAACCAGGGGCAATAATTTTATGTTTTTTAGCTTCAACTATATCTTTATGTTGAAACAAACAATCATAACTTTTTGAAGTGAATCTTCTCTCACTTTTTAAGCTATTGTCGCATCTTTCATTTGTTCTCATATACGCGTTTAAAAATGATTCTGCTGACATGTTTAATACTCTTGAAGTATCAGCATAATAATGTCGGTAAGAATCAACCTTGCCTGTTTTGATATTGATCTGATTTCTTTTTTCAGATTTATCAATCTCTATATTTGATGGAATATTTGAAAATAAATTTAATGATATAAATAAAAAGAATATGTTTTTCATGTTGTTATTCTATTCAAAAAATCAAATTTTTAAATAGGAGTAAGAATTGCTCAGAGTATCAATTAATTCTTTTTACTTTAAGAGGAACTTTGATAAAAAAGATTGTTCCTTGCTCTTCTTCACTTTCTGCCCAGATTTCACCTTTATGCTTTGCAATAATATGCTTTACAATTGAGAGTCCTAGTCCAGTTCCCCTAGATTTCAACTGATTGGTTCTTGAAGTATCAACTTGATAAAATCTTTCAAAGATCCTTCCTAAATGTTCTCTGGAAATTCCAGGGCCATCATCGGAAACTGAAATAATCAAGTCATCGTTCTCTTTAAAATTTGTAATTTTAATTTGTGGATTTTCACCTGCATATTTACAAGCATTATCAATCAAATTAATCAATGCTTGCTCAAAAAGCTTAGGGTCTACCCTTAATGTTTCTATAGGTAAGTCATAAGAAATCTTAATATTTTTATGGCTATAGTTTTGAAGGAGCATGGAGCGTACACTTTCAATCATTGTTTTTAAATTAATTTCACTTTTAATAAGCCTTGATCTTGATTCAATTACAGATAGATTTAAAAGATCTGAAAATAAATTATGAAGTCTTTCTGTGTTCTTAATTATTTTTTGTAAATAATCTTTTGCTTGTGGTTTGATGAGATCTTCTTTCGCCTCTAATACTTGTGCAAAACCTTTAATTGAAGTTAGAGGAGTTCTTATTTCGTGAGAAACATTCGCAACAAAATCAACTCTCATTTTTTCAGATAATTTGGCTTCAGTGACATTTCTAAAAACTCCCATCGCACCAACACATTTTTTATTATTCAGGATAGGAGTAATGACGATATCATAATAGTGAATTCTATTTTTATATTCAATTTGATAATCGGGAATCCTTGTTTCTTCAGAAGAACTAATGCATTCCTTGAAACCATCTTGTATTTCTTGATCCGTAATTAAATCTGAAAGTAAATTTTTTCTAGATTTTTCCCTAATAAATTTATTCTCAAATTCAGAATTAGAGAAAATTACTTTTTCATTAGAATCAATGGAAAGAATGGCATCGTTAATGGATTCTAGTAATACTTTGTTTAAATCGAGCTGGTCTATTTGATTACTCATGAATTTATCTCAACAAACCTATAGCCGATACCTCTAATTGTTTTTATAACGTTAGAATATTCGCCAAGTTTTTTTCTAAGACCTGCCATGTGAGTATCTATAGTTCTAGGAGTAACATGAACATCTTCACCAATTATTGAGTTGATTAATTGCTCCCTTGTAAAGACACAACCAGGTTTACTAGCAAGGCCAATAAGTATTTGGTATTCAGTATGAGTGAGGGGAAGTTCTTTTTCCTTAACGTATGCAGCACAACTATCAAGATTAATTGTAAGGTCGTAATATTTAAAAGATTTATTTTTCTTCTTTATTTCTTTTCTTCTTAACTGTGCTCTTACTCTTGCAAGTAAAACATCCATATCAAATGGTTTTGTAATATAATCATCCGCACCAGCATCAAGTCCTTGGATAATATTGTCTGATTGAGTTAATGCCGTGACCATGATAACAGGAATGTCCTTAGTGTTTTTTTGAGATCTTATTAGTCTACACAATTCGACGCCACTTAGAGAGGGAAGCATCCAATCAATCAGATACAAATCATAATCAGTATTTTCCTCTATCTCTTTTTTTGCATCTATTCCTGTATGAATTAATTTAACTGATGTTTCTTTTAGCTCAAGTTGAGCCTTTAGAAGCTCTGCAATATCGATTTCATCTTCAACAATTAATATCTTTTTTGTCATGTATAAGGTTGTAACATGCTGAAATTCACTAAAGAACTAGCACTGCGTTACTAGAACGCGAATATTTTTCCTATCTCTTAATCTTAATAAAATCCTAACTTTTTTTACCGATAAATCTTTATGAAGTGGACCTTGATCTGTTTAATGTCATTAAGTATTTTTGCATTAGATTTAAAGCAAAAGTGGATGATTCCAACTTCAACAAAAGAAGAAAATTTCACCAAGATTCTTAATCTTCTCAAGAGATCGAATGAAGGACAATTATTAGTAAACTCTGCTCAAGATAAAATCTTAAATTACGGAAAAACTATTTTTGACGTTCTTGAATATGGAGATGGGTCAGTTACAGATACTACTTTGCTTAGAAGATTTAGTCCTCATAATCCCTTTATTGTTAGTTATGACTCTAACTCTAAAATATATTTAAATAAAAACCTAAATATTTATCATGCTGTTTTGGATCTTGCTCACGAGCTTAATCATTTTGTTTATCGAGAAGAATTTAATCCTTTATTCTTTTCATCTTTCAAATTAAGAATACGATAGAGGGTTCTGGTGGTGAAGCC
>JAHDHG010000051.1 GCA_020631435.1 Bacteriovoracaceae bacterium | reverse complement strand
CTGATAAATCATAACCTAAATAAAACTGTGTGTGATGATCATACTGATAACTTGCTTTAACGTTTGCAAGTATCTCATCTTGTTGATCAATCATTGCTTCACCACTAACAGAGATTCTTTTTGAAAGTCTTAAGTTAGCACCTAAACCATATCTAGTAGAATCTTGAGCACTTCCTTTAAAGTCTAAAGTTTTTTGTCCAAGAACATATAATCTATTGTCTTTAGTTGATCCAAATTTAAAACCTAATCGTCCACCAACATTAGAAATTTCATCAACAATATTTGCTTCTTGATAACCATAACCTAATGCTCCAAATAGACTTGATCCTTCATAACCTACTTGTCCAAGATATCTATTGGTATCTACTGCTAAAGATTCTGAAAAGTCAGCTTCAGCTTTAACACTTAGTCCATCATTTACATTTCCAATAGTTAATGCTCCACCTTTTTTCTTCACATCTTGATTAGTGCTAAATCCTAAAGAAGAATAACCTGCTTCTCTATCTTGATAGTAAATATTAAGAGCACCATCAATTTTTTCACTGATGTCATTTAAATTAATACTTACTTCTGCTTCAATAGCAGAAGGATCTTGATTAGAACTTACTTGGTTTTGATTAGCTCCATCATAACCAGCATTAAATGATCTATTTGTTAAAGTAGATTGACCGTTAGTAATTGAGTATCCAGCTTTAACGTATGATCTATCTGAATACCTTGCAATGAAGTTTGCTCCATATAACTCATTATCGATTCCACCTTTGATTTTTTGCTTTAATGTAGTCACACCAACTTTGAAATGACTTCCTAGCCATTGATCAAAACTACCACCAAAAAGAAAATTATTTTTTAAACTTGTAGTAGTTGGAGTCACTTCGTAATCAGCAACTAAAAAAATCGGATCACCCAAGCTTGATGATCCAGAACTAACAACGTCACCATCACCAGCAGTTGAACTAAGAACATCATTTAAAACGATTCGCCCTTGAATATAATTAATATCGTAATCCGTACCATAAATTAGCTGCCTAACACCTCTTACTATTCCAGAATGTCTATCTCTTATTTCAACTCTCAGCTTTTCTGAACCTGGAGTAATATCTTGATATGTAAGTGAGTAAACTGATCCTCCAGTTCCTCTTCTTTCATCTCTTACTGGAAAAGTAGTTGGATCAGCAGCGAAAGCTTTAACCTGAGTTTTAGACTCTCCAAATTTTGTCTGAGAATTTGACTCTAGATTTACTTTTGCTCCATAAAGAGATCTATTTATCTGACTTAACTCTGTTCCAAGAATTCTAGTTTCATAATTACCCCACATAATATAAGACTTATCTTTTTGAACTCTTACAAAAAGATTACCTTGGGTTGGAGCCGTCTCTTCAGTAGTACTCTCATCTCCGTAAACTGGATAATACTTATCAGCATCTAATCTTCTTAATAACTGTCTCGTTTGTTTTTGATCTAAGTTTCTAAAAATTGTATCAATATCAGCTTCAACTGCTTTCCCCATTGCTGTAATTAAATACTTTCCTCTAATTTTTCCTTTTAAATAAAAACCTGCTTGAGCATGAGCATATTCATTTTCAAATTCTTCAGGTCTTGCTTCTTGAACTCTTAATGGACCAGTAAATTGATTTTTCCCATAAGTCGCATCAAGCATAGCGAAGAAAAATATTTTATCTTTTTTAATTTGAACAGATCTTAAGATCTCTCTTTTTTTATCTGCTTTATCAGTTACATTTATTTGTAAATCTTTCTTTCCGTTTGGAACAATTAGATCAGCTACAAATCTTCCGTTAATATCAACTGGTGCTAGAACTTCTGCGACCCTTGCAATACTCTTTGGTTTCGCATTCTCCCCATAAACAGTGACTTTTCCACCATCAAGAGGAATGTTTCCTTTCTTAAGTTTTGAAATACCAAATCCAGAATTATACTCATTTAAATTATGAGCTTTTTTATGAATCGCGATTCTTCTTGTCTCATCGAACCTTCCTTTTTTATCATAAACTTTTAAGATTAAATCAAAGGATTCGACTTCATATTCTTCAAATTCTTTAGCAGTAATTTTAATTTGTGTATCAACTTCTTTTTTGAAAAAAACTTTTTCAGATTTTGGATCTAAAAATAAAATTTCTTTTTTAGAAACAAATTCAGGATAATTTAAATAAGGAGCTAAAGTGATATCACCAGATTCTTTTCTTGAAACACCAAGACCAAGTTTTCTATCTAGTTCATCTGCTTGATACTTCATTTTTATCTCAAGCGCATCCTCTACTTTTTCTTCACCTTTTTCTCTGATGATAAATGCTTCTTCAGGTTCAAACTTATCTTCCTCTGTAGATTCAATTAAAAATGGTGATTCTTCAGCGTGGATAAAAAAACTAAATAATAAAATTAATAAAACGTACTTCCTGTACATTGGCTACTCCTAAAAATGTCTATGATTATTTTAAGGGTTTGCTCTATAAATAAGGCTTAACGGAAATAAAGTACTCAAAATTCCTGAAATTTTTATAGAATATGACAGAAGTGCCAAAAATAATTAAATTACTCAAACAAAAAAGGCCAGAATTTCTCCTGGCCTCACTATCCCAATCTAAAGACTAAATGAATCTATGCTCAATTAGCTCTAGAAATGACAATATACCAGAGAGCTTAGCTCGGGAAAAGAGAGTATGAATTCATAATGTGGCGAAGCTTGCCATGGGTTCAAATGTTCATATTAATATGATTAATAACTCATTCACTTTTTCTCTCAAATTCAACATCAATAATATCTTCTTTTTGAGTATCAGAGCTTGAGTAAGAGTTAGAAGAAGAAAAATTAAAACCTTTAGTTTTCATCACTTTAATAGTTCCATTTTTAACTAACTTCGCTATCCAAACTTGAATTAAATGCGCAAGCGGCTTTCTAGTTAATGGAAAAACAAAAATAAACCCTAAGCAATCTGTAAAAAAACCTGGAGTAATTAACATTAACCCTGCAGCAAAAACCATCACTCCTTCCACTATTGTAGAAGTTGGAATCTTACCTGAACGAAGTTTATTTTGCAGATCAAAAATAATAAACTTCCCTTGAGATTTTGTTAATATCGCTCCAACTATTCCAGTAAGAATAATAATACAAAAAGTATTCAAAGCTCCAATTTGTGAACCTACTTTAAACAACAGCATTAACTCTAAAGCTGGAATGACTGTAAATAATATTAACAAATACCAGAACATTATTTTTCCATTGTTAAGACTCTTGCTCTATCAGTTAAATCAAAAATCAACCTTATATTTTTGAAATTACAATTCTCTGCAATTTCCTTGAGCGCTAAAAGATTATCTTCATGACCTTCTAATAGCAAATAACCTTGGGAATTTAATGACAAATATGCATTTTCAAAGAAGTCTAGAAACCATGTTTGATATTCAGTATCCTCAAGGAATAAGGCCAA
This sequence comes from Bacteriovoracaceae bacterium, assembly GCA_020631435.1. Lineage (GTDB taxonomy): Bacteria > Bdellovibrionota > Bacteriovoracia > Bacteriovoracales > Bacteriovoracaceae > JAHDHG01. Next base: position 12,445 of record JAHDHG010000051.1, on the reverse strand, counting down.
ATCTGGCTCATATTCTACTACATTTTTATGAACTCCATCAATCTGAGATCTTTTTATATAAGGAGGGTTCGAAATAATAGCATCATATTTTAATTTAATATTTTGGAATTTATCAGACTGAATAAATTTCGCTTCTAAGCTATTAAGTTCTAAATGATTAGAGAAATTAATTTTTGAAACTTCCAAAGCCCCAAGAGAGATATCTGAAAAATCTAATCTCGAAAGTTTTTTTTCTTTCGCAATACTTATTCCAAGACAGCCAGAGCCGCATCCTAAATCTAGCAATGAATTTATATTTAAATCAAGAGCTTGTTCTATGAGAATCTCTGATTCAAATCTTGGAATCAAAACTCTTTCATCAACATAATAATAGCCATTATAGAAGTATGCTCTATTGTTAATATATTCTAAGGGCCTACCAGTTGAAAGTTCATCTTTGAATATTGAAAAAACTTGATCAGGACTATGATGTTTCCCAGTTCTAAGAAATCTTAACTGAAAATAATCAAATTCTTCAGAAAGCAGTTTTAGATTAATTCCAGGATAGTCTAACTCTAACTCTGGCAATAATGATTTAAGCTTCTGATTCACCTTGAAGTAACAACGCTTGATTATGAGTGATTAATGCTTCTACGACAGGGTTTAAATCTCCCTCGATGATTTTATCTAAAGAATATAGAGTTAAACCAATTCTATGATCTGTAAGCCTTCCTTGTGGAAAATTATAAGTTCTAATCCTTTCAGATCTATCACCAGTACCGACCATTCCTTTTCTCTCAGCTGCTTCTTTCTCTCTAGCATCGCGAACCATCTTGTCATAAATTCTTGCAGTTAGAATTTTTAAAGCTTTAGCTTTATTTTTAATCTGAGATTTTTCATCTTGAATGGCAACCACGGTATTAGTTGGTAAATGAGTAACTCTCACAGCTGAATCAGTCGTGTTTACAGATTGACCACCATTTCCCCCTGCTCTATAAACATCAACTCTGACATCATTCATATCAAGCTCAAATTCTACTTCATCAGCTTCAGGTAGAACTGCGACTGTTATTGTAGATGTATGAACTCTCCCTTGAGATTCTGTTTTCGGAACTCTTTGTACTCGATGAACTCCTGATTCATATTTCATTCGGGAATAAACTTGATCACCTTTAACTGCGATAATAACTTCTTTAATTCCTTCATCACTTTCAGAAAAAGAAATCATATCTGATTTAAATCCAAGTTCTTTAAAATAGTTTTGATACATTCTAAGTACATCAGCAACAAAAATAGATGCTTCGTTACCACCGGCACCAGCTCTGATTTCAATCATGACATCTTTATCATCTAATGGATCTTTGGGGAGCAATAGAATCTTAAGTCTCTCTTCTAGCTCGACTAATGCTTTCTCGCCAGTATTTAACTCTTCTCTGGCCATCTCTTTTAGTTCTGGATCACTCTCATTAACAAGCATATCTTTAGCATCAATAACATTTTGCTTGATATCTTTATACTCTTTATAAGCCTGGACTACAGGTTCTAGCCCCGATCTCTCACTAGAGATTTTTTTAAACTCTTTTTGCCTATCATAAATTGTAGGATCAGCTAACTTTTCAGTTAATTCATCATATCTAACGACAACGGCATCAAGTTTATCAAACATATTAAGAGCTCATTGAATCTAAGAATTCACCATTCGTTTTAGTTTTATTAATTCTACTCAGAACAAATTCCATCGAATCAATAGTATTCATCGGGTGAAGAACTCTTCTTAAAACATAAAGTCTTTGAAGTGCTGTCTCATCCATTAATAAATCTTCTTTTCTCGTGGAAGATTTATTTATATCTAAACAAGGGAAAATTCTTTTTTCCATTAACTTTCTATCAAGTTGAATCTCAGAGTTACCAGTTCCTTTAAATTCCTCAAAAATAACTTCATCCATTCTTGAACCAGTATCGATAAGCGATGTAGCAATAATAGTAAGAGATCCACCACCTTCAATATTTCTTGCGGCTCCAAAAAACCTTTTTGGCTTATGAAGTGCATTAGAATCAACACCACCAGATAAGATTTTCCCTGAGGGTGGAACTACTGTGTTATAAGCTCTTGCAAGCCTAGTAATTGAATCAAGAAGAATAATGACATCTTTCCCCGCTTCAACTTGCCTTTTAGCTTTTGCTAGAATCATCTCTGCTACTTGAACGTGTCTATTAGCAGGCTCATCAAAAGTAGAAGAAACAACTTCTGCTTTAACGTTTCTTCTCATATCCGTTACTTCTTCAGGCCTCTCATCGATAAGAAGAACAATAAGTTTTGAGTCTGGATGATTTTCAGTAATAGAGTTTGCAATATCTTGAAGTAGAACAGTCTTACCAGCTTTAGGAGGTGCAACAATCAAACATCTTTGGCCAAAACCTTGAGGGACAAATAGATCGATAATTCTTGTAGAGTAATTTGTTGGTTTTGCTTCTAGCTGAATTTTTTCTTCAGGATACAAAGGAGTTAAGTTATCAAAAAGAACTGTCTTTTTATGATCTTCAGGAGTGTTTTCATTAATAGTTTTTAACTTTAAAAGTGCAAAGTATCTCTCAGCATCTTTAGGAGGTCTCATTGACCCAGAAATAGTATCACCTTTTCGCAAACTAAACTTTCTAATCTGAGAAGGACTGACATAAATATCATCTGCACCAGGAAGGTAGTTATAACCAGGTGATCTTAAAAATCCAAAACCATCTGGAAGGATTTCTAGAACACCTTCACCAAAAATTTCTTGATCATTTTTAGCTTCTGCTTTTAACAGAGCAAAAATAACCTCGTGCTTTTTCATCGACGAATGGTTTTCGATCTTGGCCTTTTCTGCCATCTTGCTGAGCTCTTTCATTTTCATCGCTCTTAGATCATTCAAATGCATAATTAACTCTCCTACAGCATCATTAAATTTTAGATTAAATATAGAAAATTAATGGGGCCGTTATTCTCCAACAAAAATTATTAAATTTAGAGATCTAGAAATCAGATCTCGATAAATATTAGATCAAGCTAATATTTAACCTTTACTAGAAAATTGTCAAGAAAGATTGAAATTAAAGGCCATATTGAGTAAATATTGCAGAATATGAGAAAGTATTTGGCCATAGACTATGGCTCTAAATTCATAGGTTTAGCTCAATTTCATGAAGAATCGGATCCTTTCCCTTTAGTACTTGAAAGACTAGCTAATAAAAACGAATCAGAGTCTCTAAAATCAATTTTAAAGCTTATTCAAGAAGAGTTCTATACCGACATTGTCTTTGGAATACCTTATCTCACAGACGGCTCTGAAAGTACCTCTACTGTGAAAATGAAAAAAATCTTCAAAAAATTTGAAGACGAAATTCTCAAAACTGATCCACAAATCAGACTCTATGAACAAGATGAAACTCTCACTACTTTCCAAGCAGAAGAGGAAATGAAGAACTCCCCTAAATATAATTTTAAGGTTGATCTTAAATTGATTGATTCTTTAAGTGCAAGAATCATTCTGGAAGATTTTCTTGGCCAGAAAAGAGAAGATTAAATACCATTTTTTCATGAAAAAAATATTTTTATCTTTTACTGCTCTAGGATTTATTGCTTTGCTAGGAGGATATCTTTGGATAAAAGATAAATTAAATTATCAATATCAAGGCGAGAAAGTCACTTTTGAGATAAAAAAAGGTCAAAGCTTTCCATCAATTAATCAAGAATTATTCAAAGCGGGCATTATCAATGATCGAAGAGTTTTTCACAAATATACTCAATATAAAGATTCTTTAGAAAAATTTAAATCAGGATTATATGAAATTACTCCAGGGATGAATCTTGATGATCTCATTAGAATTTTCTCTGAAGGTCAATCTCTAAAAAATTTAGTCACTATTCCTGAAGGGAAAAACCTCTATGAAATTGCTGATATTCTAAAAGAAAAAAACATTATCAAAAATAAAGATAAATTTATCGAACTTTCAAAATCAAAAGCTCAGGCTGCCCAACTCAAAGTACCTTCATTTAACCTAGAAGGTTATTTATTTCCAGATACATATAATTTCACATTTAATGAAACTGAAGAATCAGTGATTCAAAAAATGGTTTCAAACTTTAAGTCTCAAACTAAAAATTTAAACTTGAAAGCTAATGGGCTAACTCCTGCTGAAGTGATAGTGCTTGCTTCAGTGGTAGAAAAAGAAACAGGTGCTAAGTTTGAGAGAAAAACAATTGCAGGAGTCTTTTTCAACAGATTAAAAAAGAAAATGAAGCTTCAATCAGATCCTACTATTATTTATGGGATGTGGGAGAGATATGATGGGAATATCAGACGTAAAGACATCCTAGCTCCTTCAAAGTTTAATACTTATACTATCCCTAGACTTCCGATAGGGCCTATTGCAAACCCTGGGCTAGATGCCATTAAAGCTGTTCTTGATCCTGAATCTCATGATTACCTTTATTTTGTGAGCAAGAATAATGGAACTCATAAGTTTTCAAAAACTTATAAAGAGCACAATCAAGCAGTCAAAAAATGGCAGCTTACTAAGAAAAATAAAGAAGGAAGAAGTTGGCGGGATCTTAAGCAGTAAGCTCCTTTGTATAATTTACAATTCTCGAATTAAAATCCAAAAACATGCTGCGATGCATATTTTTTCATGTTACAAGACTCCCATCATTGTCATAAATAGGAGTTGATATGAAAAAACTGATTTCCCTTGTTCTAATTTCCTTTTTATTTTCTTGCGGGAACGAAGAAAATAAAAAAAATTCTCAAGAATCAAGAAATAATGCTTCTTTTGAGAGAGAAGCTGAAAAAGATTGTGAACAATTCAAATTATTCATGAAAAAAAGCGACGTCTCTAAAATTGATGGAACTTACTTTGTTGGATCTACCTCTCAGGGATCAATCCAATCAAATCTTTATATAAGTTTTAAAGACAATCAAGTTTCACTTTTAAACTTATGTAAAATTAATAATAAAACTTTATGTTCAAATATCACTACAACCATTTCTAATGAAGAATTAGATTCAATTATTTATTTTCACTCTCAGCCTGAGAATGAACTTGAACTCAGCCATAATGGGCATGACTACACTTGTGATATCAGTATCAATGAGGAAATGTTGGATTACAGTATAAATTCTAATGGTGAAGTTAGTTTCTTAAATACAAATAATTCACAACAAGTAAAACTTAAAAAGATTACAAATTTAAAATAATTTAAACTCAAAGCCAGGATGTATCTTCATCTTGGCTTTTTAAATTTCTAAGTGATTTTTAATAACTAATTGGAGCAAAATTTATTATTTGCTTTTTCAAACGAAATGACTCTTTCAATTCTATTTTTACTCTATCCCATATTTTTTGATTTTGATAACTACATTCTTCAAATCTGGACAATGGTAAAACATCAAAGTTTGACATTGAATATTTAACAGCAAAATACATCATCGTATCAGAAGCACATTCATCAAGACCTATCGTATGAGCAAGCTCATGTATGTAGATTGGGACTTGAAGTTTTAAAGGAATTTTTTTAAATGACTTAGTCACATAAACTGGCGGACGGAGTTTATCAACAAAAGCGATCTCAGCTCCACTTAGTTTTCTTCTATTAGGATACTTTTTAGAGCTTAATGCTGGGTTACTAAGATGATTAGAAAGCATAAAGCTTAACTTCGAAATCAACACTTCTTGCTGAGAGGAATTTAACTCCGAAATACTATTTTCTTCAAGATAACTTATTGAGCTACTCAAAACCTCTCTTACTTCAAAATCAAATGAATAAGAAAAATAATTAAATGAATAAGAAAAATAATTAAATAGGACAGTAAATAGTAAAAGATACTTCATAAGCTTTTGTACTAAATTAATAGCTAATTGAAACTAAATTAAGTAAAAATGGAAAAATTGCAGACATCTAGTGCCCAACTGATTCTTCGTTAGTTACAAACAGGGAAATCTTTTTCTTCATCATTGTAAATATAACGTATATTTCCTCTTGAATCGATTTCTGAGAGCTTAAATTCTAAATCAGAGAAACCTTTTTTTAGAACTTTTTTGGGATTAAATTTCAAATGAAAAGATTGTTTTTTAACTTTTTGAGTATAGATTCTAAGTTTAAAATAATTATCTATACTTGGCTTAAGAACATACTTATCAATCTCAACTTGATACTCAAACTTCTTTTTCAAATCATCTGGCCATTGAGAAGTTTGGTGAAAACACTGTGGGTGAGCTATTACTTCATAAGTAAATCCAATATTCTCTACGCTTGTTTTCCACTTTATAAATAAATCAGTTTTTGAATAAATAGACTCAATTTTTTTGAGTTCTCTTTTGAATTCATTAGTAGCACTAGTTTCTATATCTAATAGAAATGCTCTTGCTTCATCGACAGAAGAATATGAATAATCATCAAAGCAAGCATTAGGAGTACTAGAATTTAAATAATTCCAACATGTAAAATTTGTTATGTAACCTGCAAAGATACTAGAACTTGAGAAATGAACATCCTTAGACTGCCTTAGCCATTTCTTCAAATCAGGGTTTAGACCCTTAGAATACATACCAAAAACTCTATTAATGGAATTATTAAATAAGAACGCAGAGCTAGTAAACTGAGATTTTTTGCTAGAACAAAATACAGCTCTATTTGATGAATATGCAGATGTAGACAAAGGGTTGAGATAAGTACCATCAATGATTCTACATGATTCTGGCTTTGCGATGCTCCTATTTGACTCAGGGTAGACTTCATAAGACCATAAAGTATAACGATCTCCTTGAGGAATACCTAAATTAAAATCTATTTTACTATTTGGTTTGACTTTCACAGAGTCAAAATTAATTAATACAAAATCTCTATTCCAAGTGGCACCAAAATCTTTATTTTTTCGCTCTCTATTTCCAAGGTTTACACTTTCAATAAAATTACAACTTAAAGATTTTTTTATCTTATCAGATCTTAGTAATAACAACTCAGAACAACTTTCACCATCTCTAATCTCTCTAAACTTCACACAAGAACTAGAAGTAATGACTTTTCCATTTTTTAAAACAAAACCATTACAATAATCAGCTTTTCCGGAAACAGAATTATAAACTCCTAACAAAACTAAGTTATCTGGGCATTGTGATGTAGAGCAATTTATATCAAGCTCATCAAATTGCTTTCTAAACTTATCAAAATCAGAAAATACTACAGGCTCTTTTTTTGACGTCGTTTTTTTCTTGCTACTTTTATCTAGGTCAACATCCTTCCCGCAAGAGAACAAAAACAAACAGATGAATGGAATCACTTTAAAAGTGTTTAACATGCGCATACCTTTACAACTTATATTTTAAATAATCAAAATTCATAAACCAAACCAATTCAAACAAAAAATCAATAATTTCAACAACTTATGTTTAAATATTTGACATTTAACACTGTATTTTTTTCTTACAATAAATTTGTACAAAGCATGAAATCGTGTCAAAAAATTCGACAATTCATTGAGCAAAAAATGTCCTAAGTCCCTGATTTTAAAAGGTATATCAACTGGCAAGATAATTGCTTACTAACACATTAAGTTAATTGAACCTAATGAAATGGGTGTGAAAAGGTGTATCATTTATGATCAGGAATCTATTCTGTTTAATTTTATTTGTTACTATTAATGCTAGCTCTAGGACTTATAATAGTTCACAAATTCAAAAGCACTTAGGGTCTCCTTATAGCAATTGGGGGATTAAGCCTAGCAAAAATCTTCAAAACATTGATCCATCAATCAACCTTGTTAATGCCTTAAAGGTTTTTAAAGAAAAAGCAATTGTAACAGTTGCTGTGGTTGATACTGGGATTGATATTAATCATGAGTATTTCAAAAAGAATATTGTCTCACGATTTTCAGAAAGACTTACTGCTGCTTCAAAAAGAAAAGCTAGCTATAAAATAAGAATGGCCACTAAATTAAATTATGGCTTTGATTATAGCATGAGTCATAAAGGCCAAAAGTTTGTGACTCAAACACCAAAAGATAGTCACGGACATGGAACACATGTTTCTGGAATCATTAAAGGAATCTACCCTAACGTAAAAATCGTTCCTATAAAATATTATAATCCAAATGCTACGGGTGAGCAGAACTTAGAAAACTCTATTAGAGCGCTAGAATTTGCAGTTAAGCTAGGCGTAGATATTATTAACTATTCAGGTGGAGGCCCAGAAGCAGACCCAGCAAATAAAGCAAAAGAGTTACAAATAATGAAAGAAGCTGAGAAGAAAGGAATCATCGTAGTGGCAGCAGCAGGAAATAATGGATCTAACATAGATGTAAAAGAAAATATGTACTTCCCTGCAAGCTATGCTAGTCCGCAAGGATTTAATTTAAAAAATATTATTGCTGTAGGTTCATATAATCAAAATATTAAACTTATTGAATCCTCAAACTATGGAATTAAAACTGTTCATGTTGCAGCTCCAGGATACAAGGTAAATTCAGCAGTTGTGAAATCATCAGCAAAAATGTCTGGTACTAGCCAAGCAACGGCATTCGTTTCTGGAATTGCCGCATTATTAAAATCTTCTCATCCAAATCTCAAAGCAAGGCAAGTTAAAGAAATTATTATTTCAACGTCAAAGAACCTTAAAAACTTTCAAGGTAAAATTATTGGTGGCCAAGTAGATGCTTACAAAGCTTTGAGTAAAGCTAATGAAATTATGGAGAACTATTCAAGTAAGCAAAGAAAGGTTGCAAGAGTACCCTAGCTTTATTACCGTTAAAGGGTGATAAATAAATCGATAGTTGAAATTATATTTGGAGCTCTGTTGTATGCATTAGGCCATCCTACTGCAATGACTTTACACCCTATCCCTTTATTTGCTCCTATTGGATTATTTCTTCTATTTAAAAATATTAAACTTAAATCAAAGAAAACTGATCTCTTTAATTTATGGATTTTTTGCTTATCGATAAATATCGTTGGTTTTTATTGGATCCCCAAAACAATTCAAACTTTTGGAGGACTTTCAGTTTTTGAGTCTATCCCAATATTTTTAATTTTCAGCTTATTAGTCCTTCCTCAAAGCTGGATAATTTATTTTGCCTTTTTGTTTTTCAAGAAAATAAAAATCTTTGATAGAAAAAAATTATATCTAACTAAAACGTTATTAATTGTTGTTTGTATTTCGCTATTAGAGTATTACACTCCTTCTCAATTCCCTGTTCAAGCAGGACATCCTTGGCTTACATGGTGGTGGACATTAGGATTTGCTCCAATCTTTGGATTAATTTTTTATAATTTTATTAATTATTATTTTGCGTTTTCTATAGTGCACTTATTTAAATATGAAGGAAGTAAAAAAATCATCAGGCTTTCACCTATTATTCAAAGTACTTTTTTATTTGCTTTGGCCATCGTTCTTTCTTTCTCAACCATCCAAGAGAGAACTTTAAACTCCAGTGATATAAAAAGATCTCTAAATATCAAGGTGGCACAGGCCAATATTGGAAACTTTATGAAAGTTGATTCTGAGTTAGGATCTTTTTCATCAGTCCAAGAAGTCTTTGATCGTTATAAAAATTTAAGCTTAAGCTCTGACCCTGCTGATCTCATCATCTGGCCCGAGACTGCTTATCCTTACCCATTTAACTCTGACATATTAGAAGATAGTCCAAAGTCTTTGCCTGTGCTTCTCAGTGAAGTTCTTAAGCAAACCAATGCGCAAATGCTCATTGGAGCCTATGACCATGGAAAGATTGATCAGTCTAATAATTATTTCCAGACTGTTTATAACTCTACAATGCTCTTAGATCCTAATGACGGATTCATCGATGTTTATCATAAGAAAAAACTGATTCCTTTTGGAGAAACCTTACCCTTAGGACCAATAACTCCACTTATAAAAGATTATGTACCTGGTGTCTCATTTTTCTCTGAGGGAGCTCGTGATACAACTTTTAAAACTGCTCAAGATCATCTTTTCATTACTCCTATTTGTTACGAGATTTTAGATCCATTTCTCATCAGAAAAATGCTGAACATATCAAGTAAAACGAAAGGTCATGTCGATTTTCTTATCAACCTTACAAATGATTCTTGGTATGGATTAACTGCAGAGCCTTACCAACATCTTTTTTTAGCTAAGTGGAGAGCAGTTGAATTTCAAAAACCTATTATCAGAACAACAAACAGTGGTATTACATCAGTCATTGATGTTGATGGAAGAGAATCAAAGAGGCTTCTTCCTGGAGAGCAAAAAACATTAGATTTAAGTTTAAGCCTTCCTAAAAGAAACGCTACAATATTCCAGAATCTTGGAATCCTCTCGTTCTTATCTTTAGCATTACTCTTAATACTATTAAACTATTTTATTGATTATAGAGTTAACCCAGTTTTTAAAAGGTCTTGAAGCCTAAGTACTCCTACTAACTTTTGATTACTAAGTACTGGTAAAACTGACAATGACTTGTCTCCACCTTGCATTAACTTCAAAGCATCGAAAGCGAGCAAATCTGAATTTATTGTTGTGGGAGTTGTATTCATTATATTTTCAATTTTATTTTTTAAAGAATCTTTATTCGAATTAAGTGCCCTTCTTATATCTCCCTCAACTATAATCCCTTCTAAAGAGTTGTCATCTCCTACTATGCAACAAATTCCAGTCGGAAGTTTAGTCATTAAAAGAACAATATCTTGAAGAGTGTTACTTCTTCTTGCAACGGGTGATTGAGTATTGTCCAACATAATAGAGTTCACCTTCATCGTTAAAGATTTCCCCAAAAATCCAGCAGGATGGTTTACAGCAAATCCCTCTTTCGTTAAGGAAACTAAATTTTCATACAAGACAGCAATTGCATCTCCCATACTCATAGCAACAGTTGTACTAGTGGTTGGTGCAAGATTATTAATACAAGCTTCACTTTCTACAGAGCAATCAAGAATGCAATCTGCTTGAAGCGCTAAAGGTGAATTAATATTCCCAAGAATTCCAATTCTTTGATTAATACTCATTGGTAAATAAGGAATAAGTTTTAATAACTCCTCAGTTGTACCAGATTTGGAAATAAGGATAAAAACATCGTTTTGATTAATACTTCCTAAATCTCCATGTAAAGCTTCTACTGGATGCAGGAAGGTAGACTTCATTCCAAGAGAGCAAAAAGTAGAAGAAATCTTTTTTGCGATAATCCCAGACTTACCTACTCCACTTAATATTAAAGAGCCGTTACTGTTAATAAGATTCTTAAGAATACCCTCTAACTTTTTAATTTCCAATTCATTGAGCCGATCAGCACAGGATTTTATAGATTGAGATTCATTCAAAAGAACCGATTGAATAATTTGATAAGAAGTTTTCTTTTCCATTTTAAATAATCTTTGTATCCTAAAAGAAGTGAAGATACTTTTTTTTATTTATCTCATTTTTTTTCAAGCCTGTACATCGTATGACAAATACGTTTACTTGGAAGAAGAGTTAGAAATCCCTTCTCAGATTTTTGAAGCTAATTTTACTGATACCTGGTCTGCCATGGTTGGAATCATGAAGAAATATGATATCGAGCTTCAAAACCAAGAAACTGGAGTTATTAAAACCAGATGGATGGACAATACTCAAGAAATCAATTTTTCTGACTCTTTTGGATCAGATGATAAAATTAAATCTGCTCGGTTTAAAATCCTTCTTAATGCAGTTGAGTCAAGCAGAGGGAGTAAGCAATACACCAAAGTCAGTGTGTTTAAAAGACAGCTCATAGAGCAAGACTTTCTTCATGGATGGAAAGAATTAAAAAGAAATAGATCTTTAGAAAAAATCATTCTTTACAGAATTGGACGCTTAATCAAAATCAATTATTATCTGCAAAAAATTCAAGAGAAAAGAGAAAAAGAAGAATTAGAACAAGCATTATAGTTTATTTATAGTTTTTTGGATTTCGCTTTTTAACGATTTAAATCTTTTTTGATTTGCCATTTTTTCTAACATAGGTTTCACTTCTCTGATCTCTAAAGAAGAAATTGATTTTAGTACTTTTGATAAGATATCCGACGGTATCATTTCATCTTTTGAAAATTTAATATAATTTTTTTTATCAAAAAACATTTTCCAAATTTTAGAAGAAGAAGTTTTCATATTTAAAGCAGTTAATGCTTCTAGAGCCTCGGCCCTGACTAATAAAGACTTATCAAAAAGAAGTGTTTCCAACTCTTTACTTGAAGACTGGTCTTTAAACATTCTTATTACTTTTAATGAACTTAGCCTCATCATCCAACTTGGATGATGAAGAAATTTTTTAATAAAAGGTAAAGACTTTTTTCCCATAATTCTTGCTAAAGACATCGTGGCCATCCATCTGGATTGATCTGGATATTTAGCAGATTTCATAATTTCAATTAAAGTCGGAACAGATTTATTATCAAGTTTTAACAATACATCCTTAATCTTATCTCTTGATTTAGAGTCAAGCTTTTC
>JAHDHG010000050.1 GCA_020631435.1 Bacteriovoracaceae bacterium | reverse complement strand
GAGCTTGAGGCATCGCTGGAGCTTGAGGCATCGCTGGAGTTTGAGGCATCGCTGGTGCTTGCGGCATCACTGGTGCTTGCGGCATCGCTGGTGCTTGAGGCATCGCTGGTGGCTCATTTATCTTTTTATCTGACATAGGATCAGGTAAAAAATCATTGGAGACATCTGGAACAATTTCCTCGATTGGCTCTAGCTGAACAGGATGAACTCCAATGGCCACTTGGTCTTGTTCAAATAAAATAATCATCTCTTCAGAAGAAATTCTATTTCCATTCACAAAAGTACCTTCAGCAGAATCGTGATCAATTACTGAAAGAACACCATTTTGGAAAAATAAGGAACAGTGCTTATAGCTCACACCATCAAGGTCTAAATTGAGGTCTTGCCCCATTCTACCTATGGTCACTGAGTCTAGAAGTTCATAATGTTTACCCAAAGTTGGGAAAAATAATTTATAGCCTCTAATATTTGTCATGTTAAAAAGCCTTTCCATGGCCTGTCATTAATAGCATTTTTCTTAAGCCATATTTCGCAATAGTATGCATGAAGTTTTCAAGAATAAAGTTTGATAACCCGGTTCTTTCTCCTTCCCAATCCATTTTGAAATTAAACAGACATCTATTATTAAATTCTCTTATATCTAGGATACCCTTTAATCCATCAAGAAATCCAGTATTAAAGACAAAAGGATAAGATTTAATTTCATTTAACCGATCAATTTTCACATTGATCATAAAGTCTCTAGGGACAAGAAAAAATCTTATCTTCAAAAACATATAACCGTTTTTGTAATTACTTTTTTTAATAAAATCGAAGAAGTTTACATAGTTTTCGTACTGATTCATCTTGTTGATAACAGGCTTACAACTTTTTTTATGATAAACCATCATCATTTCGTCTATTTTCTGACGCTTTTTTTTAGGGGTTGTCACATTTACTTTAACAATGGGTCTTCCTTCCATCACATATTTCAAGTGTGTTTTGGAATAAGCATTTTGAAGTTCTAATTTTTTAGAAATAAATGATTTTAAATCTTTAGAGTATCCGACAAATGCGATCAGGAATATAAGAGACAAACGCTTCATTACTTATTATTAAAATTCAATCATCCTAACGCAAGTAGACTTTTAGTAACCTTTGAGATTAAATAATTATAAATTCAAACCAAATTCATCCAATATTCTTTTAAGGAAGAAAGATATGGCAACAAAAAAAAGAGCTAAAACAGTCAAAGAAGCAGAAATTGAGAGTAAAGACCAGCGATGGCATTGTAGAAATAGAGTCACGTTAGTATTTGGATCCAATGATGTAGAAGACCTAGAGACTTACCTTTACACAGATAAAGGTGTTAAGTTTCAAACTGTAAAATTTCATCAAGCAAAATCAAAAGCAGTAGAAGAAATTTTAGACAACTGTATTGATGAGTTTTATAGAAATCATGTTGATGAAATTAAAGTTACTTTAAGTGATGATGGAAAAACAGTTACCATTGAAGATAATGGTATCGGCTTTCCTCTTAAGAAAGTTCCCCAAGTTTATACTGAGTTTAGAACTGGATCTAAATTTAAAGATGAAGAAACTGATTCAAAAGGTTTCCTCTTTAGAACTCTAGGTCAAAATGGTCTTGGAGCAGCGGCCACATGCCTAACTTCTGATTTGTTTGAAGCCACTGTAAAACACCATAATACTAAAAAAGCTCAGACTTACACCTTTACAGATGGGGCACTTAAAACAAAAAAATCATCTGCAAAAGCGTTTAAAGGTAGTGCAGGAGTAAAGATTAAGCTTCAACTAGCAAAAGAAGTTTACAAAGATTCAAAAATTGATGAAAAACTTTTAAGAAAAAGAATTATCGATCTTGCTTATAATAATCCAGGACTTAAGTTTATTTTTAATAAGGAAGTTCATCTTTATAAGAAAGGATTATTAGAGTTAGCAGCTAGAATCAATCCTAAAAACTCCTATGAGTTTGGTGTCGTTAGTCATGTATATGAAACAACTAACGCAAAAAAGAAAAAAGTAAAAGGTCGAATTGATATGACTGTTGCTTTAGTTGTTGATAGAAAGTCTGATGAAAGAGAAAAATTTATCTCTTTCGTTAACTCTACTCCTACTTTCGATGGAGGCTTTCATAACGACAGAGTCAAAAGACATTTCATTAATCATATAAAAGATAAACTAGCGAGAGCTGCTAAAAAAGCGAAGGTGACCGTTAATGATAATGATATTCTTCAAGGACTCACCTTTGTCATTGGTATAGTTATGCCAAATCCAAGGTTTGAATCTCAAACAAAAAGAAAGTTAGTTAGAGATAATCAGCTAGAAAAAGCAATAGATGCTTTTGTAACTAAAAATATCAAGAAGTTTTTTAGAAATCATCCTGAATACTTAGAGTTAATTATTGAAAGAGCGAAAACAAGAACGCATTTTCAAGATTTAAAAGATGCTAAAAAATCTGGAAAGAAGGCCAAGAAACAAAGAATTGAAAAACTCTTAGATGCAAATGCTAGAAAAGATCGAAGCGAATGTACTCTTTTTATATGCGAGGGGGATTCAGCAATTGGTGGGTTAAGGTCAGCAAGAGATAAAATGAATCAAGGTGGTATTGCTCTTAGAGGTAAGCCAATGAATGTCTCTCAGTCTACTATTAAAGATGTTTTAGCTAATGAGGAATTCTCAAATATCATGGCCTCGGTTGGATTAACATTAGGAGAAAAGGTAGATCCTGATTCATTAAGATTTTCCAAAATAGTTTTCTTGGCCGATTCAGATGTCGATGGAGGACATATTAATACTCTACTCACTAACTTCTTTTATACTTTTTGGCCTGAAATGTTTGACATGAAAATGATTCAGATCACGAAGGCCCCATTATTTGAAGTGATCACTGATAAAGGGACTGAATACTTAGAATCACCTGAAGCCTTAGAAAAGTTAAAAAAGAAAAAAAGTGTCAAAATAAAAGAAATTCAAAGGAACAAGGGTCTTGGTGAAATGAGCCAAGCAGCTTTCAAGCATGTATTAAACAAGCAAGACTTTACAATAATTACAACTAGAGACGCTAAGGCCTGTAAAAATATTTTAAATGTTTGCTTTGGAAAAGATTCACAACTTAGAAAAGATTTATTAATAGACGAGAAATAAATGGAAGAATTAAATATCAATGAAATGAAGTCAATCTCTTTACAAAAAATTGTAAAGAGTGAGTATAGAACTTATCAAATTTATACTTTAATGGACCGAGCCATCCCTTATCTTCAGGATGGATTAAAACCATCCCAAAGAAGGATTTTATATACTCTTTATAAAAATCGATCAAAAGGTTTAGTGAAGGTTTCAGGACTTACTGGTTTAGTTCTGACACTTCACCCACATGGCCCAGCATCCATTGAAACTTCTATTGTTAATCTTGCTCAAGATTATACCTTTTCAAATAACTATCCGCTTATAGATAAGAAAGGTTATTTTGGCGAAAGAATGGAAACGCAAGCTGCTGCTGGAAGATATATTGAATGTAGACTTGGAAAAGTAGCTGAGCTTCTTTTATTTGATGATATGAATCAAGTTGAGATGATTCCTAATTATGATGAAAGAGAAGTAGAACCTCTCGCTCTCCTACCTAAACTTCCAATAATGCTTTTAAATGGAGCAGAAGGAATCGGAACTGGATTTTCTTCTATGATTCCAAGTTTTCATCATAAAGATATTGTTAAATCGATGATTGCTTGTATTGAAAAAGGTAAACCGTCAAAGTTAAAGCCATGGGTTAGAAATTATCATTTACCTGTTGAGGTTGAAAAAGGTGGAAAAATCATTTTCAGACTTGGTCTTGAAAAAAGAGGAAGTAGTATTTTTATTAATGAACTTCCAAAAGGATGGGATGCCAAAAGAGTCTATAGACATTTAAATAAATTAATCGATAAAGATATCATTAAAGATTATATAGATTCATCTGTAGATAACACTATTGAGATTGAACTCCTTTTTAAAAGAGGAAAAACACTTACTTTAGAAGAAGCTCAAAAGAAAATTGGAGCACAAGGTAATCTAAGCCCTAACTATACACTCATTAGTGAAAGAGGTGTAAAGATCTTTAAAAAAGTAGAAGAGATTATAGCTCTCTTTACTGCTCAGAGAATAAAAGTTGTTAAAACAAGATATGAACTTCTCATTAAAGATTGTGAAACGAATATCATTAAAAACAATGAAATCATTAGATTCATTAAAGAAAAGCATTACGCTCAAGCTGAAAAGAAGGCCAACAGAGCAGCTTTTGTAGAGTACTTAAGTAAAAAGAAATTTAAATATGCTGAATATTTATCTGATATGGCCATCTATAGAATGACTAAAGAAGAAGTCTCTAAAAGAGAAGTCATGGTCAAGGATGATAAAAAACTCCTCAAAGAATATAAAACAATAGTTAAAAGTCCTGCCAAAGTAAAAGGCAAGTTGATTGAAGAGCTTAAAGAAGTTTCTGAGAAGCTAAATAAGATCATGGATGATAAAGAAAAGGCTAAAGCAAAGGTAAATGCTAAGAAGAAAACAAAAAAGAAGAAGAGATAATGAGATATTTTTTTTTTATTTTAATTGCCCTAAATAGTTTTTCTGATACTCAATTCACAAAAAGTAGAATGTATCATTCCTACAAGGAAGGAAAATTTCATTATTTAGATGTATACAAGGTTAAACCTAACTCACTCCAAGAAAAAATTCATTCTTATCAATTTACTAGTTTATTTCAATTAGAAGAATATCAAAAAAATAATCTAGACTCAGAGTTAAGACAGTCTTTTAAGTTTTCTCAATTTAATTTTTCAAATACAGAAAATGAAAATAATTATATCTGGAAATCTGAAAATCAATGGAACGCTGATTGGGAAGAAAAATACTCTCGGTGGGTAAATGAAAACTTAACGGAAGATTTTTTTAATAAATATAATATTCAGACTGATTGTGCCGATGTCGCTTTTGCTCTTAGATGGATTTTTTCAAGAATTCACTCACTGCCAGCAGCGAATACTCTAGCGGGATCGGGAGCAATTTTTTCAAATTATTCTTTCAAAAACTCATGGAGTTCTTTAAAAAGACATACCCAATGGCATAAAGATGAATTATTTTTAAAAGCTCTAGATTACTTATTGGATAATACTTATACAAGAACACTTCACAGAGATACCTACCCTATTAAATTAGAGCGAAAATCTTTTCTAAATGGAACAATTAGACTTTTAGGAAATCATACAGAGATTATTTCAAAAATTAACTTTAATAATGGAAAAATACCTGCTTATCTTTACTCTTCAACTATTCCAAGACGCTTAAGAGAATTAATGAAGACTATTTTTCTACCTGCTTCAAACCCAAATATTAAGACAGGAGGCTTAGTTAAGTTTAGATGGCCAAGTGAGAAATTTAAGCTTAAACCTAAAAAAGAAATGCCTTTTTACAGTGAAGAGCAATATTCAGAGGAAATGAACAATGGAGATCTTTTTGCTCTTGAATTATTTAAAAAACTAAATATTACTTTAGATCCAAATGAGATTATTAAAGAATTTATTGCTGATTTACATAATATTTTGAATACAAGAGTAGAAATAGTCGAAGAAGGTTTTAATTACTGCCAATCAAAAGATTGCTCTCTTGGTAGCATTAATTATGAAAACCACAGTACTCCATCCAGAGATAAAAGATTCAAGAACAAATTAAAAACCTATGAGGCCATTATTGATTCCTTTGAATACGCTTTACCTGGTATTCGTGATACATACGCAAAGAAGCTTACGGAAACTAAGATTAGTATCAATGATAAAGAATTAAGTCTTCAGTCAATCTCATCAAAAATGAACAATTTTTGGCTCTCTTTTAATCCAAATGACTCAATTGAAGCAAGGTGGGCAATAGATGAAGAAGAAATTAAGAAATCTCTTCTCCAAAATATCGAGCGATTTAATAAGTTTAGATTTTCAAAAGTAGATAAAGCAAAAAAGTGCCGTGAGAGACAATGTAAAATTGGATCAAAATCATGGAATTCAATGAATACTTTTAAAGAAGACAACTTTATCAAAGAGTTTATCTATGGAAGTTATAAAATGTGCTTTCAAGGCAAGCGCTTTCTTAATTGCTTAAATGAAAATGTCATCCCCTATCAAAACTTATTATTTTTAAGCTCAAATCCAAATCACCCTTTAAAAACAAGACAAGGTAAGCATTTTTTCGATTATCAAATAAATTTCTTTCCTCCAGCTAAAGAGTTAGATGAAGTATTACCTAAAGTTTATTGGTCAAAAAGCGATGGCAAACTTTATAATTTTGCAAGTGATATAATCATTGATGGAGATTATGAAAAAGTATTTAAATTGAACAAAAATTACTTTGTCACATTAAATAACAGTGAGCTTCTTTTCTTAGACAATCAATTTAACGAAGTATCATCAGTACTAGAAGATGTTGATGAAATAACTCGCATCAAAGAAAATATTTTCTTTATTAGCTTTTATGATGAGACTCAAAATGGAATATATAAATTTAGTAATGAAGATTTCTCTCTGATTCTTCAAACTTCAGAATTTATTTATAATACTTCGAATGCAAGGTTCACTGTACTAAAAAACAATAATTCATTTAAAGTAATCAATAATAAAACTATGTCAGAAGAGAATTTTTCATATTTATCAGATTCAGTTCATTACGAAATCTCTCTTGATGAAAAAAGTAACTTTTTAATTGATAATTATGAGAAAAAAACCAGAATCATCAATTTAAATAATAATGAGACAGTAATTGTAAACAAATATTTACAATTCGTTCATGAGAATGATGGCTTCTTATTTCTGTCTGATAGTTCGTACCAAAAATGCGACATAAATATTTTTGATCATTCTCTCAATCAGTTTGATTCAATTAAGATCAACCATGAATGGTGTGAATATAATACGTCAAATGATGATTTATATTTATTTGATAAAAATGGATCACGTTATTTTTTAATTCCAAACCATGAAAAAAACTTTAAAGAGTTCAAATTACAAAATGGAATTTCAACAGGTTTTACTTCTCCTTATTTGAAGGAAAATAATCTCGTATATTTTTCTAACTCTTATATTTATGTTAAAAAAATTAACCATAACTATATTTTTGACTTTCCATTCTCAGACATCTCATATTTAAATCCTTTAACGGAATTAAGTAATGAAGAGTCTATAATTACGACTTATTCAGAAAGTGATGAAAGCAGAGATGAGTTTCAAGTCGATATCTTAAGGTTAGATTTTTCAAAGAAAAATCACGATTTTCTTTTTCATGCTAAAAATCACGATAGCTATTGGTATAATGATAGTCATCTAAAGACATTTGAAGAAGATGAAATCACATTAATTTCAACATTAAATGACATGTTTATTACAATAGATTAATTTTTTTCAAAAAACTTAACTAAAACATCAAGATTAACTAGCATATCTTCGGCCATCATCCAATCTTCATGCCCTTGATTTTTGAATTCATGAAATTCTTTAACTTTGCTAGAAACTTGGTCAAAGTTGTCTTTTTTAGTCGCAGTAGGATCTGCCATAGTGTCTAATTCATAGGTCATCTGGATAAAAGGAATTTTAATATTAAACAACCCTCTCTTATAAGGATCACCACCCTCAGAATAAATTCCATCACTATGAATAGCGTCTATATATTGTACTAAAGATTTAGCACTAGTTCCCTCAATCGTTTTGTCATATAAGGCCTTCATCGCTTCTTTACTTACATTATCCCTGTGATATAAGAACTCCCAAATTTTACTATAAGCAATAGATTTTTTACCAAATAGCCCAGAAGGAGCAAGAAATTTAGTCATCACTTCGGCATTAATCCAGCCTAAATTATTAATTAAGCCTCTTGAAGGTTTAGATATTTTTTTTATATTTCTTCTTAGCTTTAAATCTCTTGAATCTGAGATACAGACATTTCCACCAGAAATAGCTATCGCTTTTATTTCTTCTTGTCTTTCAATAGCTATTTTTTCACTAAAAATATTCCCTCTTGCCGATCTAGTCAATCCTCCAAGATAAGCTTGAGAAGTAATTCCTCCGTTCGAATGTCCAAAAATATAAATATTTTTATTATACTTTTTTAAAAAATTTATAGCGTTACCGATATCATCAATAGCAATATCATCGAGATTAGATTTTTTAACATGATCCGATTTACCAATTCCATTTGGGTGTAACACAAATGTATGCATTTTTAAATTTCTATGAAGATATCTCATCACTGAAATTTCTTTTTCAGGAATTAAATCGAAGCTATGAGCATTTTGAAAATATCCAGGTATTAAAAGCAGAAGGTCTTTATCATTATCATCTTTAGTAATAAATTCAATTAACTCAAGATCATAAGATCTATTTGTCTTTGAACTCGTTGCCTTATAAATGTGACTTTTCCAATCTTGAGGTCTTTCTATCTTCACCTTAGAAAATGTTACCGTAGTTATTAAAAAAAAGCATAAAATTCTCATAAATGCATCTTACTAGATTTGCTGAAGTCTTTAAATTGACAGAATTGTGCACAGGGTCAAGCTTTTGGGTAATGTGACTCAAGTTGCTCAATGAGCCCCGAAACATCAGATTCTGTGAATTTAAAAAATCTTTTGTCTCTTAATTCCCTATCAAAATAAAACCCACCTGGTTTGAGATTTTTTGCTTGATCTGACAATAAATAAAGAATGGTATCTGCGCCCTGCCAGGTTTCTCTTAGTCTTTTTAATGTAAAATCATAAAATCCAGGTATTGCTGTTTCTACACCTGGTGTATTTACCCAACCAGGATGCATGACATACATCTTCTTTAATCCGGTTTGTTCAATAAAGTAATCCATTAACTCAACCTGCGCTCTTTTTACATTCGCGTAATATTGAACTTTATCGTATTTATCAATAGATTGAACTTGTTCTATATCAAACTTTTTTAAATACATACCTCCCGAGCTTACCCATACAATTTTTGTATCTTTGGAAACTTTATTTCTCTCGTTTAATTTTTTTAATAAATAATAATGTCCAAATAATTGAGAAGCATGTTGGATTTCAATGCCATGATCATTAAAATTCCCTTCTTCAGGCATCCCACCTGCATTTAAAACAAGATAATCTAAATGTAAGGTCTCATTCACAAGTTCATCAAGCAATTTCCAATCTGCTAAATCCAAGGGGAAGAATGTTGAATTTTTACAATTATCAAGTACAACTTCAGCTTTTTTACTTGAGCGGCCAGTAAAGATAGTTTTCACACCTTTTTCATAAAGAGTTTCAACTACACTTCGGCCTATCCCAGAAGTACCACCTGTTATCAACGCACAAGAGCTTTTCTTAAAACTCAAAATTTTATCATTAAATTTTTTCTCGTGTCTTTTAAAACCTGATTTATCAAAAGAAAAATAAATACTCATATCAAGTAATTTATTAATCATCAGATTCTCCATAAAAAATATTAAGACTCAAAGGAAACATTATCGCCCAGGAGAGAAAGATACTATAAAAGTAAACATTCGAATAAACTAATAGCCCTGCAAGTTTACTTCCAGAATAATATGATATCATTCCTGAAGTTCCTCCAATTAGGGCCTGAAAAAAAACTGGCAAGCTAGATAATTTTTTTAATTTATCATCATAGTAACAAATGAAAAGAATATAGAGCGCAGTAATCCAATATGGCAGATAGAAACCTTCATAGTAAACTAAATTTAAATATCCAAGAAGAAAGTCCTGAATGATCCCCCAAAAAGTGATCATCAATAATGTTTTAGTAATTCGATATCCCTTATACTCTTCCTTAAAAAAAACAAGGTAAGCAATAAGTAAAATGATAGAAGAAGCTAAAAGAGAGAATTGCCATTTAAAGTTCAAATAAACACAGAGAAACCAGAATAAATTTAGTAAGATAAATTTTAATAAAGACATCAAAGGTATACTAACAAGCAATAGCATTTTATGAAAGTTAATTTAATTCATTGCTAACTAAGAACTGATATTTATAATTAATTCATGAAAAAATATACTTTAATTACAGGTGCATCAAGTGGAATAGGATTAGAAATGGCTAAGATTCTAGCAAAAAAATCAAGGAACTTGATCTTAGTTGCAAGAAGAGAAGATAGATTAAAGAAATTAAAAGAGGAACTTGAATCTCAAGAGAAAATCGAATGTCATTATATTGTTTTAGACCTATTATCAGATAAAGCCTCATTCAAACTATTTGAAGAAGCCAGCAGAATAGGACAAATTGATATACTAATAAATAATGCAGGAATTGGGCATCAAGAAATTTTTCATAAAACTGACCTTGAGGTTCATCACAAAGTTATTCATCTAAATAGTATTGTTCCCACTGAGCTAAGTTATTATTTTATAGCTCATATGAAGGATCATGGTCATAAATCCTATATTTTAAATGTAGCATCATTAGCAGCTATTTTTCCTATCACTCACCTAGCTGTTTATTGTGCTAGTAAATCTTATCTTAAACATATGACTAATTCATTAGCTGTAGAGCTTAAGAGTAGCAACATT
This sequence comes from Bacteriovoracaceae bacterium, assembly GCA_020631435.1. Taxonomy (GTDB): domain Bacteria; phylum Bdellovibrionota; class Bacteriovoracia; order Bacteriovoracales; family Bacteriovoracaceae; genus JAHDHG01. The sequence goes on along the minus strand of JAHDHG010000050.1, from coordinate 5,523 downwards.
TCGTTTACTACTGTTTCTCCTGGAGGGGTTGCCACCGAATTCTCTGATCTAGCGAATCAAAAATTATCAGAAACAGCTAAAAAGTTTTCTAGATCTGCTCAAGATGTTGCGAATCTATCGCTTGAGGCAATGTTCAAAGAAAAAACGCATTATATAGTAGGTTTTGATAATTATATTTTTTCAATAATTCAAAAAATATTACCAGAGTCTGTATTTAATAGTTTGATGAATACTGTATTTAAAAAGCTTACCCATTGAGTTAATGAAGTAATTCTTCTAGTTTTTTGCTACTTGCTCTTTAATCTAAGAAGATAAATATTCGTAATTTTTTTTATTTCTTTTAGATAATCTAACAGTGCTAGCATTGAATCCTATCATTTTAAAAATTTTTATATTTTCATGAATCTCCCTTGAAATGTTCAGAATTATCTCTGCACTAGACTGATCGTTCTTGTTTTCCATGTGGCATTTCATGCAAAATATAAAAATTACATTATATGTTCTTTAGAACACAAAAATATTGTATGAAGTAGTCATTCATTCAAACTACATAGGAGAAAAAATGAAATTATTACTTTTAGCTTTATTAACTCTTGGCCTAAATTCATTCGCTTGCCCAGGAGGAGAAGTTATTGATCTTAATGATGATAAGCAATTAACAGCTTACTCTCTTTATGACATCTCAAGTAAAACAAACTATATGTTTTCAGATGATTTAAACGGAAGAGATAGTTATAGCTATGGGGTAGCAGATAGCTCTGGAGAGAGAACTCACTATATTAGCCTTTATACTGAGAACAGATCAATTATCGTAGAAGTTGAAAATCTTAGCACCAATGAAGTTAAGAAATACAGAGGGCAATATGGTATTTATAGAGGTTGTAACGAAATTGTTGAAATTGAGTAGTAAAAAATAAAAAGCACCTCTTTCAGAGGTGCTTTCCTTATAAACAATTAATTTATTCTTTAAATATTAATCATCCTTAGCAAGCTTCTCAGCTCTTGCCTTCATCACATCAGCTTGGATGTTTGGAGGACATTCAGCATACTTAGCAAATTCCATGGTATAACCAGCTTTACCAGCAGTACCAGATCTTAGATCAGTTGAATATCCAAACATATTTGAAAGAGGAACTAAAGCGTTCACAATAGTATCTCCAGCATCATTTGTTTCAGATCCTTGAATGATTCCTCTTCTTGAAGATAAATCTCCAATAACAAAACCTTGATACTCATCTGGAGTCTCTACTTCAACTTTCATAAGTGGCTCTAAAAGTACTGGGCTACCAGCATTGATTGCCTGTCTCATTGCCTGACGAGAAGCGATTCTAAATGCCATATCTGATGAATCGACATCGTGAGACTTACCGTCTTTTAAGAAAACTTCTACATTAATTAAAGGAAAGGCCGCAAGTGGTCCTTTATCCATAACGTCTTGGAAACCTTTTTCACAAGCTCCGATAAATTCTGTAGGAATAGATCCACCTTTAATCTCATTATGAAATTTAAAGTTTTGATCTTCAGTATCTTTATTTTCTTCTGTAAGCGGCCTGATCACACCAACAACTTGTCCGAATTGTCCCGCACCACCTGATTGCTTTTTATGAGTATAATCATAATTAGCTTCAGATCTAATTGTTTCTCTGTAGTTAACCTGTGGAGCACCAACTTCAACTTCTGCTTTATATTCTCTTTTTAGTCTTTCTACATAAATCTCAAGGTGTAATTCACCCATCCCTGCAATTCTTGTTTCACCAGATTCTTCATCAGTGAAAACATGAAATGTTGGATCTTCTTTTCTAAATCTCGTTAGACCTTTAGACATTTTAATTTGGTTATCTTTATCTTTAGCTTGAATAGATAATTCAATAACTGGAATAGGAACGTGCATTCCCTCACAAGATAAATGCATTAAATTATCATCACCTACAAATGTATCACCGGAAGCACAATCAACACCAACCATTGCAATAATATCACCTGCTCCAGCACTATCTATATTATCTCTATCATTCGAGTTCATTCTAACAATTCTACCTACTCTCACTTTTTTCTTAGTTCTAGTATTGTAGATGAATTCACCTTTTTTAAGCTCACCTTGATAAATTCTTGTATAAGTAAGCTGTCCAAACTGCTCATCAGTAATCTTAAATGCCATACACACAAGTGGCTTAGCAAAATCAGGCTCAAGAGTAATTTTAGACTCATCTTCAGCATTAATTGCCATTGGCTTTTCACAAGTTAGTGGGCTTGGAAGATATCTAGAAACGGCATTTAGTAAAGTTTGAACACCTTTATTCTTAAAAGCAGATCCACAATATACTGGAGTTAATTCAAGAGTATTCACACCTTTTCTAATAGCGTTATGAATAGTTTCATGATCGATTTCTTTTTCTTCAAGAAGATCTTCCATCATCTGATCATCAAACATAGACACAGCTTCAAGCATCTCACCTCTTAAGCTCTCCGCCTCATCTTTTAACTCAGCTGGACATTCTTCAATTCTAACTTTCTCACCATTATCACCATCAAAATAATAAGCTTTCATATCAATTAAATCTACAACACCAACAAAGTTCTCTTCAGCACCAATTGGTAATTGCATTAATACAGCATTGTGATTTAACTTCTCTCTTAAAGCTTTAGTACCGTTAAAAGCATTCGCTCCCATTCTGTCCATTTTGTTTAAAAATGCCAATCTTGGAACGTTATATCTTTTCATCTGTCTATCAACTGTAATGGACTGAGACTGAACACCTGCAACTGAACAAAGAACTAAAATCGCTCCATCAAGAACTCTTAGTGATCTCTCAACTTCAACAGTAAAATCAACGTGTCCTGGAGTATCAATGATATTAACTTTGATATCTTTACCTTTCCCAGCACCTTCAGCATATTCAGTACCTTCATTATTAATTCCACGCCAATGAACAGTCGTCGCAGCAGAAGTAATAGTAATACCCTTTTCCTTCTCTAGCTCCATGTGGTCCATCTTAGCACCATCTCCACCACCTCTAACGTCTTCAATTTTGTGGATCTTATCGCAGTAAAATAGGATTCTCTCAGTAAGAGTCGTCTTACCAGAGTCAATGTGTGCAGAAATACCGATATTTCTAGTTTTAGGTAGATGTTTCATAAAATCTCCAGATTCTTCTATAAATAATTTTTAACTTAAGTAATATAAAAGAGGGCCTCCAGAAAGTACAAAACTTTTTTACATACCTACAAAAAACTCTATTGACCCAAATACAATCTTGGTTTAAATTTCATCTACCAAATGGAGAATTAACCCAGTTTTTATCAATTTTAGGACTTATGAGCAGAAAAGATATTGACAAGAAAGACCTCTACGAATCAGTTAAAACCTTAATTGAAGCCGATTGCGACCACATTCACTTCAATCAACAAAAGCTCTACACTTTGTTTAGCATCGCTTTTCAGTATATGCTTTACCAATCTGGTAAGAAGCCAGGAGCCTATATTATTAGAGCAGAACATGGTGGATTAGCTGAAAAGTTAGCAAGAAAATCAAAAGACGAAGTCACTAGAAAGTTTATGAATCGTCTTTTAAGGACCAGAAAATTAAGCTACGAGAGATCGACCTTCTATTTAGATTATTTTAACTTCCAAAGCTGGAATATCACATCAGACATTCCACCCAATAGGCTTCAGGGTGCTATCATCGTTCAAAGTACATCTAGAGATCCAATGAATGAGACTAGTATCATGTTTAATATGGAAGATCAGATTAATGAGGATGTCGCTGAAGTAGTTAATCCATTTGCTCATCTTGGTGATCATTACTATGTGAATCTTCTAAAAGAGACTTGTAAAAAAACGATTACAGTTGCTTTTGAAGAAAATTTTGAAGATCTCACTCCAATGAGTTTTGATTTTATTCCGGATCCTGATGATACGTTGAATGGTGTGAAAATTTCTTCTGATTTTCGGTTTAAATAGAAAGTCGTTAAAAAGTTTAAGAATCTAATTTCTTTGTACTTTTTAATAATTATTCAAACTTTATTAGTTCTAAAAAATTCATTTCTGGAGTTGCTACTAATCTTTACATTTAAAGTTTCTAAAACCGAATTTTGACTGTCATAATATTTTTTTAATTTGTTTTAATTTTCAGGAAGTCAGAAAACTATTTTATTAATTGACTAGATTGTAGAAGAGGCAGAGAAGGTAGTGATCAACCTGAATGAAGTATTTTACTACTTCAGAACGGTTGAGGCAGGGTTGTTGGCCGATCCTTCATTCGAAGTTTCGGAAGATGTGATTAAGATTTGATTTTGACATCAGGTCTTTATCACCACCTAACCTCTTTCTGCCTTTATATATAGCAGGCCACGTGCCAACTTTAATTTTTTGAAATCTTAGGTACTTGCGAACTTAACACATTTCGTCGGGGCAATAATTTCTTACTTTTTTGGATCAGTATTGCTCCATGTGGGGACAGAGTGAAACCAAATATTGGAATCAAAAAGAACTTTTTATGTTTAACTTGTTTTTGAATTTAATGATTTTAAAAAAGATGTAGAAAAGAGAGGTGGAGGACAACCTGAATGAAGTATTTCTACTTCAGAATGATTGGGGAAGGTTTGGGACCGATCCTTCATTCGAAGTTTCGGAAGATGTTTAAAGATATGTTTGGGACATCAGGTCTTTATCTCCACCTTTCCTCTTTCTGCCCTTATATAAAGCAATACTGATGCCAAATTTATAAAACTGTAATTTCAGGCACTTATATTTCTCATGCTTTGCAATGGCCCCGTTTTCCTGACTTTCTAGCTCTGGTTTTTAAGAGGCCGGTGCCAAGATGACATTCATAAAGCAACTTGTGAGTTGGTTCTAAATATTCTAAGAATAGAAAAAGGATATTCATGAAAATCATCATTAGTTCTCTATACCTATTTATTAGCTTGAATGTATTAGCCATAGATCTCAAGCAATTTGAAGGAACTTACGCACACTTTGATATAGTCTCATACAAGGGAGACTTCTTTGGGCCAATCAAATTAAAATCAAGAATTATCAGCTATGGTATCACTCGATTCTTTGTAGAAGATCAAAAATTGTATACTCAAGATCAATTTTGTTTCTCTGAATATATAGCAAATCTTCCATTCAAATCATTAACTGATGATGCTTTTACCCAAGCTATTATCCCTCCTATCGTTGAGATGGAAGTCCTTCAAACAAATCAAGAAATTATTTTACATAGACCTGAAACACCTACTCTTTTAGGAGTAGAACTAGATAGCTATAAAGAAAATTTCCCTAAAGATTCTAAAGATCCTAAATTTGTCGACTCTGATAAAGATGGAAAACCTGGAGTGACTGTTAATCTTAAGTTTGGAAAGTTCTTAGATGAAGAGCTTTATATCGCAAGAAAAGAAAATTTTTCTTATGAGTTTCTAAATCAGGTACAGCTATATCGAATTCGTCTGCCATTATTTCACCTTGATAATAAAAAAGTCACTCTTTTATTACACTTCAAATCTTACTTAGAAAACATCAAGC
>JAHDHG010000049.1 GCA_020631435.1 Bacteriovoracaceae bacterium | reverse complement strand
AATACTGTCCAAAGATTCTTATCCAAACAAAAGCCGTAAATTCAGCAATTCGATCTCTTGAAACAAATCTTCTTGAGAAACATATAAATCACTGTGTTAAAAATGCTTATAAGACCGGTAAAGGTGAAAAAGAAAAAACTGAAGAATTAATTAAGATATTTAAAACGAGAATAAAGTAACTGTTCCTCAATGATTCTGTCCTCACATAAACATTAAGTTTTCTAGATGAGAAATTAAAAAATTGGCTTAAAAATCAAAAAAATCGATTTTTTAGATCTTAAGCCAACTTAAAGCCAAATATAAGCCAACAAGAGACAGGGCAAGACATTCACGGACAGATTTCTTAAAATCTAAGCTACGCTATGATTAATTCTATCCTGTAATGATTTAGATAAGTTAGTGTTTTGTGTTTTTGTAGAAGAGTTCAGATTAATAAAATTTGGAGGAGACGGCCGGATTTGAACCGGCGGCTTTACAGTTTTGCAAACTGTTCCCTTGGACCACTCGGGCACGTCTCCATAAATCATTTATTATGATCTTGAATTATAGTGATGATGTCAATGAATCTATGACTAAGCTTTTTTGATTATAAATTTATCTTTATTCGCATCAACTCTCTCTCGTAACTCTTTTCCAACTTTAAAAAAAGGAACTTTTTTAGGTGCGACATTAACGATATTTCCAGTCTTTGGATTCCTACCGGAATATGCCTTGTAATTTCTATTTGCAAAGGATCCTAGCCCTCTAATTTCAATCCTTCCATCATTAAGCAGTTCTTGAATCATGGCCCTAAAAATCAAATTAATGATCTTTTCAGAATACGAATGAGGTAATTTTGCTTTTTGCTCTAAAGCATTAACTAAATCTGCTTTAGTCATAGTCACTCCCTTAGAAATACTTCTAACCTATTAATATTTTAAAGAAATTCTCTTAAATCTCTAAAAGGAAGCATATTTTTCCAGATTTAAAACTGATAAAAAAACTGGGCAATTTAAGAATCAATAATCTTTAATAAACCCTCCTAAGTATCTTGAATCACACTAAAAAACAAAATTCCTGATTCAATCTGCCCAATAATGAAAGAAAATAATGATATGTATTTAATTAAATTATTTCTATTCATGTTTATCATTTCTTGTTCTTTTGATGCTGGCTCTAGAAGAACTCTTATAGGGGCAGGAAGTAGCTCGCCATTTAGTGAGACAGATAAAGATGTCATTGTGACAAGCAACTGTGTTTGTCAGGGCGGTGAGTCCCTAGGATTTGAATCAGGTTGCCCAGCATTTTGTTCAACTAAACTACATGCAGAGCAAATGTTATATATTACTGCAGAAGTTAGACCTGAAGTTTTAAGAAAATATAATTTTAACACACTTGAAGAGTGGTGCTCGGTTGAAAGAGAAGATGATTCTGGAGAAGTTTTAAATGAAAACCCAGCTTGTTTAATAGAAGCTGAAAATGAATTAGATGATGAGTTTCAAGAATTTGATCCAGTTAGTTTGAGAAATAATGAAATTATTTTTGATGTAGGAGCTTTAAAGACTGATGCGAACTATATAGTAACATTATTTGAAGCAGCTTCTGGTGACGAAGCAACAACATTTAGTGTAAGAAAAATTGCTCCAGGTGGAGGAAACTTTGCTCCCCTTGCAAGAGATTTTGTTTCTACTTATGAATGTTTAAGAAGTATCATTGATACAAACTTACCAAATGGTGTTGCTGAATTTGAACTAAACTATTATTTCTATGGTAATCAACCTAATAAATTACCTAACCCATTATTGCAAGATATGACTTGTACAGATTTAAATGGTGTTTTTCTAAGTCGAATCAATAATATATTTCAAATATGGTCTGGTGGAGATGCAAGGTTTTCTATAGAAGACAAAATGCCTATCGAAGATATGATAGAAACAAAGTTAGGATCTTCCTTATCAGAACTTGGAGTTGATGGTTCATTGTTTCTTCCATACTTTCATAATGAAAGACCATTAGATGAAGATAGTGATGAAGAGACTCCTCTCTTGGGATTTTTAATGACTTCTTTTCCTGTGAATAATAGTGGTGACGGAGTTCATAAATGTTTAACAAACCTAGATTATAATGGACCTAACGAGTTATATGAAGAAATCGGTATTACTATAGGGAATATAGATACTACTCCACTCTATTTAGCTCAAAGACAAGATTTACCATTACCAATAGATCAATCTCTTGCTCAAAATTTTATTCTTGTTACTAAGCAAATGGTTCAAAATATTTGGTACACTAAAGGTCCTAACGGGATAGATCCAGTTGGATTAAATCCTGATGCAAGAACTGAAACTGGTATTCAAATGAAAAATTCGAACAGCATATATTTTCAGCATCTTGGATTCTTAAAAGATGAAACGCACGGTGAGTATAGGATTATTCACCCTGGTAAAGTTGGTGAAAATATTATTCCACATGATAAAAGAATTGGTTGTATCCCTAAAATTTAAGAAATGAGAAAATTAATATTTGTTTTAGTTACTATTTCGTCATGCTCTCCGTTACCAGAGTCTCCGTATTTTTCTAACACAGAAGAATTAACTATTGTTTCACAATGTATTTGCCAAAATGAACAATCAGTCAGCTTAGCCGGAAATTGTGACCTCACTTGCTCAAACAAAAGTCATGATGAACTTAAAGTTTACATTGAGGCAGAGATCTCTGAAAAAGCAAAAAGAGAGTTAGAAGTTGAGACTCTCGAGCAATGGTGTGAACTTGAAAGAGAAGATATCTCAGAGAGCCCAGCATGTCTTTTAGAAGTAAAAAACGAAGAGAACTCAGAGTTTCATGAATTCGATTATGAATCCTTAAAAGAAAATCGAATTGTTTTTGAATTAGGTGAATTATCAAAAAATATAAATTATCAATCAGCTTTGCTTGAAGCTTCTTCTGGAGTCCAGAGTACATTTATAAATTTTTTAATTTTAAAATTCAAAAACGATGAGCCAAAGCTAAACTCAACAGTTCTTATCTCTGAGTATGAATGCCTTAGGAATGGAAATGTAGATGCAGGTGAAGCTGAAAATTTTGGTTTTAATTTTTACTTTTACGCTCAGGGCCCCAAAAAACCAGTTAAAGAATTTGATAATTTAAAATGTTGGCAAGATCCAAATTCAAATAATTTTGAAGACTTATTCTCATTTAAAGAAAATAAATTTTCTATTTGGTCTCCAGGAGATCAATCTTTTTCATTAAATAGCTCAACACTTATGCCTATTGAAAAGCTCATAAAAGAAAAATCGCAACAAGATTTTCATCCTCACACCTTGTTCTACCCTATACACGTTAGAGAACGAGCAAGTGAAGAAGAAGAGGAAATACCACTTCTAGGATATTTAATGAGCTCATTTGAAGATGAAGCAAATCCAGGAATACATAAATGTCTCTCTCAAAGTGATTCCAACTCAGATAATAGATTGTATCAAACGATTGGAACCTATTTAGAATTTGATACTATTCCACTTTATTTAGCAAAAAGATTTTCTCCTTCACCTTCAGAGGAAGTCGAAAATACTATTCTCACCACCAAGAGAGAAATTTTTGAAACAGGAGGTTGGTATATCAAAGAAGGATCAGAAAAAGTTCAAATCTCTCAAGATGGATTTTTTCCATTGGAACACTCTAGAAGCAGGATTCAAAACACCGACACATTATATTTCAAATATAAAAATCATTATGGCGAATTTGAATACCAAATTTTTCATGAAGAAATCCAAGCACCACATGATAAAAGAATTGGTTGTATCCCTAAAATTTAATCATATGCTCTTTAATTAACTCAACAGTAGGGTCTAGCTTTAACTGATAAGAAAAATAAAAAAAGAATAAAAGTCCAAGAGATAAAAGGCTCATTAAGATTGTCTTTTGAAAAAACCTTATAAAAATTCGAGTTTCTTTTCTTAACAACAAAGATATTAAAATCACTCCAATTATAAAAATAACAAGAGATTTTATCATAAAGTCTTTATATCCCTTATCTTTAAAAATAGAGATAAAATTAGGTAGAGCATCTTCAGAAACAAACCAATGAGATAAAAAATCTTCAAAGCTTGGAAACTTTTGAAAAACATTTTCCATGAAGTTACCTTTTGATTTTTCTTTTAAAATCTCTCTCATCTCTTCTGGTGAATATCTTGAAAAAAGATTGACCTTACTCATTTCTTCAAGGTACTGATCAGTCATTCCAGAAAAAAAAGAGGACGATTTTTGATCGTCCTCCGCGTATGAAATATTAAAAAATATTAATAAAAGGATTAGTCTCAAGCTTCTTCTTTAAAAAACTTTGAAAAGAATAATACAGTAGGAGCTGCAACATATAATGAAGAATATGTTCCAATAATAACACCTAGTAAAAGAGCGAAAAAGAAATCTTTGATAGAAGTTCCACCAAAAATATACATCGCCACAACAACTAATAAAGTTGTAGTCGAAGTCCAAATTGTTCTCGTTAACGTCTCATTAAGAGCATTATCAATATGTTTAGTTAATCTCGTTGCTGGAGCTCTATCTTCGTGCTCCCTAACTCTATCATAAATAACAACTGTATCGTTTACCGAATATCCAATAACTGCAAGTAAAGCAGCTACAATCTGTAAACTAAACTCAAGATTAAATAAGACAAAAATACCACAAACAATCACAACATCGTGAAAGAGAGCAACTACCGCTCCCGGAGCATATTTAAAATCGAATCTTAAGCCGATATAAATCAAGATACCTGCAAGAGCAATTAACATGGCATAAAGACCAGAGATTCTTAATTGCTTCCCTGCTTTAGGACCAACAATATCTGTCTTTCTAATTTCAGCTCCTTGACCACCAAATGAGTTTGTTAATTTATTACTAAGTGCAGTTGTCACGACATTGATATCATCTTTAGAAGCAGCAACTTTTACTAGATATTCATTATCGCTCACATCACCAATCGCCTGAACAGTTGAGATTTGATAATTCGTCTCAGCAAGGGCCTTCCTAATCGCTTCAACATTCATCGTCTGATTAAACTTAACTTGAATCTCAGCACCACCTCTAAAATCAACACTAAACTTTGGGCCTTTTCCGAAGATCAACATTAAAGATCCAAGTACTGCTAAAACAGAGATAATTGTTGAGAATTTAAATTGCGAAACAAAAGGGATATTAAACTTTCTTCTTGTGCTTGTATTCATATTCACATTTCCTGAATTCATAGATTTTGTTTTTGTATTCATAGTTATTCCTAAATGCTAACGCTCTTGCCTCTGACTCTATCCATATAAATTTCAAATAATAGTTTTCCAACAAAATATGAAGAGTAAACAGTAGCACCAATTCCAATTAGTAAAGTTACGGCGAAACCTCTAATAGGCCCTGTCCCGAAATTTAAAAGGGCAAGACCAGCAACAGCTGTTGTTAAGTTCGCATCAATAATTGTCCAGAATGCCTTTGCAAAACCAGCTTCAACAGCAGGACGCCCACTAGATCCGGCCGCTAGTTCCTCTTTAATTCTCTCAAAAATAATAATATTTGCATCAACTGCCATACCAATTGTAAGCGCAATACCTGCAATACCTGGAAGAGTTAAGGTCGCTTCAAGTCCTACCAAGCAGGCAAGAACAATTAAAACGTTTAATGCCAGAGTGAATAATGCAATCGCTCCAGAAACTTTATAATATAGGAGAATGAATAAGAAAACTCCCAATGCACCCACAATTCCAGCGAATCTTGCTTTAGAAATTGACTCAGCACCAAGACTAGGTCCAACAATTCTTTGTTCTTGAAATTCAAGTTCCACAGGAAGAGCACCAGCTCTTAGTACTAATGATAAATCCGAAGCTTCCTTTATTTGTTGATCATAATTTCCTTGCCCCAAAGTAATTTGTCCACTACCACTTGGAATTCTTGATTGAAAAACAGGAGCTGATTTAACGTTACCATCAAGAATAATTGCCATTCTTTTTCCAATATTATCACCAGAAAGATTAGAAAATTTTTCTACAGCGTTAGTCTTTAAAGTAAATCCAACAAATGGTTGGTTATCTTGAGGATTAACTCCAACTCTTGCATCTTGAAGCTCATCACCAACCATCTTAGGAAGAGCATCAACTAAGTACATCTCACCGACTGAAACTTCATTATTTCTAGGATTTACATTCTTTCCAAAAGCAAGAACATATCCTTTTGGTAAATCAGCTTTAACAGCTGTATTTACAGATTCAACGTATTTAGAAAATTTCATTCCAGGCTTAAACTCAATTCCAGCCGCTTTAATTTTATCTTGAATTTCTAAAAATTTTGCCTGTCCAACTTCATCATTAACCATTTTAAATTCAAGTTTAGCTGTCTGCCCGATTAAGCTTTTTGCTCTATCAATATCCTTAACACCTGGAAGCTGAACAACAATTCTATCATCACCCTGAGAGACAATCTCCGGCTCACTTACCCCAAACTCATCAATTCTGTTTCTGATAACTTCGATTGATTTATCAACAGCATTTTTTTCTAAATCACTTTTAAGAGAATTATTAATTCCATAAGTTAGAGTATTTTGATTCTCACTCGTAAGTCTAAGATAATATCCATATATTTCTCTGATCTTATCTTTTGCTCTAGTACTATCTGTTGGATTAGCTAAAACAACCTCAACTCTTGGATCAGTAATATCAGATTTATCTATCTCACCTACACTTGATGATATTTCTTCTTCTCTTTGAAGATAAGTAACTGCTTTTTGAACTTGAGTAGTTACTTCATCAAGATAGACTTTATTAAAGTCGATACCTAAAACAATATAGAGACCACCTTGAAGGTCTAGTCCTAGATTAATTTTACTTTCAACTGGATACCCAGAATCTTTTTTAAGATCTAGAAAAGTTGGAATCACAGTCATAACAGCAAGACCAAGAACGATTAATAATAGTATTAATCGTGACGTCCACTTCTTATTCATAAGTCACCCTTTTTATTTTCTGAAACTGAATTTGTTTCTATATAATCATTATTTTTTTCTGTAGTTTTTTCTGGTTCGTCTTGATTAGAAATATCAATACCTCTTAACGCATTTTGAAATTCCCGCATTCCTTTACCAAGACCTTTAGCAAGACCTGGTAATTTTTTAGGGCCTATAAAAATAAGCGCTAACATTAAAATAATTAGAATTTCACCTGCTCCGAGGCCGAACATAACACTCCTAAACGGTTAGTATTTAGAGATGGCTATAAGCCGTTTAGAAATGATAATTTATTTTGAATCAGTTTTAAAGATATTCTTTGTAGCTCCACCAACTTGAGATCTCAAAAATTTCATTTTGGTTCCCTCGGAAACTTCCAAAGTTACAATTCTGTCAGTAAGTCCATAAATTGTCCCTATCATTCCAGACTTCATATAGACTTCATCGCCTTTTTTAAGAGCTGAGTTAAATTTTGCTTCATCTTCTAACTTCTTCTTTTGGGGTCTAATCATAATAGAAAAAATATTAAAATAAAAGGAACAAATGACATAAAGGCATTTGGTGCCTGGGCAGCAGCTTCTTGAGCAAATGCAGAATTAATAAACATAAATTATATCCTTTAAAATTCGTTTGAATTGAATTCTTTATAAAATCTCTGGTAAAAGTCGTCAAACTTATTCTCTTTAATTGCAACTCTGATATCTCTCATCATTTGAAGATAAAAATGAAGGTTATGAAAAGTCATCAATCTGCCAGCAGTAAATTCATTTACTTTATGAAGGTGCCTAATATAGGCCCTAGTATATCTTTGGCACACTTTACATGAACAATTTACATCTGGAGGGTTTTGATCTCTTTGATATCTTTCATTTTTGATATTCATAGGACCTTTAGAAGTAAGCATCTGACCATTTCTAGCGTTTCTAGTTGGAAGCACACAGTCAAACATATCCACACCTTCTTTAACAGCGTTGAGGATATCTAAAGGTTTCCCCACTCCCATTAAATATCTGGGTTTCTCTTCAGGCATTTGAAAAACAAAATCTTCAAGAAGTTGCCTCATCTCTTCATTTTTCTCACCAACTGAAAGACCACCAATAGCTAACCCTTCAAAATTCATTTCATTCAGTGTTTCAAGTGAAAACTTTCTTAACTCAAGATCCAATCCACCTTGAACGATTCCAAAAAGATTTTGATGGGACTGAAGTTCATATTCTCTACAAATTTTTGCCCATCGATGAGTTTTATCAAGGCTGGCAATCATTTTTTCTTTCGTGCAAGGAAGTGCGGGGCACTCATCAAAGCACATTACAATATCAGAACCTAATTCTTTTTGAATCTTCATTGATTCATTAGGGCCAATAAAATGTTTAGATCCATCGATGTGAGATTGAAACCAAACACCATCATCAGTAACTTTGTTTAACCCTGATAATGAATAAACTTGAAATCCACCAGAATCTGTAAGGATTGATTTTTTCCAACTCATAAATTCATGAAGACCACCTAAATCTTCAATCAAATCTGAACCTGGTCTTAGATACAAATGATAAGTATTACCTAAAATAATTTCAGCACCTAGCTCTTCCATATCTTCTGAAGTCATCATTTTTACTGCTGCTCTAGTTCCTACTGGCATGAAAACAGGAGTTTCTATTTTACTATGGGTAGTTTCTAAAGTCCCAGCTCTAGCTTTTCCAGAAGTAGCTTCAACATTAAACTTCATGATATCCCTTTCTTAAAATCAACATACAATCACCATAAGAATAAAAACGATACTTTTGATCTATAGCTTCTTGATAGAGCTCCATTACTTTTTCTCTTCCTATAAGGGCGCTGATAAGCATAATTAATGAAGACTTTGGAAGATGAAAATTCGTAAGCATTGCATTTATAGAAGTCACTTCAATTCCAGGATAGAGAAATATATCAGTTTCATTCCATTCATTTCTTTTTAAATTTTTATCCTTAGAGAAACTTTCAAGCACTCTAAGTGAAGTTGTACCAATGGCCAATATTTTTCTATTTTTCATTTTGTTGTACTCATCTTGAGACATATAAAAGCGTTCTGAGTGCATATGATGATTTCTAATGTCTTCAGACTTTATAGTTTCAAACGTTCCAAGTCCTACATGTAAAGTAAGGTCTGCGACGTTTATACCTTTTTTAGTGAGCTGATCAAAGGTATGATCAGTAAAATGCAAACCTGCCGTAGGTGCTGCAACTGATCCTGAATGTTGAGCATAAGTTGTTTGATATCTCGTCGAATCTTCAGAACTTGCCTCACCATTCCTTATATAAGGCGGTATAGGAACTTGAGCAAATCGACTAAGATAACTCTGTAAATCAGAAACTTCTAAAGAAACTAAAAACTTTCTTTCTAATCTTTTTATTATTTTAGACTTGATGTCACCCTCTAAAATAAACTCATCTCCTACTTTTTTTTTGGAGTTACTCTGAATAAGTGCTTCAACACAATGAGAGCTCAAGGTATCTGATAAGAAAAAAAACTCTGCCTTCCCTCCAGTGATATGTTTTCTGGCTTGTACCCTCGAAGCAAATACTTTTGTATTGTTTCTCACTAAGGTAGTACTAGAATGAAGGAAACTTGCTAAGTCTGAAAAGTGAGAATGGCTAATTTGATTAGTCGCTTCGTCATATACAAGCATTCTAGCCCCCTCTCTTTCATCGGAAGGAACTTGCGCGATTAATTCAGAAGGGAGTTCATAATCATATGAATTAAGGTCTGTGTTGAATTCGTTCACTGAAGACATTTATCACGATTTACAAAAATTGCCATTATTTTTTGTCTTTTCACTTTCATAAATAAAACAACCAGAGTAAATTTTTGATTTTATATAGCTTTTAATCATTAACGTATAATCAAATCACCGGAGAAATCCTTTAAATTTAAGACTCTAGGAGGTCGACATGTTAAGAAGTACGTTGATTATTGTTGCATTTTTATTTACATCAAACATTTATGCTAGAATGAATTCTGATCAATTGAGAGCAAAAATTAAAGCAAGTCATTCAAAGTATCTAAGT
This sequence comes from Bacteriovoracaceae bacterium, assembly GCA_020631435.1. Classification (GTDB taxonomy): domain Bacteria; phylum Bdellovibrionota; class Bacteriovoracia; order Bacteriovoracales; family Bacteriovoracaceae; genus JAHDHG01. The sequence continues at coordinate 6,155 of JAHDHG010000049.1, read as the reverse complement.
AAAAAAAGGTTAAAAAGAGCTCCTCGGGCATCTGCTTTAGATCGAGATGCTAGAAAAGCCTTAGCGGATGATAAGTCAGATGAGAAGTTTGTTGCTAAGCCAGAAATTAAGAAAGTGAAAGATCTTGAAAGTGCCTCAGGTGTTGAAAGAGTCGAGCATAAAAGAGAAATTGCATCAGATGATAAAATTCATGATAGAAGAGCATTTGATAGAGATTATAGAAAATCTTTAAAATTGAAGCACTCTTTGGCTCGTTAAAAAATTAGTAAAAATAACAATTAAACTTTTAATTAATGGGAGAATTCATTTCTCCCATTTTTTTTGTTGCTTCATGCTCTTAAACTTTTTCATTTTGACAATTTTTTTTGCCAAGTTCTTTATAGAGTTAATTTATAAAGGGACTAACATAATCAATTCCATAAGAAATTAATCCCTTGTTATAATCCTTAAAGGATTTATTACTAAGTTATTATCGGAGGTTTATAATGTTCAAAGTGATTATAGTTCTATTCGTTTTATTATCATCTCAAGTTTTTTCTTTAAGTTTCTCAAGTAAAGCAGCGTATCTTGATTATGTAAAAAGAAAGCAAATAGAAGCAAGTAAGCATAAGGTGGTTAGGTCTCAACGAAGAGGATTAGCTTCCATAGAGAACAAGAAAGATAAAGAGCACAAAGAATGTGAATCAAGATCTAAAGGACATAGGAAAAGCTTATAATATTTACTAAATCTTTTTATAAACTTAGTCGTTCTAGAAGTAAGATTTAACTTCATCTACAAATTCTTCAAAAAATAGAAATCCTTGAGGAGATATTTTCTTTTCTTTATGTTTATAAACATTGATTTCATATTTAGGCAATTCAAATGGAAGCCTGGCAATTGAATAATTATTTTTATCAAGAGATTTCAAAAAATAATCTGGAACCAATGCAATGCCTAAGCCTTTCAATGCCATCTTAGTCATTACTCCCCAACTTTCTATATACATTTCAACAGGAAGTTCTTTTTTATAAAACTTTTTATAATCTCTTTTAAATTTTTCCACTTCCTTAAATTCACCAGTCACTAAAAACTTTAAACTTTTCTTAACGCCTTTTTTCTTTAACAGTACAAAACTGCCCTCATGAACTTTATACATTTTTGAGTTTGTGACCTTCACTTTGCCTAAAGCCACTCCAAAATCTATGTCTCCTTCACTCACCCACTTTCTCACTTCTGAGGTAATTCCCATTTTAAAAAAAGGTTGCATATGAGGAAACTTCTTTTGAAGTCGAATCAAGATATCAGGAAGAATAATTGAAGCAAAGCTTTGTTGAGTAGCAAATTCTACTCTCCCAATCATTTCATTTTTAGACATTCTAATTTGTGAATTAAAATAATCGACTTCTGAAAGTAACTGCTTAGATTTTTCATAAAAATTTTTTCCATGTGCAGTCAATTCAAATGAATTTCTCTTGTGACTTATAAGGTCTAACTCAAATTGACGCTCTAATTGAACAATAGCCTGACTAACTGCTGACACAGAAACAAGGTTTTTTCTTGCTGCTTTAGTAAGACTATTTAAATCAACAGCATCAATGAAATACTTTAAATAATAATTATTAACCATATTAAGTAAAACTTTAAATTTTTTAAATTATTTCTTTTTTTACTTAATACAATTAAAATCTTAATTTATCAATAACTCATGGCCATGTGTTGAATTTATTTTACTAAAGGAGACACAATTGAAATTTTTAATAATGCTATTACCACTAACGCTATTTTCTATTACTCAAGAAAAAGAAATTTATTCTATCTCAGAAGTTTATGAAGATATGACTCAACTATTAAACTCATTCAAATCTGAGGAAATCTTAATCGTATTTGATATTGATAATACTGTCTTGTCTATGAAAGATTACTTAGGATCAGACCAGTGGTTTAATTGGAAGAGAGAAAACCTGAGAAACTCAGCGACATTCTCTGACCTTTTGGAATGGCAAGATATACTTTTCACTCACGGAGAAATGAGATTAACTGAAAGAGTAATCCCAAAATTTATTGATGAGTTACAAATGAAAAAGTTTAAAGTTATCGCACTGACATCGAGATCACCTGAGTACAGAAGAGCAACAGAGAGAGAACTTTCTAAGTATGAGATAGATTTTTCCTCAAGAAAGATAGGTACTGATATTAAAAATCAATACTATCGTGAACGTCTCATAGGTTATGATAATGGAATATTTATGACTTCTGGCCTTCATAAGGGTGAGATGCTCAAGATACTAGTTGAACATTCCAGGGTTAAAAATATTAAACAAATTGTTTTTCTAGATGATCATTTAAAAAATACTCACAGAGTATTTGATCAGTTTAAAAACTCTGATTCAGATATATTGATCTACCGCTATGGAAAAGAAGATGATGCAGTTAAGAAATTTTACAATTCAAGTAGACTAAAAAATATAGCTGATCAAAAACTCATTCATTTAAAAGAAACTTTAGATCGAATATTCGGAACTTCTCCAAACTTAATTTAAAGTGAGGCCCAATTAAGGGCCTAACTTTTAAAATGATTCTGCGATGCCTAGTTTAACTTCTACATACTTAGTGTTATCAACTCCATCACTTACCCTAATAGAATCAATATCTAATTTAAGTACAGCTGAGTATAAATTAAATCTTTCAATATAATTATCACAACTATTTCCCCACTCTACATCAGGTTGTGGAGCTGACCTACTCACAAATTCTGCATGTGTTGTGGCTCCTATAGCAGTTCCGATGGTATCCCAAAATTCTGATCCATTCTCCTTTAGAGAATTCCAACCACTTGAATCCTTGATCTCAAACGCATGAATTAAAGAATTTCTATCTGAAACCTTAAGTCTATCAAATGAGCAATCTGAGAATGGAGGATCAAATTCATCTAACTCAAACCTTGGGTCAATATAAACAGGCCCACCTAATCCAAGAACATCTGTAATATTTCTTGAAACTTCATCAACTAAAGCATCGTTATCATTAGAGTAATGATTTGCTACTTCATAGACAGTAGTAGAAATATCTGAGTATCCATCACCAGCATCAACTTGTATATCAGTACATAGTCTTATCGCCTGACCTGATGAATGAGTATGAATTTGATAAAAAATATCTAAGTTAGAATATTTATCAGAGACATGCCTGGCCCACGATTTTTTATCGAATAAGTAAGACTCACCGTGAGCAATCAAACTATTTGGTCCAAAGAATGGCTGCACATCTAAATTAAAATCTAAAATACCACTCGATGTGAGTGGCTGATCTAGATCTAAATAATGACCCAAATTAAATTCACCATCAAAAAATTTTTGATTTAAATCACAATTTCTTAAAACGAACTTTACTTTACCGTCTGTCAGAGGATTTCCGTCTAAATCTGTAAAATCTAGATCTGTTTTCCAATCTGAGTCTAAACCATCTGGAAGAAAACTACTCCCTAAGTCAGATTGAGAATTTGTTTCCTTAACAGGCTTTAAGTTTGGTGTACTAACACTAGGATCGAAGAGTCGTCCATTACTGTTTCCGCAGGAGAGCAGAAGCAGCAACATAGAAGTTGCTATTAATTTCATAAATTTCCTTTTAGTGAATAATTCAGCTTTAATCTACTTCACTAAGGAATAATGTAACTCCATTTTGAAAAGAATTTACTATTTGTGTGATCTCAATAACTTAGCGATAATTATTAGGCGCTACTACCCAAGTATTTTGGTTGGCTTTGTTGGCAATTAGCTCATAAAAGAAAATTTACAAGTTTTGAAAAATTAATTCCGTTGGATTCAAAGCTTTATTTTTATGAGTCGTTAAGGAATCTATTTTAACATTTTCTAAATCATTAAGAATTCCAATTAAATCTGAACATTGGTAATCATCTTCAGATAAAATCCTACCATGCCCACATTTCACAACTTCCATAGCGTTGTGAAACTGTTCATTTCTTTGTGCAATTTTTAAAGGAATAAAAAGTACCTTCTTTTTTAAAGCTAGTATCTCACTTACTATTCCAGCTCCGGCCCTAGAAATAATTAAATCTGCAGAACTTAGCACCTGAGGAAGATTATCCATAAAACCAAAAATCTCATAATTTTCAGATCTTTTTTCCAAGTAATCGTTAATATATTGCTGTCCAACTTGATGGATAATATGAAATTTTTCAGATAAAGAATCAAACCAATCATCAACTAAATCATTGATAAATTTTGATCCATTCCCTCCCCCAGTTATAAATAACAATGGCCTATTATAAATGATTTTTTCTTTTGAGTTAAAGAAACTAGATCTGATTGGATAACCTGAGACGATACAAGGTTTTGAAATAAAATCTTTGGTAGATTCAAAACTCACAAAAATTTTATCTGAAAACTTAGAAATAATTTTATTAGCAAGCCCTAGCCTTGAGGTCTGTTCATGAAGGTATACTTTTTTTCCAAGTATCTTTCCTGCAATTGCTGAAGGTACAGAAACAAATCCACCGGTAGCAAAAACAATATCAGTAGTTCTTAACTTTCCTAAAAATAAAACAAAACATTGAAGGACACCGAAAATAAATTTAAAAAAATCAATGAAGTTCTCAAAGCTAAAATACCGTCTCAGTTTACCTGTTGAAATAGCATGATAAGGAATATTATTTTTATGAGCTAAATCTTTTTCTAAACCATGATAGCTTCCGATGTATTGAATATCTTTAATCCCTTGAGATCTAAAATATTCAATCAAGGTCATGGCAATCACTGAATGACCTCCACTACCTCCACCAGAGAATACTATTTTTTTATCTTTGGACACGAGGATCCTTTTTTAATATTTGATATTTAGTTCCCTCTAAAACTTTATCATAATGCTTATCAGTTCTATACCAAATGATTCCACATAGAATACCTATGATAATTAAAAACAATAATGCATCTTTATCTAGAAACTTCTTCATAAAACTTCTTGAAATCGTTAAGTGAATCTGGATTTGAAACCGCTTCGATATTATCTAATTGTCTACCATTAATAATCCTATTAACAGCAACTTCCATTTTTTTGCCAGATCTTGTGTAAGGAATATCTGAAACGGAATATATCACTTTCGGAACATGTCTCGGGGTAGTTTCTTGCTTGATTAACTTCTTAATAGACCTTTTTTTCTCATCATCAAGTTTTAAACCACTTTTTAATTTCACAAATAAAACAACCTCCACATCTCCTTCTTTGTTTTTACCAACGCATATTGAATCATCTAAAAATTCTAACTTCTCAGTTTGTCTATAGATTTCTCCAGTTCCTATTCTTACACCACCAGGGTTAAGTGTTGCATCTGATCTTCCAAAAACTTTCACAGACTTTTCTGAGGTAATAGTTATGAAGTCACCGTGATGCCAAATATTATCAAATTTATTGAAATAAGCTTTTTTAATTTTTTCTTTAGATTCATCATTAAGAAAATAAATCGGCTGAGAAACAAATGGCTTTTGACAAACCAACTCCCCTTCTTGGTCAAAAACTGATTCACCATCAAAATTATAACAAGCAACATCCATTCCAAGTCCAAGGCCTTGAATTTCTCCTCTTTTATTTGCTTTAGAAGGTACTCCTAACATAAAGCAAGAGATAATATCTGTTCCTCCACAAATACTTGCAATGTGAACATCTTTTTTTATTTTTTCATTTATATAATCAAACTGCTCAGACAATAAAGGAGCTCCAGTTGAAAGAATAGATCTTAAGTTTTCAAACTGATAATTATTTTTCCATTCATAAATTTCGAGAGCTCTTAAATACTTTGGACTTGTACCCCAGACATGAATCCCATAAGAATCAATTTTTCTCATAAAAGCATCAAGACTTGGATAAGCAGGAGAACCTTCAAATAAAACAACTTCTGAGCCCATAAATAAAGAACTAACAAGCCAATTCCACATCATCCAGCCACAAGTAGTAAAATAGAGTATTTTCTCATGATCCTTAAGATCGGTATGATACCTCAATTCTTTTACATGCTGTACTAGAGTTCCCCCTGTACTATGAACTATGCACTTTGGCTTCCCCGTTGTTCCAGAAGAATACATGATGTACAAAGGATGAGAGAACTCAACTTTTTCAAAGACTAATTCATGATCAAATCTATATTCATCAAATAAGTCAAAGT
>JAHDHG010000048.1 GCA_020631435.1 Bacteriovoracaceae bacterium | reverse complement strand
TCATTGGTCTCATTGCTTGAGAAATTCCCAAAAAGAAAAGCCAAAGAGTTTTTTTAATTGGACCAGAGCCAACTAAATCTGCTTCAAACTCTGAGCAAATGTCAGCATCTTTATCAAAGTCCCCTATATGGACATGATGAACTAAATGATATTTTCTAAATGCCATCGCTCCTGGTAGGCCTAGTGCAAAGTCACAAAAAATTCCTACTAATCGATTTGGAACTGTTTTTTTGAATACTAGGTTATGAGATGATTCATGAACAAAAACATAAAGAGCATGACTTAAAAATGCACCAATAACATATGACATTAAAAGAAGTAGCCAAAAAGATTTATCACTTAGATATATTGCTAAAGAAAATTGACTTACAACTAGAGCTAAAATAATAAAAAAAGAATTCGCATTGTTTCCATAGAGTTTTTTTATTTTATCTCCATGCTTTTTCAACATTTCTTTTTTTCTGGTATTGTGAAAATCGTATCCCTCTAACTTTAGATAAGCCATGATAGTTCCTTCTTTGAATTTTGATTTTTAGGGATAGTAAATTTAGTTAGCAGATTGCTTTATAAATTCCGATAAGTAAAATTTAACTACTGCGTCAAGATCTACCTCATCGTCCTTGTATCTCCAGGTAACCTTATTAAAAGCGCCTAGATGCGCATGTATTTCGTGAAATACAGGATTAGAATCTACTCCTTGAACATTTCTTGTACTGAAAAAGTTACCAGAGTTGTTCATGAAGCCTATTCTTATTATTTCATTAGATATTCTAGAAACAATGAGCTTTAAAGAGTTTCTAAAGAGTAAGAAATCATTAATAGTTTCAGAAATTTTAAATATCTTAATTTCTTTATTTGGATCACTTCTGAGTTGGTTAAATTTATAAATGAATACTTCGAATTTTGATCTAAGCTCTTCAACTATGTCGATAGAAGAATCTTCTAAGTTTAGCCCTGGATCAATATGATCATTAAAATGAACTATTCCAGACTCCTCCATATTGATTTCATCAACAACTAAAGATTCGATCCACTTTGTAGAGATTTCATTCATTTCATAATTATTCATATATATATATTCTTAAATGAGAGATATTTATGCAAATAAATAAAGAAAAAAGGCTCAGTGAGACATATGTTTCGCGCCCCTAAATACTAGGTGGGCGCGATAAGTAGTTATTTTAGGCTTCCCGATTATCTACTAAAATTCTTAACAGATAATAATAGTCGGGCTTGCTCACCGTAACCAGGGACAGCTCCCGAAACAAACTTTGTAGGGCGAAACTATATTGTTCACCGAGCACTTATCTTATTATAACCTTATTTTTGATTTGAAAATATGACTTTTTGTTAAACTTTTATCAGATCCAGGAAATTAGCTCCTAGGAGCAAAATAATACAAGATTTCTACTAAAATAAGTTTATGAATAACTCTGGGCAAGCTTTTCTTGAGTATTTACTAATGTTGGTTTTTGGTGTTTTGATTGCATCGAATCTTTTTTTATATGCTTCTGAATCGATATCTAGCAATTTCGGAAGATTGGCGCATGAGTTATCGAACAATCTCTCTACAGGGTCTTGTGCGCAAGATTGTTTTTTTGCAGGTTACGAAAATGATCAAGTTAAATAACACCGGGCAAGCATTTATTGAATACCTCCTTCTTTTTTTAGTAGTAGCAACTTTAGTTTTTAATTTTTATACTAAATTTAATGAGTTCTTTGGAACGGAGAGTGATTTTCTACTTGCTGTGAATAGAAAATTTCAGTTTTCTTATAGACACGCATACGGAGCTTCTGATGATGAACAGTATAATTCAGGATATTCAAATGCCGATCATAAATCCTATAGTAGAGGACAAGGAGAATCTAGGTTCTTCGGTCCAGCACAATCTTATCCATAAAAAAAAATCAATCAGTGGACAAGCTTCAATAGAGTTTCTTCTTAGCTTCATGCTTGCATTTAGTTTAGTTTTAGTATTTATTTATTTCTCAGCAAATTTAGTGACTGGCTATGTTGTTCATCATGCTACATTTGTTTCTTCAAGAGCATTCTTGGTTGGAGATGCAGCAAGTGAGAGTAATTTAGAACTTGGGGTTAGTCGAGGCATCTCAATGGCAAAAGATACTTTTGAGCAAAGTTTAGGTGGTTTTAAAATAGATCATGAGGGATTAAAATTTAATGTTCACCCTTCAGTTTCTCAAGGTGAAACTACCTCTACAGATATAGCAGAATATTATGGAGCTTACTTAGTATTTAGGCCTCCTTTCAGAATTGCAGGAGACAAAGAAAAAAATAAACTTTTATCAGAATCTTTCCTTGGTAAAGAACCAACTAGGGCTGAGTGTGATTGTCAGATCAGAACAGCAATGGGCTTTAGATGTGGATCCGAAATAGACGAAGATGTGGCGCTATATGATAATGGCTGTTAAAAAATTAAAAAAAAATAATGAGGGACAATCTCTTATTGAATTTATTGTTTTTTTACCAATCGTAACCATTCTTTTAGTTATTTTATTAAATATTGGAAGCTCAATAAACGGAGCAATAAACCAGCAAAAAATCACAAGATCTTATTTCTTTTCGAGAGTTAAAGGAAATTCAATGATTCCTTATGAAAAAGAAAATTTTGAAGTTTTTGGAATGTTTCATATTGGCTGGGCAGAAATTATGAAGGGAGAGCAACCAGTTCTTCCTTGTTATGATTTAAGTTTAAATATATTAAGCGATGAAAACGATGAGACAGATTGTAAAAACTATACTGGGGATAGTACTCAATTTATAAGAGTAGGGACTGTGTTTGGTATGTGTGGTGCGACTTATATTCGAACTAGCGGTGATAATAAAGTATGGAGACTACCAGCATTTACTGGGCAGTATGTAGAAGAATATATAACCTTACAAGCAAGTGCTGAAGGATGTTTCTTACGTTAAGAAAATCACTCAAGTATTCGTACTTCTTTCCTATTCTCTAAAAAAAGTGACATTTTGATATCATTTTAAGTGGAGGAATCTATGAATTCTAGATCATTCACTTTGTCATTATTAATCGCAGTGATTGCAATGTTTATGGTTTATTCATATATAGATGCCAGGGAGGCTCAGTATAAGCAAACTTATGGAAATAGTTTGCCTGTAGTCGTAGCCAGAGTAGATATTAAAGCTTTGGATGTCATTGATGATTCCATGTTGCAAATCATTACAGTACCCAAGAAGTTTGTGCAAAATGGACATATCTCGAACATTGAAGAGGTAACAAATACGATCGCAGCAGTTTCTATTCTAAAAGGCGAGCAAATTACAAAACCTAGAATTACACAACCTGGTGTTCGGACTGGTCTTGCCCCTGAAATTGCACCAGGTAAGAGAGCTTATGCTATTCCTGTTAATGATTCTCAGGCGGTAAGTAAATTGATTAAGCCTGGAAACAGAGTAGATGTACTCTCTGTTATTTCTTATGCTCCAGGAAAAATTGAAATGCAAAAAGTTAAAACAGTTCTTCAGGGGGTAAGAGTTCTATCAACTGGCCAAAGAGTAACAAATCAGTTGCCGCTTGCTTTAGAGAAAAGAGATGAAAAATACAGGACTGTTAATTTAGAAAGTAGAGCAGATTATAGATCCTTGACTCTTGAGCTGGAGCCAGAAGAAATACAAAAGTTGATCTTTTTGATCAGTTCTGGAGCTCGAATTTACACTGTTCTTAGGAATACAAACGATACTTCTTTACAAAGAATCCCTGCAACTGAGCTTTATGATGTTTTAGGGGAAGACGCACTGGAAGCTAGAAGGTATTATCAAAAGAAGAATGGTAATAAATAAGGCTTTTGTTTCATTTATATTTTTTCTATCTTTTTTTAGCTTCTCTCAAACAGAGGTCAAAAGAAAAGAGCTTACCTTAGTCAAAGGTATAGATCAGACAATAAAAATTGATTTTCCCTTTAGTACAAATATCACTCTTGGGGACCAGGAAGTTTTAAAAGTTGATGTTTTTCCAGATACACAAAAATTAAATCTTATTGGATTGAAAGAAGGAAAAACTACTTCAATGACAATTAGAGATAAAAATGAAGTAGAAAAAATTAGATACATTATTACTGTGACTGAAAGTGACCAATCAAAAACTTTGAGTGAGTTAAAAGATTTGTTAGGAGAAATTGAAGGACTTGAAATTGGTGTTAAAGGTGGGAAGGTTTTTGTTGGCGGGCATATAGTTGTCCCAAGTGATATTGGTAAAGTTGCATCTGTTCTCGTGAATTACGATGATGTTTTAAGAATGGTAGAGATGCATCCGCAAACGCAAAGAATTATTGCAAAAAAAATGACTGAGGAACTTGCAAAGTTTAACTTAAGAAATGTTTCAGTTAGAGTTGTGAATAAGGCGTATTGGGTTGAAGGAGTTGTAAGGTCAGCGGGGGAAGAGTCTTTAGCAAAAAGGATTACTCAGGCCTTGCTGCCGGAGAAAATTGATAGCCTCGCCAGTGGGTCAGATAGATTATTAGTTAATAAAGATAAAGGTGATATTTATTATTATCTTTCGATTAATGAGAAAAAAGAAAAGAAAAAAGTCCCACTTCCTAAGCAAATTAAAATTTCAAGTCAGTTTGTAGAGCTTTCAAAAGATTATTCGAAGGTGTTTGGTTTTAAATGGCAGCCGCTTGCAAATAATGGAGGAGGTTCTATTAATATTGGCAAGACAGAAAATGGGTCATTGGGTGCAAGATCAAGTGGAACATTTCAGGCAATAATTTCAAATTTGTTTCCAAAAATTCAATCTCTTAAAAATGCTGGATATGGAAGAGTTATTCAAAGTGGAATGGTTATCACTGAAGAGAATGTGGCGGGATCTGTTTCAAAGAGTACTCCTGTCCCATTTTTATTGGGTTCAGGTGAGACTGCTCGAACGATTTCACCAGAAATAAAATTTAATTTTACTGTTACTCCTAAAGTTTTAGAGGATGAGAATATTGAGTTAAACATTTCTGAATTGACGGTAGGTGTTCCCAATGGAACATCTGGTAACGGAGCTCCCTTAATAGCTACTAATACTATTAAAACAAAGTTATATATAAAATCTGGTCAATCTTCTGCAATAGGAGGAATTGTTCAGAGTACTGATATTACTGGCTATGATAAAAATGATCCTGCTCCCATTTCGGGAGACCAATCTAGTAGCTCTTTATTCAATTTATTGAGATCAAAATCTAAAACAATAGCAAAAAGTCAGTATGTAGTTTTTATCACTCCTGAACTAATTCAATCAGCATCTGAAGATACTATTGAAATCAGAAGAAAATTTAGAAGGAGAAGATAAGTGGCAGGTCATATCATCTCTGTTTTTGGTGGTAAGGGCGGTGTCGGTAAGTCGATAGTGTCTGCTAATCTAGCTTTTTCTTTTGCTTCTGATATTAAGCAAAAAACTCTTCTTCTTGATTTTGATCAAAAAGCTGGAGGCGATCAAAATATAGTGACAGGGATGAAATCTAAAAAGAGTCTTCTTGAGGTTTCTAAGTTTAATGGAGCTATTGATGCAAGAATTTTAGGAAGCTTTGTTGCTCAACATAAAAATGGAGTTTCACTTCTTTCTATGAATAGTGATCCAGTAGAAGCATCGTCTATAGATGTAGATGGCGTGGGGAAATTTTTAAAAAATGCTAAGAAGCTTTTTCCTATAACAATTGTAGACTTAGGATCTGAGTTAACAGAGTTAGTTGTAAAAGCGATTGAAAACTCAACTCTTGTTTTACTTATTACAACGCCAGATGTTTTGGCTTTAAATCAAACTAAAAAAGTAATTTCTGAATTAACAACGATGTTGGTTCCCAAAGATTCGATACAAGTGATTTTTAACCAAGCTTCAAGCTCTCACCCTATTAATGCAGAGACTGCGGGTAAACAAATTGGAAAAGCTATTTTCGCGCAGATTCCAAAAGATGAAAACACATGTGCAGTTAGTCTAACAAAAAAATCACCAGCTATTACTTTGAGTAAGTCCGCACATTTCTCTCAGGGAATTGCAAATATTTCAAAAAAAATATTAAGTAAAAATATATTAAAAATTTTAGAAAAATTAAATCGACCAGCTCTTCAAAATAGTTCAGCTAAAGTATCTCCTGTTTCAAAAAAAGGGAAGACTGGAAACTCAAATAGATGGAATGCTCTCAAACAAAGGATCTTAAGAGGTATAGTAGAAGAGATGGATCTTCAAAATAAATCTCTAGAGGAAGATGAAAGTTCAAGACTTATCTTAAAAGATAAAACGAAAAAGAAAGTAGTCGAACTTCTTGGTAAAGAAGAAACATCGGGAATTGTTAGCGGGCGTGATCAAATGGCTCAAATTGTAAAAGAAATATTAGATGAAGCATTGGGCTTAGGCCCATTAGAAGACCTCCTTGCTGATCCATCTATCTCTGAAATTATGGTTGTTGGGCCAAGTAAAATCTATTATGAACAAGCTGGTAAAAATAAATTATCAGATGTCACCTTTACCAGCGATAAACAAGTTCTAAGAGTTATTGAAAAAATCGTTTATCCAATTGGAAGACGTATTGATGAAAAAACACCTTATGTCGATGCAAGGTTGATGGATGGATCTAGAGTTCATGCAATTATTCCTCCTTGTGCCATTGATGGATGTACTATTACTATTAGAAAATTTCCAGAGAACAGGCTTACCTACAAAGATTTAGTTAAATTTGGATCTATGACTGAAGAGATGGCTGACTTCTTACGTATAATTGTGGAGTCAGGTAAAAATGTCGTTGTTAGTGGAGGTACGGGTTCAGGTAAAACAACTTTAATAAATGTCTTGTGTAGCTTTATTCCTGCCAATGAGAGAATTATTACATGTGAAGATTCTGCCGAGTTAGATCTCCCTCAAGAGCATGTTGTAAGACTAGAAACAAGGCCTGCAAACTTAGAAGGTGATGGGGCAATTTCTATCAGATTATTAGTAAAACAAACTCTAAGAATGAAACCTGATAGAATAATAGTAGGTGAGTGTAGAGGTGGAGAAACGCTTGATATGCTTCAAGCGATGAATACAGGTCACGAAGGATCGATGACATCTGTTCATTCAAACTCACCTAGAGATTGCATGGGTAGGCTCGAGACTCTTGTTCAATATGCTGAATCAGGTCTTAGTCCTAGGGCAATAAAAGAGATGATTGCTTCTGCGGTCCAAGTTGTAGTTCAGCAAAGTAGGCTTGAAGATGGATCCAGAAAAGTTATCAACATAACAGAAGTAGCTGGTCTTCAAGGTGGTGATGTAATTACCTTGCAAGATATTTTTGTATATAACCAGGAAGGTTTAGATAAAAATGGAAAGGTCATTGGTAAATTTCAAGCAACAGGTTTCATACCTAAGTTCGTGGAAGAGCTTGAAAGAAAAGGCTATAAGATTCCAAGAGGTATTTTCCAGAATTCCTAAGGGGGAATTATGGGATTAATCCTTGCAAATGTATTAGGAAAAAAAGGTGTCATTGCATTGTTTGGAATGTTTTTTTTCTGGGCATCATCTGTCAGTAGTGAGCGAATTTTTCAATTCATAGAAAATAAAACTTTTGGAACTAGGGACTTTGTTTTAGATAAAGCAGAGTTTTTATTTTATAAAATTGATCCTCAAAAATTAACGATTGGTCTATTAATTTTTGCCCTTGGTGGAGCCTTGTTAATTTTTTCGATGTTTACTTGGATGGGTAGTATAGTTGCTGGTATTATCTTTGGAATAATTTTTATCTTTATTGCTTTCCAACTTCCTAAGCCAGTTATGAAATTTCTTGTAAATAGAAGGAAAAACATTTTCCAATCTCAAATGGTTGATGGTTTAAATTTAATGTCTTCTGGATTAAGAGCTGGTCTTTCATTGCCTCAATCTTTTGGAATGGTTGTTGATGAACTTCCAAATCCTATAGCCCAAGAGTTTAACTTGGTTTTACAGCAAAATAGGCTAGGAGTAGGCCTAGACGAGGCTCTTGAAGGCATGAATGAAAGAATGCAATTGGATGATGTTCAAATGTTTGTTACTTCCATAAATATTTTGAGAGAAACAGGTGGGAATTTATCTGAAACTTTCGATACTATTTCAGAAATTATCAGGGAGAGGGTAAGACTTCAGCAAAAAATCTCTGTTTATGTTGCTCAAGGTTTAAATCAGGGGCGAATTCTAAGTGCTATGCCATTTGTCATGATGGTTATATTGGGATTTAGCAACCCTGTAGGATTAAAGAAATTGCTCACAACTCCGATAGGGTGGATATTAATGGCTCTGGTAGTTGGACTTGTATCGATTTACTTTTTTATAGTGAAGAAAATTATAACTATTAAGGCTTAATTATAAGGAATATTAATGAAATTAATTATTTTAATTCTTTTTTCTATTTCACTCTATTCTGGAGTTAATTTAAAAAACGGGAATTATTTTATTTCCTACACTGATATTTTAACTTCTAGTAAAGGTAAAACTCTTGAGATGACTAGAACTTATAACTCTAAGTCGACTAGTGTTGGATGGTTTGGATATGGTTGGGGGTCTCCTTTTGAAACAAAACTTGAAGCAGCTCTTGATGGATCTGTTTATATTTTTGAGAACGGTACAGGTGGTAAAAGTAGATTTGTTGGATCATCGACAGCTTCAAAAGCTGATGTAGAAAAAATTGCAAAGCAACTAGTATCTAAAATCCCCTCAAAGATGAATATGAATGCAACTGCTAAAAAGAAGCTCTATCAAAAATTAATGAACGATAGTTCTTTGAGACACAAAATGGCAAGAGAGTTAGGAATTAAGCCAAAAATCAAGCCTGGAAGAATTTTGAAATCTTATAACTTTGGATACCAGAAACTTGCAGTTGTCCCAAAAGGATATAAAAGATCCTTTGAGTCAGGACTTGTTCAGTACTTTACCAAAGATGGTCATTTAATCTTAAGTAAAGAAAAGAATGGATATACATTAAAATTTTCAAGAAATAAAAGTACGAAAAAAGTTGAGAAGATTGTTGATAACTTTGGAAATGAGTTCAGACTAAAATGGAACTCTGATGGGTTTATTTCGTCTATTGGCGCGAAGGGTAGCTCTGTTGCAAGTTATAAGTACAACGATAAAGACCTTGTTGAGTCTAAAGATATAAACGGTGGAAAGTTTTCCTATACTTACGACTCTCAACATAACTTGCTTAATATTAAAGATTTGAAAATTAAGGATTCAAAAAAAGCTAGTATAAAGATTTCTTATGAACCAAGGACATTCTTTACAAATAAGGTTGTAAAGAGAAATGGCGAAATAACTACTTACAAATATGGCTCTTATGATAAAAACTTTCTTCACTACTGGACTGAGGTAAAGAAAAAAGGAGTCAGTGGTGATTCGTATGGCAATAGATATGAATATCAGCATAAACTTAGAAAAGATGGGTCTCAATGGCTTTATAGAACCAAGTTTACAACTGGAGCAGACTTAGTTGGAGGTAAACTTAAAGGTGGAATAGAAAGAGAAACTATTAATAATGAATGCTGTGAGCTTCCTTTAAAGATTAAACAAGGCTCAAAGATTACAGAATTTAAATATAATAACGGTTTAATGACTTCGAAGAGATCATCAGATGGAAGGTTTTCTAAGTTAGAATATGATTCAAAAACAAAAAGAGTTTCTAAAATTACTAATAATTTAGGAACGATTTCTTATTCTTATAATAAGAAAGGAGAGCTTTCTAAAGCGATTGATTCAAAAGGAAATGTAGTTGCGTTGATTTATGACCTTAAAGGAAAAATCTCTAAAATGGTTAGCCAGAAGAAAGGCAATAAAAAACAAATTGTTTCTTTCTCGTACAACGCTCAAGGTAAGCCAGTGATTATAAGTATGGATGGTGTTGGAAAAATAAATGTTAAGTATGATGCATTTGGACAAGTCAGAGATGTGAAATCACAAGGTGGTAGAGAAATTGCGAGTCAAGTTTCTGGAGCATTTCAAAATTTGTTAAGTATAGTGAAACCTGCAGGGGTTAATTTAAACTTATAGAAGGTAAATTATGATTAAATCAGCATTAATTTTAGGAATGTGTGCAATGTCTGGAATTTCTATGTCTCCACAAGGAGGAGAGAATGGAGCGGGAGAGCATAGCTACGATCAAGATATACCACTAGCTACTTGCTCGAAGGAAGTTGTGAGTGATATTGAGTTTAAAGGTGATAATTATCTTGATCCTAAAACTGGAACTCAAGCAACTCAAAAATAAAGTTTTCGAATTTAGATAAAAATTTTCTTTTATCTTGTTTTTCAATTTATATCTATTAAATTATTTTATTGCAATAGCTAGTGTCGTAAAGAAGTTCGATTAAAGAATTATTTAATTAGTTCTATTGTTTCAATTGCAATTCATTTGGAATAATATGAATTACAATGGGAATCAGTTGTTAAATTAGTTTATAAATTTTTCCTTGGTATGCTTAACTTATTGTAATTTTTTATTTTTTCTTGTGGCACTTGAATCTTAATTAGCTTTAGAAACACTTCTGTAGATCTTTTCAATTTTTAATTTTCATTCAGACTTGAAATAGTTAGCATTTTCAAAATAAGGTAGTAGCAATTTTGAGAAAAAAGAAAGATAGATAAGTCTTTTTAATAAGATTCACTTCTTTAATATTTATTTAGGCCTATAAACACATCTAAAACCTGTCTGAGGGAATGCTCCTCCTTGGCCGTAGGCAATTAAAGCATAAATTCCAACACTTTCTTGGGTCGTCCATCCTCCTCCCCTTGAAGCCATTGTACCTTGGGCTTCACTATCAAAATACATTCTTCCTATCCCATGATCTGAGTCTAAAGAGCTCGTTTGTGGGAGATACTCATTTTCCGCGATTTGATTGCCACATTCAATTTCATTGAATTCAATAAAGCCTTTCGAAGTCTTACAATCATTTGGCATTTGTTGAATACCGGGGTTTAAAGAACGTGGATCGTCCCAGTCAATCCATTCCCATACGTTACCAGAGAAATTAAAAATTTCATCACCTGATGACAATTTATGACTAGCTCTGTTATCTGAAAAATTAGTATGGGGGTTATCTCCATCAAAACCACAAGAATTACCCAAAGAGTGATTTTCTCCAGAAGTCACCTCTCCAGAATTTCCTCTTGCTAAGCAACCCATGCCAATGTCACCGCCTGTCCAGTTTTCTTCATTAGTCTCTATGCTTCGAGCAATTGCCATCCATTCTAAATTGGTAATCAAATTAAATCCGGAGCCTAAAGATTCACATTCTTTTTGTGCATTTTCAGGAGAAATCTTTCTCCAAGGAGATCCATCATCAATACTTATAGGGAAATGATCCTCTAGGCCCCAATTATCTTCTTTGCATTCATCATCACCGCAACCATCATTGTCTACAGCTTCATTGCTATCAAATTCGTCATTTTTATTATTATCTAACAAAGCTTTTGCTTCATACTTCATTACCCAAAAAGTTCTGAACTCATTTTCTTCAGATCTAGAAGGAACTTCAATCCATTCACCAAGTTTGGAATCATTGGGAGTATATACATTTTCAATATTTATCGAAAATACAATTTCGTCAGAAAATTCTCCAGAGGAGGCTATTATAAGAAACTCAAAAATTTGATTATCTGAAGAGCTTGTTGAAATTAAATAAGAAGGTTTCCAAATGAAAATTCCGTTTATTGTATCAAAACTTAATCCTTCAAGCTCTTCGCAGCTCTTTTCATGTTTAACATCTAGGTCTTTCTCTCTATCAAAAAAGCATTTATACTCTAATGAAAACCCATTAGAGTCAAGGTCTCCTTCTGTTTCTTCATTATCAATATCAATACTAAAATTGCGATCTCCTTCTTTAAGAATAAAGTTATCTAGCCTTTGTAGTACTGGCTTCGTTCTTTTTGTATTTGGGGAAGGTTGTTGATTAGGGCTTTGCCTACCTACTTTGGAATCCAGACTTTTGATATTTAGGCTAGAATCCATGCAAGAGGTTAAAGTTAGTAAGAAAAATAGTAGAAAGCTAGAGTAGTTCATAATGACCTTTCGGTTTGAAGGGTGAATATCTTTAGTTAAAAGAGCTCTGTAAAAGCTAATCTCTGCCAAGCCACACCTTGTTTCAAGGCTTGAAACAAAAATAGATCTTTTGACCTTCAAGGCTTAAGATGTTAATAAATTTCAAAATGAGAGATGAAGAAATCCTTGAAATTGTTAACTTGGAATTAAAAAAAAGAAAAAGTTTAATTCCTAATTACTCTTTGAGAAAGTTCGCTTCTTTCTTGGGAATTTCTCCTGCTTCTTTATCACAGATTTTGACTAGAAAGAGAAAACTCGGGCCAGATGTTCGCTCTAGAATTATTCAGAAGTTGGGGTTAAAAGATCAAAGAGAAAAACTGGAATATCAATTTGTCGATTTAGAAGATATCCAAAATACTTCTAGTTGGCATTGTGACGCTATTTTGGAGCTTCTAAAATGTAAAGGGTTTAAAGGATCTCCAGAATGGATTAGCAAGAAATTGAATATTTCTCCTCAGGCAGCAAGCAGTGCTTGGGAGTACCTTAAAAAGAAACAATTTGTAATTTTAAGTTCTTTTGGATACTGGATCGATAATACTTCAGGACACACTAGTCATTATAAAAGTGGTGTAACTTCGTTCTTAAAAAGAAATTATCAGGAGGAGCTTCTTTTAAAGTCTCGCAAATCTTTACTGGAAAAAGATATTTCCAAGAGGGAGCATTCTTCGTTGATGGTATCAATAAAAAGAGAAAATTATAAGAAGGCATGTGTGCTTTTGAAGAAATTCAGACGACAGTTTGCAACATTACTTGATGAAAAAAATAATGCAGACGATGTTTACCAGTTATGTCTTAGTTTTTTTCCATTGTCAGAAGAAGGGATATAGATGAGGTTAATAATTTTAATTTTTGTGCTTTTTACTTTTATTTGCAATGCTCAGAAAAAAAGAGATGCAACTCAATTATTTGAGAAACTGGATAGAATTGGGGAGTTTAGAGTTGAAAGTCGCGAAGGAGGAGGAAGCTACGGAGCTCATAGTTCTGGTTTAACTACGATTGCTTTAGAAAACAAATTCTTTTGTCTATTGATTATTGGTGAATTGCTTGAAGGTAAAAGTAAGTACCAATTTCCATATTTAAAAAATAACGTTAACTTAGATCTTGATTATAACTTTCATGTTTTAGATCCAGAAAAGAAAATTATTGTTGAAGAAAATTTAAATATAGTGAGAGCTAATATCCAACCTTACTTTAAGAAAAATCTTGATTTATTCGAACTCCTTTTAATCTGTGAAGAATTAGGTAAGTATAAAATATAGTTGCATTTTTTATTGGAAGACCTATTTTGTTTTTAGTTGACTTGAAAACCATATTGTTTCAAGTGTTACAAAAAGATGAAACAATCTTTAAAGTATAAGTTGTTGTAATTACAGCTATCTTTGATTTAGATCATTCTTTTTTTGCGTCTTGTTAAAAAAGTTTGTTGAAAAAGATGATGTAGCTGAGAAAATCATTAATGTCACATTAGACAATTTTGAACTTGTGGAACGTTTGCGAAAAGTTATTATACATCATTGTATAGAGCTAGATTTTACCTTAAGTAGCCAAGCTTTGAATTCGTAGGTGTTTCCATTCTTAGGGAGGTATTGATGAGGTTTTTTTTAGTTTTGTTTGTATTTTTAAGTTTAAGTTCTTGTATAAATAAAAACTCTCATTTATTTGATCCAGCATCATCTAACGCTCAACCAGCATCAATTAACCTTGATACACTTGACCCCGGTCAATGCGCCGAGCTTGGAAAAAACCTTTCAGGATCTTGTTTTCCCGAAGGCTCGTCGGTGAAAGTCAATTGTGGAGCTGGTGATAGTGCAGCAGTTCTTTGTACAGGTGGTTCTTTCAGTGCAGTCGTAGATATTCCAGGTTGTAACCCAACCTGTGTGGCAACCCTTACATCACCTGATGGTGATCCTGCCGCAGATACAGAAACAGAATCTTCACCAGCAGCACCGACAGTTAATCTAAATCCGATCGATTCTTTAGTAGGTCCACAAGCAATGGATGGAACCTGTTCTTCTCCAGGAGATTCAGTTGTCGTTACTTGTTTTTCAGGTAATCCATCAGTGGTAAGTGGGTCATCAACTCCAGTAGCCTGTGATGCTAGTGGAAACTTTAATGCAGGTCTTGTTAATATCTCTTCTTTACCAGCTAGTTGTACAGCAATCATTACTAACTCAGATGGAGTGACAGACTCTGATACTGAGACAACAGCAGGAGTCAACCCTCAAGTTACTATTAACGATATTAGCTGGATTACTAATCCAGGGTCTTACCCTATGAGTGGTAGTTGTGATAAGCCAGGTTACGATGTGTTTATCCAATGTGTGGGCGGAGCACCTAGTGTTAAGCTTCCCTGTTCTTCTATAGGAACTTATTCAATTCCAAGTGTTTCTGTCGTTAGTATACCTTCAAGTTGTACAGCTACTATCGAAGCACCTAATGGACAAATTGATACAGATACAGATGTGACAGGAATGTTCACACCTGAGGTTGATCTTTTCCAACCAGATCCAACTATGCCAGGGGCAAACATTCCAACTCAGGGAACTTGCTCTCCAGATGGATCTTTAGTTAGAGTTGATTGTGGAGGAGCACCTGCACCAGCGGTAGTTTGTAGCGGGGGAACTTTCTCAGTTCCTTCAGTGAATGTTCCAAGCTTACCAGCAACTTGCTCAGCAAATCTTGTAGATCCAAATGGAACACCGGCAACAGATAGTGAAGATTTAACTAGACTACCTTCTATTGACCTAGATCCAATCATTGATCTTCCAGGACCAACAGAGAGCCTTGGAGCTCATACTCTTGAAGGGGATTGTTATCCATCAGGAGGATTAGTTGATGTGATTTGTAATGGAGTGAGTGTAGGAAGTACGACTTGTTCAGGAACATTTAGTATTGCATCAGTGACTTTTTCAAGTTTGCCAGCAAGTTGTACTGCTAAGATCGTAGATCCGATCACTAGTCTAAGTGATACAGATTCAGAGACGACGGCAGGTTCTAACCCTCAAGTTACGATTAATGATGTGAGCTCTATTCAATTACCAGGATCTTATCCCATGAGTGGAACTTGTAGTCCGGATGGATCGGTCAGTGTTGATTGTGGATCAGGACCTCAAGTGGCACCTTGTGTAGGAGGAACTTACTCTACAGCAGCAGTGGTGATCTCTTCTGTTTATGCAACATGTACAGCAACGATTACAGCTTTAAATGGTCAACAAGATACAGATAGTGATGTGACAGGTTTACCTAGTCCAGAGGTTGATTTATTTACACCTCCAGGAGCAGAAGCTGGAGATAATATAGATCTAAGTGGAACTTGTAGTCCGGATGGCTCAAGTGTGATTGTTGATTGTGGAGGAGCGCCAGCGGCGGCGGTGCCTTGTAACTCCGGTGTTTTTAATGTGAGTGGAGTCAATGTTCCAAGTTTACCAGCGACTTGTAGTGCTCATTTGACTGATCCTTATAACCAGGTCGCAGTGGATAGTGAGGATATAGTTCCTAATATAGATGCAGTTGATGATAGTATTATTGGTTCTATTCCAACTGGAAGTGTGACGAATATACCAGTTGATGGAAATGATAGTGATGAGAATTGTAGAGATATTACTTACTCAGTAGTTTCTGGTTCAGAAGTAAATTGTACAGTTACTGGGGGAGGTCTTAGTACGCCAAGTTTTAATGTGACACCTATTGGGGGAGCATGGAGCTTTGAGTATGAGGCGGTTTGTTCGGATGGGGTGACTAAGGATACAGCAGAGGTCAGTGGTAGCGCTCCGGTACCTAGTATTAGTGCAGGAGATGATTCGGGAGATCCTAGTGCACCGGGAGTAGCAGGAGTGGTTGATGTGTCTTCAAATGATTCAGCAAATCCAGCTTGTGGAACTTATACTTATTCAGCACCTGGTAGTATGACTTGTACAAATTGTACGATAGGTGGGACAGGTCCGAACTATTCTATTACTCCAACAGCAGCAGGTGCCTGGAGTGTTACTTATACGATTACTTGTATTGAGGGAACTACTTCAGATACTGGTGTGATTTCTGGGAATGCGGTAGCACCGACGACGACCACGACGACCACGACGACTACAACTACAACTACAACTACAACTACAACTACTACTACTACTACTACTACTA
>JAHDHG010000047.1 GCA_020631435.1 Bacteriovoracaceae bacterium | reverse complement strand
TAGATTCATTTAGGGTAGCGATCAATGATTAAATTATTAATTTTATTATTTTCATTTCATAATTTTTCTCAAGACTTTTTGGAATATGCCAAGAGAGGAAACCAAAATACTCAGTTAGGAGTTTTGAAAGCGTATTATCCTAGTGAAAAGAAACGATTGAGGTTTATGAAAAAGTGTTCAGACTTAGATTTAAATTATTCTCATCAAAATGCCACTTTGATTATCGGCAAACATGCTGATGGACGAGATAAAACTGCTACGTTTGGAAGTGTTTTTGATCAAAAACTTCATGACAAACTATTAAGCTCATATGCTTTGGAAGATTTAAAGAAGGTGAAGGATTTAAGCTCTGTCAAAACCAGCGATCTAAAATGTAATAAAGAGTTTAAAAAGAAAGTTTTAAAATATAAATTTGATCTTGAAATGGGGAGTGATGTCTATTCAGGTTCAATTAATGAAGGAAAAACTGAAGATATTAATGAGACAATAGAAATTAAAAATAGAGGAATTTTAAAGTAAGGAGAAAAAATGAAATTCATTTTACTATTTGGAATTATGACTGTTAGCTTGTTTTCACAAGATAAGGTAAAGAAGAGCACAACGAAGAATCTTGAATTTCTTAGGTATGTATTTGATGATGATGCTGCTTTTAAAAATTTTTCATCGAAGTGTATTGAGAAGGATTCAGAGAAAACGCTGAGAGATTTATTTAGTAATGTGAACAAAAGTCCAAAATCGAGGATGAGCTATGATGAGTTAGAACTAACTTTTTCAGGTATTCTTGCAGTTCACAAAAGTGTACAATCTAGAAGAGCTCAACAAGATATGACTTCAAATTTGTTAGAATTTAAAAATACCAAAGAGTGTTATGATTCGTTTGATGCAAAATTTACTCTTAAAAGTAAAAAGTTACTATTCGAAAAATTAACTAAAAAAAGTTCTTGTGACTGCGGAGATAGATCTTCTGGCAGTACTGGTGAATTTGAAAGAAAAGACCAGAAATCTCTTCCAGAAAATTGGGCAGATATGTATAAAGTTGATGGTGCTTCGCAGAAATAAAGCTTGTAATTATTACACTTCTTAGCATCTTAACATGACTAATCTTTAAAAATATTCAAATCTCCAATGGAATAATTTCATTGGAGATTTTATGTCTAAATTCTTAGCTCTCATTATTTCTATATCAGTTTTTTCTGTTGATTATCCGTTATTTGATAGGGGACCCGATCCTAAAGATCCTATGCAAATGGAGCTTCTAGATATTATTCAAGATATGCCTTATTTACCTGGTATCTCTCAAGAGCTACAAGTTTTAGTACCTAGTTATAAAAGAGGTCAGAAAATGAGACCTGACTTTGGTGCTATGCCTTTGAGAGGTTTTTTAACTCCTAATTCAATTTCTGTTTTAGTGATAGGTCAAGATGGAACTCATATCGCTGAAGGTGCTAATAGACCGGGTATAGCTGGTTTTGGTGGGAGAGTTCATGATATGCTTAAACACTTTGGTGTTTTAGAAGGTGTTTTATTTACTAATCTCTATGTGAATACAATTTCTGGTCAATATGGATCAAGGAATACTCCAGTTATTAAAGATGGAAAAACAATCGAATTTAGAAATGTGATCGAAAATAGACAATGGCTTATGACTCATGAGGGCCCTTACGGAAAATGGAGAAATCGATTCATTTCATGGGTCATTAGAAACAATATGAAGTCTCTTAGAATGGTGATGATGCTTGGACAAGCAGGTAAAGATGCTGGAGCAAACTTTATTAATTCAATAGGTGGAGTTGTAGGAGCGAGATCTTCTGTGGGATCCGGTTATAGATATCAAGTTCCAGTTTTTAAAATGGAGCCTGCTGGTGGTAACAACGAGTGGGCCGTTCCGTTAACTAAAGATGGTAAAGATGTTGCTGAAGTTTTAAGGCAGGATGAAACAATTAGAACTGCTTTAAAAACTAAACTTGAAGAAAAATTATCGGCAGAGACTAAAGAGATCAGAATTAAAGCATTAAAAGCGAGAATTAAAGCATTAGATAAAAAGTTAAAATATTCAGATGGAAGGCAAGAATATGGCGTGAGTACTGAAAATGCTAAAAGTTTACTTTTAGATAATGTGGAGAAGGCAAAAGAATTAATGAGTTTTACTTATGGTGGTCCTCAAAGAAATGGTGTCCTTTTTCCTCAGCAGTTCGGTGGCTGGGACCTACATACAATGAAGGTTGAAGGTCAGAAAACAAGATCAATAAAAGGTTTAAGTGTTCCATGTAATGGATCCAAGGTTGGAGTTTGCAAAGACGCCATCACGGTATCTGCTCCTGATATTGTTTTTGTTGGTGCTCCTCATCCAACTTCATTAAGTATGGGAGAGATGACCAAGAAGGGAAGTGCTGCGATCAAGGTTGAGAAAGAACTTCTAAAACCATTAAAGGCAGAGCTAGATAGAGGATGGAATCCACCAACACCAGAGTCAGGAATGAAATCTGCTTTTCTTGAGGGAAAAGCATATAAATATAGAAGAGGAGTGATCCCGCAAAGCCATGGGGATCCAGGGATAACTGATTTAAGACTTTTACCTGTTTCTACAGCGAAAAGACAGGGTAAAAGTATGATTGTTATTGGAACTAGAGATAGAGCTAGTTTTTCAAAAACAGAAATTAAAAAACTTGAAAAAGATACTCCATCAAATCAAAGCTTGGTGAGTTCAAATTACGTTTTAACAGGAAGAGCGAAGTTTGACTCTTGGAAGACTAAATATGATAGAGGTCCTAACGAAAAATATGCCAAATTATTATTTCAGTCTTTGAATAAAAAAGAATCTCATTGGGTTAATTCGAAATATCTAGAAGAGGCAAATAAAGTTTATGATGAGATCTTTGAGAATTCATATAAAGATGATTATTCAAAAGAATATGCTTATTCAAAATCAGTTAGAACAATCTTTGATAAATATGGGATTGATGCATTTTCTGCGAAGACCCATCCAGATGCTGGTTTCTTTGGTCACTATAGAGGGACTTTTGATAATCCAAAAGTGATTATAGTTTCAGATCCATTAGGATATGATTCTTTTATCACTTCAAAAGCTGCAACAGGAGAAAGAGGTCAATATTTAAACGGATTAATGTCTGATTTAGGAGTTAAAGAAAACTACTTAGTTCTTTCTACAGTTCCATTCGCTATGGATGGAGCATCAGAAGAAGAATGGCAAACTGTTATAAAAAGAACTGAAAAGTACAGATATGATTTAATTAAAGAGTTAAAATCAGACTTTCCAAAAGCAATTTTTTTAGCAGATGGGAAATATGCCACTCAAGAAGTTTACCGAATCTTAGAAGAGAAATCTTATATTGAAGGGTATCAAACTTCTAATCACTCGGAAGATATGAAAAGTTTAGGGAAAAAGTTATTAAAAAAATTTAAAGGTTCTGATGTTACTGGATTGAAAAAAGATATCCCTAGGGAACACCTAACTTGGATTGCGAGGGTATGGGAAGGAACTTCTGGAGATAGAGTTATTACGGCCACTGATAAAACAAACAAGGGTAAGGCATTTGCAATTGTTGCACCAGATTGGGCAAGAAAGAATAAAGTCTATTTCACTCAAGAAACGAAAGATGGTGTCATTGACATGATTTCTAAGCTCGTAGCTGCTGGTGAACCTCAACCTTATGAAAAAATCACTGATTACCAGCAAAGAAGATCTCAATGTGCTTCTAGCTTTGAATTGGCTAGCAAAGATAAAAACTACGTAGGTTTAAAGCAATGCAGTTTTTCTTCAGAAGTATTTGATCCGATGAAGAGCATTAAGGCCTTAAGTAAATAATTCTAATTAAGAGCTGATCCTAGGACCTTTTTTCCATGAAGGTCCTAGTTTTGGCGTACATTCACATACTATAGTTTTAAACAATATCCTTATAATTTGAAAATGATCTACTAAGCTCTTATCATTTAGGTAAACAAGTTTAGGAGACATTCTTATGAAAAAAATTTTAGTTTTGCTATTGCTGGTCAGTTGTTCAAAAGACTTTTTTTACATGCCTTACGGAAGTAAAAAAATTGTCAAAAAAGAAATTAATAAAAATGATCATCAAGTTCAAAAAGATATAGAGAAATCTATTGAGTCTGATATTAAAAAACAAATTACTGAAACTAAATTACCTGAAGCATATAAAGATGAAACTCTATTGAATGAGGCGAAAGATCTATTTAAGCCTTTGGTAAAATACCAAATTAAAAATCAAAAATTAGTCGATTTAGGAAAGAAACTTTATCTTGATGCAAGCCTTTCTAAGAATGGAAAGATATCTTGTAACTCCTGTCACCGATTAGATACTTTTGGAGTTGATAACGAAGTAACTTCTCCAGGTCACGATGGGACAAGGGGAGGAAGAAATTCACCTTCTTCTTTTAATGCAGCTTCTAATTTAGCGCAATTTTGGGATGGTAGAGCAAAAGATCTAGAAGAGCAGGCTTTGGGTCCTCTTCTAAACCCTATTGAGCATGGCTTAGCAAGTAAAGAAGAAGTATTAGCTAAGCTAAATACAGATGAATATAAAAAATTATTCAAGGAAGCTTTTGGTAAAGAAGATGCGAAAACTTTTGAAAATGTGGGTGTTGCAATTGCAGAGTTTGAAAGAACTTTAGTTACTCCTGGGAAATTTGATCAATTTCTTTCGGGAGATTTTAATGCTTTAAATGAAGATGAGAAAAGAGGGTTACGTAAGTTTATTTCAATCGGATGCACCAGTTGTCATTATGGAGCAACTTTGGGAGGTCAAGATTACCAGAAGCTTGGTTTAGTGGAAGATTATCCAACGAAGGATCTTGGTAGATTTGAGGTAACAAAGGATGAGGATGATAAATTCGTCTTTAAGGTTCCAAATCTAAGAAATATTGAGAAAACAGGGCCATATTTACATGATGGAAGTATTGCTTCTTTGGAAGAAATGATTAAAATCATGGCGAAACATCAGATTGGTGAAAAAATCACTGATGAAGATGTAAAAGATATTAAATCTTTTTTAGTTTCTTTAACTGGAAGCTTATAACTTAGGAGTACTATGAAATTTTTAACTATCCTTTCTTTTTTATTTATTGTGAGTTGTGCACAAACTGAAAATCATTCTCATGCTAAAGAAGATTCTCATCATGATCATAAGATGCATGCTCATCACGGTCATCACCATGCTCATCATAAGGGACATGATCATAAGCATAAAAAAGGGTGTGGTCATAAATCAATTAAGCATGATGATCATATTGATTACAAACATGATGGGCATGCTCATCATCAAGTTGATGGGCATACGCATGATTGTGAAAAATAAATTTAAATATATGTGGGCATAGAGTTCTATGCCCAAAACTCAGATTAAAGCTTCAGAATATTTTTTCATTTTTGATAGATAGACATCTTTATTAACGTAATACGCCATTCTATCTAATTTAATATAATTAAGTCCCCCAGTTAAATCTTCATTGTTCTCATCTCTTGAAGATGCAAACTCATTGAACTTTTCAGGTTGAGTGAGCTGGGATTTAACAACTTGAGCAATAAGTTCACCTTGCTTATATCTACCTTCCCATCCAATTCCTAAAGCTTCTAGAAGTCCTATAAGAAATAAATTATCTTCTTTGGGAGGGAAGATATTTAAAAATAAGTCTGGTGTTACTCCTCGTAAATTTAAATGCTTTGAATCAATAAAGGGGTAATGCAACTTATATCCAGTTGCCAATAGAATCATATCGTATTCTTTTATAGAACCATCTTTGAAGTGAACATTTTTCCCTTCAAATTTTTCAATTCCTTTTTGAATTCTTATATCTCCATGGCCAATATGATGAAGAATCAATGAATTAACTACTGGGTGAGATTCATAGATATCATGATCTGCTTTTGGAAAACCAAATCTTTCAGGATCTCCAGTAAAGAGTTTTAATAGTTTCTTATCAACAAACTGCTTTACTTTCATTGGGAGTTTAATCATTCCTCCAACAGTATCAGCGGGTTTACCAAGAATATATTTGGGAACAAAGTGATAGCCTCTTCTAACACTCATATCTACACTGTCAGCATAATGGACTGCATCTACGACAATATCACAGCCACTATTTCCTGCACCTATAATTAAAACTCTCTTTCCTTTAAAAACTTCTGGATCTTTATATTCTTTTGAATGGATAAGTTCTCCAGTAAAGTTCCCTGGAAAGTCTGGCTTATTTGGTTCAGAAAGATTTCCATTAGCAATGACGACACCTCTGAATAAGTATTTTTCATCATTGTTCAGTGTTAACTCCCAAAACCCATCTTCATTTTTGTTTAAAGATTTAACTTCACAATTAAATTTATAATTTTCTCTTAGCTTAAAATGATCCGCAAAATCATTAAAGTACTTACATAAATCATAATGCGAAGGGAAGTCAGCGACATCCTCGTCCATAGGGAATTCACTAAACTCAGTCATCTTCTTGGATGATATCAAATGTGCAGACTTATATACTGTAGAGTGAGGATTGTTAATATCCCATAATCCCCCAACAGAGCTATGTCTTTCAAAGCCCATAAAAGGAATATTAAATTTTTGAAAATTCCTTGCCATTGCTAACCCTGATGGACCAGCTCCAATTATTGCATAAGTATCAGTTAAATTGTTCATCAGTTAAGCTCCTCTCGAGTCTAAATATACATTAAATACCTCTTGAGAGGATTTAGTAGGCAGATTTTTGAATGTTGATTTAAACTTATTGTTATCTAAGACGGGTCTATAACAAATAAAATTAACTTGATAGGGACTGTATTGCGTAAGTTTAAAAAATCTCAATATTCTAATTGCGTTTTCCATTAATTTCTTCGGTAGTTCAATGAATTTAGTGTTCATTTGAGTAGCAAGTTCTTTCATTGAGATTGATCCGTCACCACTTAAATTAAAAATACCTTCAATTGAATCACTTTCAACGGTTTGCTTTACACATTCAGCAATATCATCGTTATAGATGAAACAAAATGGAGATTGAAAACCTTTAACTCCTACTAAAGTCGATTTATTAAAATAATCAATTATTGGGCCTCTCATACCCGGACCGAGAATAGTACCTGGCCTTAGAATAGTTAATTGAAGATCTTGATTGTCTTCTTTTATTTTTAAAAGAATATTTTCAGCTTCAACCTTATGCTTGCTATAAGGAAACTCAGGATTACCTTTTGTTCTGTATGACTCTGGAATAAGTTTTGGGTTTTCTTTATAGTAACCGTAAGCTGCACCTGAACTTGTAAAGATGAATTTCTTTATATTGAATTCGGAAACCAAAGATGCAAGGTTTTTGACTCCATCAATTTCAATACTTTCGACTTCTTCTTCACTCATTCCTGGAGGAGGATTTACAATTGAGGCGAGATGAATAATGCAGTCAATACTGTGAGATTGACATAAAGAAGAGATATCGTCTCTAATATCACATTGGTAATGTGTATACTTTGAATGCTCAAAATTTGAAGCCTTGATATCAATTCCTAAAATAGAATTAACTGATTCAGAGACAATAAGTCTCTTGATGACGGAGTGTGCCAGGAACCCTGCTGATCCTGAAATAAGAATGTTCATTACGCCAAGCTAACTTAAATCTCAATCTTTTTCCATATTGTTCATAAATCTTCTGTTTACATTGAAAAGCAACACTAATTTAGCTATAAGGCTATGAAATAATTAACTTTTCTTCACAATTATTAATAACAGAAATCAGTATTTCGTGCTATGTCATCTACTTAATTAATTAATTTTTGAAAGTTAAATAAGAGTTTATAAATTTGAATAATTCAAACACTATATCATTTTATTTCAATCCTTATGCTTCAGGAGCAAATATTTCTGACGTAAGAAACAATTTGTTTAAATATTTTAGAAGAAATGAAATAAAAATTAAAATGCCCAAATCTATAGAAGAGCTAAAAAAAGAATTGGCAATAGATAAGTCTCAAAACACTGAATTGATAGTAATCTCTGGTGGTGATGGAACAATAAATTGTATGGCTCAAGAATTATTAGATTCTTCTATGAAAATTGCTATATATCCTACTGGGACAGCGAATGATTTTGCTTCTCAGTTTAAAATTAAAAAATGTTTTAAATGTTTAAAAGAGTCTATCGTTTCAGGAAACTTTTTTGAATCAGATATTATTAAAGTTAATGATCAATTTATGATAACAAACGGTGGTATGGGATTAACAACTGAGGTTGCACTGGGAGTAAATAGGCTGAGAGAAAAATATAAATGGTTCAAGACTTTTATGAAATTAGTTGGCTCTCAAGTTTATTCATTTATTCTAGCTCTGAAACTACTTCCTCGTTTAAAGTTTAGAGAATATGTCGTTAAACACGATAATGGTGAAGGTGTTTATAAAGCTTCTTTTATTATGGTTTGTAATCAACCGGTCATTGGAGGGCAGTTTAATGTTGCTCCTGAAACAAAAACGGGAGATGGAAAATTCAATATTTCTATTTTCACTCATAAGAAAAAAAGTAAACTGATTAAAGCAATTTTGAAATTGAAGGCTAAAGATTTTTGGCAGAACACTGATGAAGAACTCGTACATATTGAGAGTTCGAAAGCAAGAATTAGGTCCGTTGATCAAAAGAATATTGTCTTCTTTGGTGATGGAGATCATTTGGTAGAATCAAATGACTTAAATTTTGAATCGATGTATAGAAAATTGAGAATTCTTAAATCATGAAAATCTTTATCTCAGGCTCTACTGGTTTTATAGGTAAAGAGGTAGTTAATACACTCGCAAAAGAAAACCATGAACTTTTTTTATTAATTAGAAAAAAAAGTTTGGAGAAAGCAAAGAAAATATTTACTCAGGATAACATTAAATTCGTTCAAGGTGATTTAGTTAACCCACAAATTTTAGATAAGATTGAAGAATTAAGTGAGCTTCAAGGAGTTGAGTGTATCTTGCATATTGCTGCTTTGTATGACCTCCAGGCTTTAAGTAAAGATGTTGATAATATTAATACTTTAGGTACAAAGCACTTGTTAACCTTAAGCTCAAAGTTAAGCTCTTTGAAAAGTTTTCATCATATTTCTAGTTATGTTGTTTCAAAAGGATCTTCAAATCTTATTTCACCCTATGATTTTACTGATATGAAAAATGCAGATCCTTACTCTAGGTCTAAAATTAAATCAGAAAAAGAAGTTATTGGATTTTTCAAAAATAAAGATACTAAACTTAGAATCTATAGACCTGGGATTGTCATAGCAAAATACACTCAACCTAAGGAGTTTAAACTTGATGGTCCATATCTATTTCAAGAAATTCTTTCTAATTTTAAATTGATCCTTAATGTTACTGGCAAAATTTTTAAAATCCCCCTGCCTTTTTCTGAATCAGCAATAGTACCGATAGTATCATTAGATTTTGTTTCTCAAATTATCAAAAAAAGTATTGAATCTAAGAATGAGAGCAAAACAAGATCTTATCACTTAGTTTCTAAAGATCACATTCCTGTGAGGGAAGTGATCGAGACTCTTTTTGATAATCTTGAGATGCCTGTGGAATTTATTGGGCTGAAAGCGGACTTTATATTTAAATTGATTTTTAAACTTATTAAAGCACCTTCGAATTTAATTCAGTTTATGTATGATGAGTCTATATATTGTACTAAAACTTTAGATGAAGATTTTAATGATTTAGAATATTGCTCTGAAGAGAGACTGTTGGAAATTATTTCTTTGAATACTTAAAAGTGAGAAGCAATTCTTATTTAAATTCATATTAATTAAAAACTTCTAAAGTTTGAATTAATAATTGAATGTAAATGCTGTACAGTTTTTTTATTGTCTATTGGATTTGATGGTGATTTAAGATGATTGATGAATAATTCTACCTCTACAGACTGATGTTTGAATTGATTCATGATATGGCCCAAAAGTGGAACCTGCCTATACCAAAATAATAAGTTCTTATCAGCTGGTTTCAACTTTTCTCCATTTATTGAATTGTAGTTGATTGTGATCGCTATTAAATCTTTTTTTAGATCAAAAGCAGGTGTGAAAAAAGGTCTTTTAAAATCTAAAACTTTAGAGCCATCAAAAGCTCTTGCCTCTGGAAAGAAAATAACATTAATGTTGTTTTCTAAATGATTTTTGACTTCGATTAAGTCCCTTCTTAAATTATTTGTTGTTCTTCGATCAGTGAAAATTGATCCTGCAAATTTTGATATTAATCCCCAGAAGAACATTTCACGAACTTCAACAGTACTAATAAATGAACCTTTGTAAATAGAGCTCAATACCAACATATCAAGGTAACTAAGATGATTGGAGAAAATGAGACTTCCGTTTGGGATTTTAGGTCTTTTGGCCACGGTGATTTTAAATCCTAAAATGAAAAGAATACATTTAGAAAAAATATGCAGAAGGTTATTAGAGATATATTTTTTAGTAGAGTATTTAAATAAAATTAGAAAGGGAGAAAAGAGTAAACCAACTAGGAAAAATATTAATATTAAAGTGAATACGAATAATAGTTTGATTATCTTAATTTTTTATCCTTGGAAAAACTATTTATATTATATATCAAAATATACTTCCAGGTTAAACGTATTTTAAGTGCTCTATGAGCTTTTTGCTAGCTAATAGAGAATTAGGCCCATATATGTATCAAAGTAATTTCTAACTTGGAAAGTTTTTAACAAGATTTTTTTAAGCTATATTCAGGTTATGAAAATTTTTATACTTTTTTTCTCACTCATTAGCTATTCAAATATATATGATTTTAAGCTTGAAAAAGCAGATGGGAAAATTATTGATCTTAGTAAACTCAAGGATAAGTACATATTAGTTACAAATATTGCTACAAAATGTGGCTTTACTCCTCAGCTTGATTTTTTATCCAAACTTCACACAAATGATAAAGTAGAAGTAATTGCAATCCCTTCTAATGAATTTGGTTCTCAAACTCCTGAAAGTAATAAGGAAGTAGTAGAATTTTGCAAAGTAAATTATAATTCTGATTTTCATTTATTACCTAAATCTAAAGTTACAGGTGATCAAAAGATTAAGATTATTAGTTATTTACTTGAAAAAAGTGATTCTTCGAAAATTAGATGGAATTTTGAAAAATTCTTAATTATCCCTAATGAGAAAAAGATAATTAAGTTTTCTTCATTTAGTACTAAAAAGATATTGAAATATATCAAGTAAAATTAAGTTTAAGATTTATCTGGGGTGTTTAATAGTCAGCATAAAATGATAATACTTTTATGATTAAAGAGAGCTGTTATACATTACATGATTTATTCATGTGATTGTTTTTTTATAAAATTTTAGACTTTAAGTACCACAAAAAGTTTGTTTCACAACTTCATGAGATCGAGGGCCTTTCATAAATTTTTCATTTTCTTGGTATGGGGTCTTTAAGGCTTTATTAAATTCTAAAAATAAGGAATAATCACCTTTGTAAGATTTATCAATACACTTTTGAACCCAATGGTTTCTTGGTATAAAGGCCGGATTCAGTTGATTCAGATGATCAACCTGATCAACTCTTTCTCGCCAAGCGATAAGAAACTGATCTCTTAGTTCATGCTCTGGATATAAAGAAAAGTTATTAGAGAAGAGCTCCGGAAGATTCCTAAAGCTAATGGTGAAATCTAGTTTGGCGTCTTCAAGGTAGCTTAAGAAAAGCATAACAAGCTTATCATCTTGAGGCCCATATTTTTTTATTCCTAACTTCTTTGCAAATTCTTTTGATCTAAGTAATGAGAAGTTTGAAATGATGGGAGATAAATTTTGATGAATTATATTTATCGCACGATCCATATTATTGTCTATCAGTGGAATAAAACATTCTGCAAGCCGAGCTAAGTTCCAACCTAAAATAGGAACTTGATTAAAAAATGAGTATCTAGAGTTTCTATCTATAGAACTAAATACTTTATGAAATTTAAATTTATCCATAAAGGCACAAGGCCCGTAATCAATTGTAATTCCTCCAATTGAGCAGTTATCAGTATTCATTACTCCATGAATAAAGCCAAGAGAGCTCCATTTTGCAATTAGTTCTCCTTGTTTAGTTGCCACAATCTTTAAAAATTCTAAAGATTTCTCTTTGTAATCATTTATTTTTTGAAACTCAGAGAAATGCTTTTTAATAGAATAATCTAAAAGTATTTTGATTGATTCAAGGTCTTCTTGAGAGGCAAAATATTGAAATGTTCCGACTCTAATATGACTTTTTGCGACTCTTGCTAATATTCCACCAGGTTCGTATCCATCTTGCCTCAAAATTTTCTCTCCAGTTGATATAGCACAAAGAGTTCTAGTTGTAGGAACTCCAAGAAAATGCAATGCTTCACTGATTAAATACTCTCTTATGACAGGGCCTAAAGCACTTTTACCATCTCCACGCCTAGAAAACTTGGTCCTGCCTGATCCTTTAAGTTGGATATCATGTCCGCTCAGTTCACCTATAATATGTGCCCTTCCATCTCCAAGTTGAGGAACGAAATAGCCAAATTGATGACCAGCATAGGCTTGAGCGAATGAGACTGTATCTGGGTATCTCTTTTGTCCAGAGAGAAAACTTATTAATTCTTTATCTGAATACTCTTCATAAGAAAATTCTAAAGCTTTCGCTAAATCTTTATTAAAAGTAATTATCTTAGGGTTCTCAAAAAACTGAGGATCAGTGACTTGGTAAAATTTTCCTGGAAGTTCAAGGTAAGAATTTTTATTCATAAATACACAATAGCAGATAATTTATTTTTCAAGAAATCATATTTTCTATGAAGTAATTTAGGGCCATTTAGCTTTAATTCGATTCAGATTTATTTTCGAAGACAATTGATTTTTTAGTTTTATGGAGTTTTGAAAATCTTGTAATAAGTTAATATTTTCTTATACGATCCTTTCTACATGTAAATAGTTGTTCTAGAATTAGAAAAAGGAATTATCTATGATTATAAAAATTTTAAGTGTTTTGTTATTTGTCTCATGTTCAGTGGTTGGAAAAGAATCAGTGGAAACATTAAAATATAAAGTTCTTCAAAAAGAAGGTAAAAAAGAAATTAGGCTTTATGACTCATATATTAAAGCAGAGATCGAAGTAGAGGGCGATATAGAGAACGCAAGAGGTGAAGCATTTAAGATTCTTGCAGGTTATATTTTTGGAAAAAATAAATCTAAAACTCAAATAGATATGACGTCTCCTGTGATCACCAATAAAAGTGAAAAAATCAAAATGACTTCTCCAGTAATAATGAATGATGAAAGTTCTAGGAAGATGAAAATGTCATTTAGCATGCCTTCAAAATATACTTTAGACACATTGCCAGCTCCAATTGATACAAGAATAAAGATATCCCAAGTGCCCGAAAAACTTATAGCTGCGATTAGGTTTTCAGGAAAATTTAACTCTAAGAAAAATATGAAAAAGTCAAAAGACTTAAAAAAATGGATAGCAGGGAAAGGTAAAACAATTCTTAATCCTGTCTATTTCTTTGCTGGGTATAACCCTCCTTATACATTACCTATATTTAGAAGGAATGAGATCATGTATATTTTGAAAAAGTGATTATAAGTTAAATAAATCAGATTAAATTAAAGATTGTTCTTCCATCCTTGTAAAATAAGACCAGTTTAGAGGTTGTTTAAGTTTTTCAATTCTTGGAAATTATGAAAAGCTAGTCCTTGAGATCAATTGTTTTCATTGTTATTTTCAAGTGAGAAATCTTCAGGAGGGAAAGTGATTTCAGAAGTAATAATATCTTTAATTCAAAATAAAACTTCATTAGCAAAAAAATCAATTACTAATACTTTAAAGTTATTAGTTGAAGAAGATTGTACAATCCCATTTATAACAAGATATAGAAAAGAAATGACAGATGGACTCAATGAAGTACAAATTGCAGATATACAAAAAGAATATGAACAGATCTTAACATTTAATAAAAGAAAAGAATATATTCTCAAAAGTTTAAAAGAGAATGATAAATTAACTAAAGATCTTGAAAAAAGTATACATTCAATCAATGATCTAGCGAGTTTAGAAGATTTGTATGCTCCTTATAAAACAAAAAGAAAAACGAAAGGAATGCTTGCTATTGAAGCAGGCCTTCAGCCATTAGCTGATTTGTTTAAAACTACTAATTTAAGGATTAGTGACTTGAAGTCTAAGGAGTTTCCTAAGTTTTTTAATGACAAAGTTAAAAATGAAGAAGATGCCCTAGCCGGAATGATGAGTATTCTTATTGAAGAAATTGCTCAGGATGTAGATTTGAAATCTACTCTTAGAGCTATTTTTCAAAATAGTTCTACTTTGTGGTCTGAAAAAACTAAGAAAGCAGAAGAGATCAAAGATTTTCATAAATATAAAGATTATTTTGAGTTTTCTCAGCCTTTAAAAACTCTTAGAGATCCCAAAGCAAGTCACAGGTATCTTGCCATCAGACGAGGGATGCTTCAAAAAGTCTTGAAGGTTAATATTTCTATAGATGATGAAATATTTGAAAATGAAATGAAGAAACATTTTAATTGGTTGAGCAATTCAAAGCTTTCACCTGTAGTTGACTCAATTAGAAAATTAGCAATGAAGAGAATTCATCTTTCTTTAGAATTAAATATGATGAGTGAATTAAAGGAAGTTGCTGATGAATCGGCCATTAATGTGTTCTCTAAGAATTTAAAAGATCTGTTACTACAGCCTTATCTTGGGCCCAAAACAGTTTTAGGAATTGATCCAGGTGTGAGGACAGGTTGTAAAATTGCATTGATTGATCAGACTGGAAAATTTTTACTAGATACAGTGATTTACCCTCATCCACCTAAAAATGAAGTAAATAAATCGATGGAACTAGTCTCAAAGATTATTGAAAGGTTCAAAGTAGAGTTTATTGCAGTCGGAAATGGTACTTTTGGAAGAGAAACTCTTGCACTCTTAAAGAAGAACATAGAGTCAATTAAAAGCGCTAAGGTGAAAACAGTCTTAGTAAATGAAGACGGGGCTTCTATATATTCTGCAAGTGAAATTGCTAGAAAAGAATTCCCAGACAAGGATCCTACTGTTAGAGGAGCTATCAGTATTGCGAGAAGACTCCAAGATCCATTAGCTGAATTGGTAAAAATTGATCCGAAGTCTATAGGAGTAGGACAATATCAACATGATATTCATCAAGCTAAACTTAAAAAATCTCTTGAGTCTGTTGTTGAATTTTGTGTGAATTTTGTAGGTGTAGATTTAAATACAGCGAGCTCATCTCTTCTTTCCTATATCTCAGGAGTTGGCCCTAAGGTTGCTGAGAATATAGTGAAAAAAAGAGAATCAAGTGGTGGCTTTAAGAGTAGAGAAGAGCTTTTAAAGGTTTCAAGGTTTTCTGAAAAAATCTATGAGCAAGCGATAGGATTCATGAGAATTTATGAAGGGAAAAACCCATTAGATGCTACTTTTATCCACCCAGAGAGGTATAAAGATATTGAGAATTGGTGTGATCAGCAAGGTATCGAAGTAACTTTGTTAATAAAATCATCTGAAGAAATCAATAAACTAGAAAAAGATCAAAATTTAAAAAATACTCTAGGTGATTATACACATAAAGACATTATTCAGTCTTTAAGATCTCCGAGACAAGATCCGAGAGAAGAGTTTAAAACTTTTGAATTTAAAGATGATATATCTGGAATAAATGATATAAAGACTGGAGATTTCTTACCGGGCCTTGTGACGAATATTACTAAGTTTGGGGCATTTGTAGATATTGGTATCAAAGAAAATGGTTTGATTCATGTTTCTCAGATGTCTAATGAATTCATTGATGATCCTTTTAAAGTTTTAAAAATTGGACAAAAAGTGAAAGCAAAGGTTTTGGAAGTAGACTTAGAAAGAGGAAGAATTTCTCTAACTCTTAAATCTGGGGAGAAAATACATTCTAATCAAAAGAAAACCAAAAAATCTCCTCTAAGGAATCTTGAAAACAATGCTTTTTCGGGACTTAAAAATTTTAAGATAAAAAAATAATGAAAAAAATATCAAGAGATGATTTAGAATTCTCTTTTTCCAGAAGTGGTGGAAAAGGAGGACAAAACGTGAATAAAGTGAATACTAAGGTAACGATGCTTTGGAATATTAATGAGTCAACACTTTATTCAGATGCGATGAAAGAGAGATTTAAGAAAAAATATAAACATTTAATTTATGGAGACTTTG
>JAHDHG010000046.1 GCA_020631435.1 Bacteriovoracaceae bacterium | reverse complement strand
GACTTTGTTCAAATTAAATCCGAGAAATTTAGAAGTCAAAAAAGAAATATTGATGACTGTATAGAAAAACTTCATCGATTTTTATCAATTGTAGAAAAGCCACCTAGAAAAAGAAAAGCAACTAAGCCGACAAAATCATCTATTCAAAAAAGACTTAAAGGTAAAAGAATTAGGTCTGAGTTAAAAAAAATAAGATCAGAGAAATTTTAATGAGTATTTTAATAAATATTAAAAATTTAAATTTAAGTTTTGGTGAAAAAATTATTTTTAAAGATGCAGAACTCACTATTACTAAGGGTGATAAAATTGGTCTGATTGGTTTAAATGGCCAAGGTAAAAGTACTTTATTTAATATATTAATGGAAAAAACAAGTCCTGATATTTCTACTCCACCATGCATCTACGATAAAAGTAATATTGGTTTTGAGATTTGTCTTATCCCTCAAGAGTTAAATATTAAAGACTATGCCGATCTAAGTATAGAAAATTTTTATCTTAGCTTTTACCCAGATCTCTATGAGGCTCAAAAGAAATTAAATCTTGATTATGCTGATGAGGCTGCACTTCAAAAGTTTGAAGATTTGGGAGGATGGGAAATTCAAAATTCTTATTTAAGTTATCTTAAAAGCTTTGGGTTTAATGAATTAAATAAAGATATTAGTCTTTTGAGTGGAGGGGAGAGAAAGAAAATTGCCCTTAGTATTGGGCTTAGTTCTAGGGCCGAAATGATTCTCTGGGATGAACCAACAAACCATTTAGATATTGAATCAATTGAAAGGTTTGAAGATGAACTTAATACTTGTCAAAAAACATATATGATTATTAGCCACGATAGATATTTACTAAATCATACCACTGATTCTATTTTTCATATTTCCAGAGGAGAGATAGAAGCTTTTAAGGGTACGTATCTAAATTATCTAGAGTATTTAGATGAGAAAGAAAAGGAGTTAGCAAAAAATTTAGATAAACTTCAAAATAAACATAGAAGAGAATTGGCCTGGATGCGACAAGGAATTAAGGCAAGAAGGACAAGGTCAAAGAAAAGAGTAGAAGGATTTAATGATATCAAAGAGAATATTGCCGATATAAAGTCTAGAGTGAAGAGAAAAGTAAATCTTGAACTTCAACACTCAGGAAGAAAGTCAAAGATTTTATGTGAGGTGGAAAATGGAAGTTTTAGCTATGACGATAAAGAAATTTTTCGTGATATTAGTTTCTCTATTTGTAAGAAAGAAAAAATTGCACTGATCGGAAAAAATGG
Organism: Bacteriovoracaceae bacterium; assembly: GCA_020631435.1. GTDB lineage: Bacteria > Bdellovibrionota > Bacteriovoracia > Bacteriovoracales > Bacteriovoracaceae > JAHDHG01. The sequence continues at coordinate 14,981 of JAHDHG010000046.1, read as the reverse complement.
GGTAGGGAAATCAACACTCATTAATATCATTAGAGAGAAAGAAAAACTTTCAGGGGGCAAACAGAAAAATGCAGAGAATTTAAAACTGATCGTATTTGATCAACATAGAGAATCTTTAGATCCATCAAAGACACCAATGGAGGTCTTAAAGGATGGAAGTGATTTTGTTACTTTAGGAGATGGAAGAAAAAAACATATTAATTCCTATTTACAAGACTTTCTATTTTCTAAAGATCAAGTCCATAGGCCAATTTCTACATTGTCTGGTGGTGAAAAAAATAGGCTTCAGCTTGCAATTTTTATGAAAGAGTCCGCAGATCTCTGGGTGTTCGATGAACCAACAAATGATTTAGATATTGAAACTATTGAGCTTTTAGAAAAAGAACTTAAGTCTTATGAAGCAGCTGTTATAATTATTGGTCATGATAGAGCTTTTTTAGATAATGTCTGTGATTCGACTTGGTTAATTCATGATAATAAACTTGAGATATTTGAAGGTGGCTATACTCAGATAGCTCCTTATTTACATGCCTTAGAGCAGCAAGATACAGAAAGGAAAGGTGATGAGCAAGAAAAATCAACTAAAAAAAAAGAAGTCACTCGTCCTAAGAAATTAAGTTTTAAAGATAAAAAAATCCTAGAAAGTATCATGGATGATATTGAAAAAAATGAATCTTTGCTAGAGAGTATAATGAACAAAATAAATAATCATGATTTTTCTAAAAATGATGAAGAGAGTTTAAAGAAATTTAATGATTTGAATTTTCAAAAAGATCAGCTTGAAGAAGAAATCAAAGATCAATATGAAACTTGGGAGAAATTAAATTCTATGAATCACTCTTGTTAGAAATAACGAATTTGAAAATTTGGAGAAATAAGCTACTAAATTTTATTTCATCAAAAGATTTTCGAACTGTTGACTAAGATCTGTTCTGATTTCTATACCTCTTAGATATAAATTGATGACTTCAAAAGAAAAATCAGAAGTTTCTTGATGGCTTACTTTTGCTTTAATGGCTACATGATCAGGACTAATAGTATATCTTCCAGCTGTTTTTTCTAGAGGCCAATTTAATTCTGGGTTATCAAATACAACATAAGCGAGTTCAGAACAAACAATAGTTTCGTCAGTTTCAACATTGAAATTGAAATCATAATCTTTACCAATTTGTTCGATAGACTTTGCAAGGTAATGTTTCTTATTGTCTTCATTGATAAAATTCGGTCTTATCGTGGCAAAATCGTCGACATTTAAAAAGTGGCTTAAGGTATTTAATTGTACACCATCTCTTAGGGCCTCAAGTACATTCTTGCCATTTGAAATTTGATTTTGAATATTCTGTGGCATTAAGTCCCATAAACCTTCTGATTGTAATTGTTTTTTAGTTCCAAGATAGATTGCAACATGTCCCCAATGTCCTGGTATAAACTTATCAGTTAGTCTAAAGGGTGTTTTTTCTAATAAAATATCAAAAGGATTAAGTTCATTTTTTAACTTTTTTAAAAATGCTCCATGCTTTGTATTACCCATGGTTTTTTTGTCTAGTTTTCCTCTTCTTGATGCAACTAATCCAATCGTATTCCCAAAGAATTTAGAGATGTCATTCGTAACTGCTTGAGTATCTTCATAAAAGTAATCTTTTAATCTATTTTTCCATAATGCAATTTTTCTTTTAACTACCATTGTTAGAGAAATCTTGTCTCTGAAGCTGTAAAGATAGCTAGATTGAATAATGTTATCTAAATATAAATCAAACTCCAAGTCGCAGAAGTTACTCTGTTCTTGATTCTCTAGGAATAAATCATAAATTTTAATTGAGTTAAGCATTGAAGTATAATTTCTCAAGCTTGAGAAACTTTTTTCAACTTCTTTTAACTTATCATCAGACAATAAGGCATTATCATCACGAATAATTCTTCTGATTTTTTTATTTTTTTCTATTTGAGCGATAACTAATTCATAATTGTCATACAAGACAAATGCCGAGGCAAATGCTAATTTAAAATTTTGAATAAGTTTCTGACCTTCAGATTCATGTAGGTTTATATTTAAAAATTGAATTTTTTCTAAAGTGTAATGAAGATTAGGACCACTGTATCTTTTGATTAACTCTTCTTTTAATTGAGTGGGCTTATCTGAATGAAAAGTAATGTTTTCTATTTTAAATTTCGACAGGCCTTTAAACTTTTCGATGATTTTATAATATTTTTTTCTTAACTCTAAATATTTATTTGTCCCTTTCTTATGAATTATGCCAAGTTGATGACTATTGAGGATTAAATTCTCTTCTGATTTAATCTCTTCAAGGAATTTTAGAGAAGCAATTCTCCATTCGATAGTCTCATCAACAAGATTCTTGAAGTATTCCTTGTTATCAAAACTTCCTTTGAAATCTATGGAAAAAGAAATCGTAGTAATAAAAATAAGTATTAAGTATTTCATATTAAAGCAACTTTTCTAGGGTTTGAGAGCCGATTTTACCTTTTAGTGTGTTGGGATTTATTCTTTTAAACCATCGATTCATTTTCTTTTTTGTCTCTTCATCAACATATGGGAATGGATCACTAGCTCCATCAACATTTCCAAATTTGTCAGATTGACATGCATTTGGTGTACAAGGATTCCCATTTAATCCTACTTGATAAGAACAAGAAATATGCTCTTCTATAGAACTTCTAAGCTCCATAGCTTTAGTTTTATCAAAGGCAAATAGGGCCACCTCTGTATTGTAAAGATGTGATAGGTTATCTAAATTGTAACTTCCGATGATAGCAATTTCATCATCAATCGTTCCTGATTTCCCATGTAGATTATTTCCAAGTCCACTATTCATTTGATCACCAAAGTATTCATAGAGTTTAATCTTATTGGAAATAGGTCCAATTTCCATGAGCTTTTTTCTATACTTCCAATAACCGGCCCATGATGGATTGTTTTCAGTTGAAGAAAGAGAGTTGGTATGAATAATAATTTTTACTCCTTCATTCAGCTTTTTTTCAAATAGTTCAAACAAGATATCTGACGGAACAAAATAAGGAGTTTGGATGATTATATTCTTTTTTGCATTTGAAGCGAGTTCATAGAGATAAGGAGAGAGTCCTGCTTCATAAGTTCCATTCGCTTTTAATTTGTCTCCGACGAATAGAGTCTCAACTTCCTTTTCAGTTTCTAAGATTTCATTAACTAAATTATGATTAGCTTTAGATTTTTCTAAAAGCTTCTTTATCTTTGACTCATAGGAATCTACTTTCTTCTTACCTTCTTTAATCATTCTTATGAAGCAATCATCTATGTCAAAGATATAATATCTTTGAACACATGCTGCTCTTGTCTTTAGCCCTTTTGAGTTAATTGGAGTAGATGCTATATTATTCCAAAACTTTAAAAAGTGTATAGCAGAAGACTCTGCAGCACCTTTATTTGTAAATACATCTCTGTCTACATAAGTCATCTCCCCATGATCAAAATAAGCATCTTGAATGTTTCTTCCACCTGTTAACATATATTCATGATCTGTAATAAACAGTTTGTCGTGTAATCGATGAGGAATCATTTTAGTAGCTGTCCCAAGTAATTTTCTAACTCTTACTGCTGCAGAATTTGCGAAGTCATTATAGTATTTGAATCTAATTCCATATTGAGCTAAATATAGAACGACTTCATGAGGAGTAAATTTAAATCCTTTGCCGATCCGATCAATTAATAATCTAAAATCAGCTCCTTCTTTACACGTTTGTTCGTGACCGCAATACTTCATATTTATTTGTTTTGCTTTTTCTCTCATCAAGTAAAGAGAAGCCATTGCAGCATCATCTTTATGAAAAATGTATTTTGAACTATAGAGTCGTCTATCCATGTTTTTTAACATCGAATATCGAATAGAAACTGCTTCTTTAGGGTCATTTATTATTCTATATATGCTTTTGTGAGTTTTTCTATCTGTACTTTGCGCATATAAGAAAGGGGATAAAAAGAGGATAATTATAAATTTTTTCATATTTTTTTTATACCAAGAATTAATACTCAGTGGGATTTACATAAATTTTTTACTTGGTGTAAAAAAAATGATCACTTTGGATATTAAAGCTTTGTGACGAATATATAGTCAGTTTCTATTTTGGATTTTGCATTTTAAGTTTGAAATCATTGAAAATTTCTCTTCTTTTTTCTTTGTTTTGCTCTCGAGATAAAAGTTCTACAGACTTCTCTATCATTTCAGTAGATTCAGCAAAGTCTAATTTTATAACGATTTCTAATTTGTTTAACTCTTTATAGATAATCTTCATATAAGAAGATTTAGTCATTCTATTTTTCCTAGGAGATAGTAATGAAAAATTATAGTCATTAAATTCATAGAAATCATCATTATGGTATTGGTATATACCATTTTCACTTACTTTCATGAAATAGCCAATCCTTTGATATCTTGACTTCAATTTATAATCACTGAAGAACATTAAAAGTCCTGATATCAGTATGGTCATAAAAATAAATGGTACGAAGTAATCCTTGAAAGTGTTGATGGAATTTTTTTCATATTTGTAAAAATATAAGATGAAAAAGGAAGATCCAAGCCCAGTGAATACATACCCCAAAGTATTTAAAGAAACTATTTGAATATTTAATGATAATAGTATCCATTACATTATCCTTTTTTAGATTATAACTCTAAATATGAGGATTGCCAGTGTCTAGTTCTAAGGATGATAAGAAATTCATAATTATACTTATGTTTTTGGATAAAAAATAATTTCGAAAATGTTTCTTGAAATTAATTATAATCTTAATTAAAACGTGATAATTAAACTTAAGCAATATGATTAAAAAATTGATCAATTAATAGCTTAGAAACAGAGTTAGATGTAAGCTCATATCTATAAACTAAAGAAATATCTACATTCAAAAGCTCTTGTTCGTGAAACTTATTGAGATCATACGAATTTGCCAAATTCTCTGGAAGCAGTCCCACGCCAGATTTTGATTTGACGAGCTCAGCAATAAGCCCGTAATCGTCAATTGCTTCTATTCTATCAAAGCTTGAGATGTTCTTAATCTTTGAAATATTACTCAAGATCTGAACCATCTCAGAGTTGTAAAACAAAATATTAGAAGATTCATTTTTTCCATATAAATAGCTTTTTTCAGATGTAATATTCTTTATTACTAAATCAGGCAAAGGTTTAGGGTTTACTACTATTCCTAAATCAATGTCTCCCTTACAAACATATTCAACAACCTTTCTAGATTCCATTAACATCGTTTTTAATTTTAAGCTTGGATATTTTAATAAGAGTTTAGATAAATATCGCGGTGTTAGAAAATGAGCAATAGCATTATGTAGGCCAATCTTGTATTCGCCCCAAAGGTCATGAGTGTTGCCTTCTGAAGTTGAAAAAAGATCTTTTAATGAATTAATTCTTTGATAAAGATTTTCACCCTCAGGTGTTAACTGTAGTCCAGATCTTGTTCTGAAGAACAGTTTTGAATTAATCTTAGTTTCTAACCTTGAAAGAGCTTTACTTAAAGAGGGTTGTCCAATTTCTAATTTCTCAGAAGCTTTAGATAGAGTTCCAAATTTAACTATTTTTAAGAAATAATTAAATTCATCTCTCAGTAAATGATCAAAGTTAAGATTCAAAATTATTTAATTTCTCTATATAAATATTCTATTTCATCAAGCTCTACAGGTTGAGCTTTTAGAGTACTTAGATTATTCGTAGAAGTAATATTAGAATTATTAATAAATTTGAAATCTCCTTCTATACAAGCATTTGGATAAATCTCAAGGGCGTTCGCTTCGTTTATTACATTTGTAAACTCTGTTCTTTGATCTTCTGTCAGATTCTTATTATTTAGAATAAATCTTTGATCTTTATCAAAGTTATGTAAAACAAAGCTAAGATTTTTTGATTTGGAAGTCTTTTTTTCTAAGTTTAACCAACCACAAGCTTCTATAGTTTTTACATTTGAAGCAAATAAACTTGATGATAAAAATAAGACTAAGAATTTCATAATTAACTCCTTAAAATCAAAGAATTATCTCTATTGATTTTATACAAAATTTAATGCTTAAAAATAAGAAAGCTACGCTTAAAAACTTATTTCTAAGTCCAATAAAATTGGCTTTTTTTAGCTTTTTCTCAACAATAAGTAAAATGAGGATATGTAATAGTTTTGATATAACCATTACACTCAGAAATATACTTACAAACATTAAAGCATTTATGTTCTTGAGATATATAGCACCAATAAATAACCAAAACAGATATGGATTTGGATTTAAAAGATGTGATTTAGCACAATTTTTAAGTGAAAAAGCGAAGCTTGATTTAGAGTCAGTGGCCTTTAATAATTTTAACGCAGTTTGGATGAAATAAATTATCCCAATAATTAAAATAGAGCTGATCATGAATTTAGGGATTTCTATTAGCTTAAAAGTAAAAATGATAAAAAGATCAATGAATATTCCGATAAGGATAGCATAGAAAAGCAGTAGAGGTTTTTTAGATCTAGTGATTTCATGACAATAATGAGTATGAGGTGAAGGAACAAACCCTGCGACTATTCCTAAGAATATTGCATTTGAAATTAGATTCATGAAATTACTCCTTATTTAAGTTTATTTTTATCAGTTTTTTCAAAGTGAGCAATGAGCTAAAGAGCAAGGTAGGTATTCCTATCATGCATAATGTAAAGGGTCTCAGAAAACTGGAAACCAGTCCTCCAAGACCTTGAAAGGTTTAATGGACAGATCTTTCAACCGTTCTTGAGAATAAATCAAAGATATCTGCTTCGTTCTCAGTACATTCAAATTGTGTAACAGTTGTTAACTTCAAAGGAGGATTGGATGCTCCTAATCTTGTAGATACTTTGAATTCTCGCATTAAGATTCCGTCTTTTTCAATAATATTGTACTTTGTTTTGCCTCCATTTAAATTAGAAAAGACTAGTTGTACTCCTAAGTCTAGATCATTTATTTCAATATTAGTGATTGATCCTTTTGATTGTGAGATGACTTCACGACTTTTAACATCAAGTAGCATGCTAGAAATAACAGACCTTGGTTCTCCTCTGAAAATAAAAGCATCAATTTCAAACTTATCAATTGATTTGTTTTTATGACCGTGAGGGTAGGCACCGTTATCACACCAGATCGTGAGGGAAAATGCACTAGATGTTAAGATTGCTGTTAATAATAAAAAAATCTTTTTCATTTTATCTCCTTAATGAAAGTGATCCTCGTGATCGAGTTTGTTACTTCCTTGAAATAATAAATTAATTAAGAAGAGGTAAATGAAGAATATTTCTCTCGGAATAATTGGTATTCCTAGAAAGAAACATTAGTTTCTTGATAGATTCTTGATGAGAAAATAGAGGAGTCTTATAGATTTAAGATTTGGCCTTAAGTGATAATGCCAGATTGAAATCTGGCTTTGAGTTTATTAATCTATTTTTAATTCAACACAGTTAATTTTATGAACTGCTAAAGGCACATAGCTATGAATTCTGCCATTTGAATTCGTTAATGAAATATCCAAAGAACTCATTGTTGATGTTCCATGATTATTCCTTGCTCTTATAAGGCATCTAATTGAGATGGCTTCATTAATTACACATTCAGATTTTTTAAAATTTAAGAGTGAAACTTTATGGTTAGATAAGTTAATGTGTTTTCCAGATACACTTTTATCTTCATTGATCTTTAAAATTAAGTGTCCTTCAGACATAGTATTTGTGTCACTAGGGTCTGGAGAGCAGAAGATCTCAGAGGCCTTTAAGTTAAATGCGCTGGCTAATATTATTATTGAAATTAACTTTGTCATCATTTGCTCCTTTTGTATGATGGTTTTTTTAATTATGAGTTATCGATTCTTTATTTTGGATAGCTTTTTAAGAAAGTAGATTATTCTTTAAGGGAATAATATATCAGTAAGTGCTTTTATGAAGTTTCTTTAGTATATTCATATTTCTGCTTTTAAATTATCAACGTCCGATGATTTGATTATTGATATGATTAATTAGAAATCTGATTAATTTAAAACTTTTTAAATATGCTCTTTTTTGCTAATTAAACGACTATTTGAGTAGTTTCTTCAATGATTTACAAAGAGAATTGGACTTGCTAAGAGGTAACTAAAAAAAATATGCTAGGAGCTAAGATGAAAATTTTTTTACCTCTTTTTATCTCATTTCTTGCGGTTAATGTTTTCCCTGCCTCAATTCAGTGCGTCGATGACTTAGATAGGACAATTAACTTTTCTGATGATTCTGAAGACAAATTAAATGATCTTGAAGTTTTTTGGGGAAATTGCCAGACTGAAGTTTTTCATGGATCAATTTGCTTCACTGGGGATAGAAAAGAAACTATTGATTTAATTAATAGTCTAAATGATTATGACTTCTTTGGTGGTGAATACGAAGTTATGAATACTTGGTATGTTGGCAAGCAAAAGCTAAAGTATGAAATTTATGATGGTCCTAACGATTTGATCACTCAGTCTCATATAATTTCAAGATGTGAAGAAGATTCCTTTGATTTTGAGGGAACCTGGATTCAAGACTACAACATGAAGTCAGATGACTTCGGAAATGTAAGTTATACTCGATTAACATTAGAAATTTCTAAAACTAGCAGTTGTAATGTTTACATTGAAGAGTATACAAACGATAGGGTTGATTTTGGAAGACGTGAGAATTGTGAAGTTATAGATAATGATTACATTAAGGTATGGCATTCAAGTGGAAGAGGTGGTTACTCCAATCTTTTTAAAGGGAATATGAGTTTTGGTAACAATCGAAACGAACTTTTGATCACTTATAAAAATAGATCATATAACAATAAAGATATTACTGTTGAAAAATTTATAAGATTTTAACAAGGATTTTAATGAAACTATTATTACTTTTACTTTTTTTTAGGTTCTCAATATTTGCTCAAAACAAAGTTTCATATCGAATTGAAGCTAAAGTTTATAATGAGTTTCTGGAAATTTCAGAAGCTGATCTTGAGGACACGAATTGGGTTCTTGAAGAAGATGAATATGGCGAGATGCTTTTAGTGAATTCGGCAAAAGATATCTCTATTAATAGTCTTCCTTTGGATTTGTCATTAGATTATGTTGATATCAGAATATTTAAAACCAAAAGAGGTAGCTTTAAAATAAATGTTGAAGCTAGTTTTGGAGATCATGATCAAAGTGCAGGTGCTTCAACTTATCTAATAGAAGGTGTGAATGTTATTGAAGTTTCTGGTGGTGATCATGCTTCTGGGGTATGGAGTGCTAATATAAAAGCGATTGTTCATTTAAAAGAATAAGTGATAAGGTTTAGCTAAATATTTTGGTGGTATATTTAATAATTAACATCAGGATAAACTCTTATCATGTTTAACATTCCTACTTCTTCTTTGAGCATAGTTGTTAAAAAGTATTCTTAAAGACCTTAAATAATTCAAACTTCGATAAAGCTATTCCTTCTTATGCTAAAAGCGGTCTTACACTTAGTGGCGATATTTAGAAATATTTAGCATTAATTAAATAAATTATACTTGAAACTAACTTTTCAAAAGAAGCTTACATTTATAGAATTATTCTTTATTTATGAAAATTATTCTGATTTTTTTTATATTTCATTCTCTTTATGCTTCTTCCAACCTTCCTTTTTACTTTGAGTTAGAAGATAAATCGAATCTTATTAAAGTTGGGTATAGCTATTCTGATGTAACTGCAGATTATGAAAGAGATGAAATTGCTATAGATCAAATTCAAATTAAAGGAAATATTGCTGAAATTGATTTTACTCGAAGAAACAAATCTGGTTATGAGTTTAATATTAGTTTTAGTTATCTTGTTGGGGGAGATTTTAAAGAAAAGTATAGGAAAGAACTTTCTTTTATTCCGACAAATGAATCAACTCCAAATGGATTTAAAGAACCAATATTAGGTGTTAGGAAATGGCTTGCTTTTTCAGGAAAAGGCTTTAAACATGCTGCAGAGATAACTTATAGGCCTAAATTATTCGATCCTAAAATTTCGAGTTTTTCAGAAGGAAGACATATAGGTACTGCAAGATATTTATTTTCATATATAAATAAGAAATTTGAACTTGCGGGAGAATTTTATGCCAGGCTTTATGGGAAAAGAGAGTTAAGATTAAATAATAATACTATTGATGAAACAGAGCCTTATACAGAAGCTGGTTTTATCGTTAATCCAGGAGTGATATTTAACAGGATATCTTTTCATTGTAGATTGGGTTATTCATCTACCACTGATTACAATACTTCAAATCGTCTTTACAAAAGAGAGAGTGATAAAGGATTTATTTGGCATTATGGATTTAATTCCAAGTATCAAATTAATCAAAAGAACTACATAGAGCTTAGTGCAATAAGAAAAGAAACTTCTTTTAATTCAATTGAAGATAGTCCAAGTGAAAATATAGAATTTCAAATTCAAGAGAATCTGATCTCTGCGAAATGGGGGATTCTGTTTTGAAGACTTTATCGATATTTGTTTTTCTTATTCTGACTTTTTCGAATAATTTATTTTCCGAAGCTTGGTATGATGACTTGATTAGTCCTGTAACCACTGATGCAAAATATATTACTTTTGCAGGCTCATTAGCTACTGCAATGGTTTATCTACATAAAAATCCACAGCCTTATAGAAAAAGAGAGTCTATTTCTTCGGCGCAACCTTTCGGTAAGTATGGCCTAATAGGCGATGCTCTTGGAAGAGGTTATTTAAATGCAACTTACAGTCTAGGTGCATTAGCAATTGGATATTTTGGGGAAAATGACAAGTATCTTAAAAGTGGTGAACATATGGCAAAAGCTTCTTTATATACAACAGGGATCACTTTTGTATTAAAGAATATTATTGATGAGAGAAGACCTGGTTATCCAGACGATAAAAACTCTTTTCCATCAGGGCATTCCTCTGCTTCTTTTGCTTTCGCATCAGTTGTGACGGCAAGACATGGTTGGTATTGGGGAACTGGAGCTTACTTGGCCGCTGCTTTTATTTCAATTAGTAGAATTAATGATGACTTTCATTATTTGCATGACGTGTTGTTTGGCATAACAATTGGTACTGCGTATGGATGGGGAACTCATTATAATTATGAAAAGGGAAATGGATATTTTCTGTCACCTATCTTTAATGATAAAGGATCTGGCCTTGCTCTTTCATGGAACTTTTAATAATGAATCATTATATTAGATGATAAATTTTTCTCTTTAACTTCTTGGTTAAAGAGTGTTCTCTCATCTAGGGAACCAGCTAGACCAATTCTAATTTTATTCTTTTTAATATAATAATTAAACCCAAGGAGATATCCGTCATGTTTATGATTAATTTTAGACTCTGTCCTTTCATATCTTGAAAATATTGAAAAGTTTCCAATCTGATAATTTACTATTGAGTAAAAACCATGTGCTCTGTGACTTTTATCAATTGTGAAATCTTTAAAAAGCCCATTGAAAAGAAAAAATTCATTAATGAATGTTAAGTTATTCAGATGAAACACTAACTCTAAGTTAAAAAGTCCTCTGTCTGATTTGATGATTTGATTACTAGAGTTTTTAAATTTTAGATTTAAAAGTGAGAAGTAGCCTGCGCCTAGGCTAATTGATTTTTCCTTTGAATGATTGGTTTCTTTTATTTTCTTTCTAGCATCGCCTAAAAAAAAGTATCTCACTTTTGAGCCAATCATTGGTCCTTGTGACATAATATCTGAACTTGAATTACCTTTGCTATCTTTTAAGTTCTTATCAGAAATACCATCACCGAGTACTGCCTGGAAATTAATATTTTTATTTTTTAAATTATACTGAATATTAGTGGCTCGTCTTGATTGACTCACAAAGTTCGAAGCAGTACCCGAGATTTGAGATCTTGTGAGATGAATTAAATTCGATGAGCTTACAGTCTGAGAGTAAGATAGATCTACTTTAGATCTGAAGAGTTTTAAATTTGATTGAGACGATAAAGGAATTTGAAGATATCCATCACCCAATTTAAACTTTCCCTCTCCATCAAATTCTTTGTTCGAATTATCATTTCTGATATCAAAATAAATCTTCCAATCCTTGTAAATCGTACTAAGAACTTGAAGTCTCATTCTTCTGGCATAAAAATCCAGAGAGTCATTTTTTGAATAAGAGTTATATTCAGCAATTCCTTGGAGCCTTGTTCCAATTCTAAAAGTGAGGTCTTTTTCTTTGAGTGGTTTGAAATTTAGGCCCCAATCTTGAGTGAAGCAAAGAATAGGAAAAAATAGATAGATAGGTATGATTCTCATTAACAGTTCCTTATGTTTAAAAAAATAATTAATTTGGATGTTGAAGTAAATGAAAAGATTTTAAGTTAATTGTGAATTGTAGTAATCTTAATAGATGTAAATAAAAGATAGTTTGAGTGATTTAATGAACTCTTTTGCTAAATGGTGAGTATTAATTTAGCTCAAAAGTATTACCTATGTGCTGAGTGTAAATTGTAATTTATGTCCTCGGTATGAACCTTTGTCATCCAGTACCACAATCTAGCTTTTCCCTTCATTTCCATCATCTTAGATACTAATTTTTCAATTTCTATAATTTTTCTCTCCTAAGAAAGAGGGGATTTCTCCCCTCAATAGAATAAAAAGCTTATTTCCAAAATTGCCACCATTTCTTCTTGGGTTGAACAACCTCAGCAATTCTTGGAGCTTCATTTTCGTCTTCTTTGCTCTCCACAATTTCATCTTCTGCGGAATCTTCCTCCATCTCTGGGAAATCACTTTCTTCTGGATCAATGAGATTTCTTTCATCTTGATCTTCATCTACAATCTGAGGAGACTCATATTCTTCTGCAGCGATAGTTTCATTGTCATCAAAGTCGTTTGAAAGACCTATTACTGAGCCAAGTACTAAAGGTAAAAGCAATAAATTAAATAGTGATTTAGTCATATTTTCTCCTTTTCTTAAATCGTATTCAAGTGAGCAAATGTAATGCCAAGTTGAAGTATTAAAGTTTTAGCTTTGTTCATGAAAATAGAACTCAAAGTACTATTTTTATGAAGAGTTGGTTCTAAGTTTTTAATATCAAAACTATACTAAGATTATTTTTTTTAAGAGAACTATCTGAGTTACTTATATACTTGATTTAACAATTGATTCACTAAAAAAAATAGAGACATTTACTTTGATATTCAAAGCCATATAAAAGCTTTAATAATTGCTTCTCGAAAATTAACCTTTAGCTAAGAAATAATGGTAAATTCAATTAATTTTATGACTCTTTTTTTATTTATTGTTATTCCATTAATTAGAACCTTAAGCTCCCCAGATACTTTTATCCTCTCGTAAGTTAACGCTATCAACTCTCTTCCCATTTCATCATTGTCAATTAAAAATTCATCTTGATTAAATGTATAAATTGATATTCTATCCTCCTCCCAAGAGCATGGAAGAATTACTCCCTCTATATCTTTTACAATGTCGCTATTTTGAGATTTTCTTTTATATATAATTTCCATATCATCCTGTAAGCAATAACAATGCCAAGCTCAAAACTAAAAAAGCTAACTAAGATTTTTTAAAATGAACTCCTAGTTCTCAAAATTTATAAAAAACAAATTTTTATGAACTTAATTATTACATTTTTTGAATTTAATTGAATAACTCTTTCAAGAGAATTTTTCTAAGCTAGTAAAATAAAATATAAGTTAAAGTTAACAGTGGTTGTTTTGTATCATATATAAAGCTATTGGAATTATCATCTTTTTGAATTAAGAAGCAAAAGTATAAAAAAAGTCATGACCAGGTTTTAGCAATAAAAACTATCTTTGTGTTTTTTTAGAAAGTTCTAATTTTGATATATATATATTATCTTAGAAGGGCCTTGATTTAGGAGGGAACCTTTTAAGATTCCCTCCTGTTGCAGTTTAGGATTCAGAAGGATGGACAGGTTTTTTTTCTATTTTAGATTTTGTCTTTGTCCCTTTCTTCTTTCCTTTGGACTTTTGATTATCACTTTGTACTTTTTTTGCCATTTATATCTCCTTTGACAAATTTCTCATAGGCTTAATAGCAATTTTAATGCCTGAAGGAGATTAAAATAATTACAATTGAGCTATTGGAATTTTATTGAATCAGAACCCATAGTTCTTTTTAAATGATTTGTTCAGAACATGAAGTTCCATTTTGAATGGCTAGATGATCCTCGAAACATCTTTCTAAGGTGCTAGAATCTAATCCTTGCTGAAACATGGAATATGATTTTCCTTTTGTTCTAAGAATGACGACTGTCTTGAAATCTGTGTATGTAACTATAATAACACAATTCCTATCACTATAAGAGGCCTTAATTAAATTGAAGTATAAATTCATTCTTTCGATAGTCATGTTTTTAACATAAGCAATTATTGGGCCAGATTTTTATAGATGATCAGTGATTTGTTTCGAACTAATATTACTCTTTTTGTGTGGCAGTTTACTCTATCTAATGAAGGAACAATTTTTCTCGATGAGATAGGAACTGTATCTTCCAATATTCAGGTTAAACTATTACAAGTTTTACAAGAAAGATTTATTCAGAGAATAGGGGGAAGCGACCAAATTAATCTTGATATTAGAATTGTAGCTGCCACAAATGATAATTTAGATGATTTAGTTGCAAATAAAACCTTCAGAGAGGATTTGTTATATAGATTAAAAGTTTTTCATATTCCTATCCCTCCTTTGAGAAAGAAAAAGAAGATATTCCAATGTTATGTGAAAATATACTTCATAAGTTCAATCTTGAGATGGGAAAAGGAATAAATGCAGTGTCCAAAGAAGTATATGAAATATTTTTTAGATATAATTGGCCCGGAAATATTAGAGAGCTTCAGAATGTTTTAGAAAGAGCATATATCTTGGAAGATGGTCAGGAAATAAGCACGACTCATATTCCTGTTGGTTTACTTCCAGTTGAAAGAGAATTAATTGATATATCTC
>JAHDHG010000045.1 GCA_020631435.1 Bacteriovoracaceae bacterium | reverse complement strand
GGCAGAACTTGGCTATAATGTTCAAAGTTTTTGTATCCAAGACTCTCCAAGAAGAGCTCATTCCATTGCCGCTCAAGGTGGAATTAATGCTGCTAAAAATTATCCCAATGACGGTGATAGTGTCTGGAGATTATTTTATGACACTATTAAAGGTGGAGATTATAGATCAAGAGAAGCTAACGTCTATAGACTAGCTCAGGTTTCGAATAATATTATCGATCAATGTGTAGCTCAAGGTGTTCCTTTTGCAAGAGAATACGGTGGATATCTTTCTAATAGATCTTTTGGTGGGGCCCAAGTTTCAAGAACCTTTTATGCCAGAGGACAAACAGGACAACAGCTCCTTTTAGGTGCTTACTCTTCAATGATGAGAATGGTTTCTAAAGGAAAAATTCAACTCTATACCAGAAGAGAGATGACTGAGCTTGTTGTCATCAACGGACAAGCAAGAGGAATAGTCGTTAGGAATATTTTAACTGGTGAATTAGAAACTTATCATGCAGACGCAGTTATTTTGGCCACTGGTGGTTATGGTAATGCTTATTACTTATCAACTAATGCGATGGCCTCTAATGCGACAGCTTCTTGGCAGGCTTATAAAAAAGGAGCAATGTTTGCTAATGCTTGCTTCACTCAAATTCACCCTACTTGTATTCCGGTTCACGGGGAGAATCAATCAAAACTTACACTTATGAGTGAGTCCTTAAGAAATGATGGAAGGGTTTGGGTTCCAAAGAAAAAAGGTGATAACAGATCTCCAAATGATATTCCTGAATCTGAAAGAGATTATTATTTAGAGAGAATTTATCCTAGTTTTGGAAACTTGGTTCCTAGAGATGTTGCTAGTAGAAATGCTAAGTATCAAGTTGATGCTGGTCACGGAGTTGGTTCAACAGGTGTTGCTGTCTATCTTGATTTTGCAGATGCAATTAAAAGAGACGGTGAAGATACTATCAGAGGAAAGTATGGAAATCTCTTTGAGATGTATCAAAGAATTACTGATGAGTCTCCTTACCAAGTACCAATGAGAATTTATCCAGCTGTTCACTATACGATGGGAGGACTTTGGGTTGATTATAATTTAATGAGCTCTATTCCTGGACTTCATATTCTTGGTGAAGCAAACTTTTCAGATCACGGAGCCAATAGACTTGGAGCCAGTGCTTTAATGCAAGGACTTGCTGATGGATATTTCGTTATACCTTATACTATCGGAAACTACTTCGCTTCTAATATGATTGATCAGTCAATTACAACTGATCATCAAGCTTATAAAGATGCTCTTCAAAATACTAAAAATAGAATTAGCTCTTTACTGACAACTAAAGGTTCTCAGACTGTTGAGTCAATTCATAAAAAACTCGGGAAGATCATGTGGGAGCATGTTGGGATGAGTAGAGAAGAAAAAAGCCTAGAGGAAGGAATCTCCAAAATTCAAAAGCTCAGAGAAGAATTCAAAAATGATGTGTCTGTCCCTGGAAGTGATAAGGGAATTAATACTGAACTTGAAAAAGCAATTAGAGTTTCTGACTTTCTTGAAATTGGTGAACTAATGGCAAGAGATGCCCTCACTAGAAATGAATCTTGTGGCGGTCACTTCAGAGCTGAATATCAAACTGAAGAAAATGAAGCCAAAAGAGACGACGAAAACTTTACCCATGTTGCTGCTTGGGAATATCAAGGCGATGATAAAGTACCGACAAGGCATAAAGAAGAATTAGTTTTTGAAAACGTAAAACTGACGACAAGAAGTTATAAGTAAGGAAAACTTATGAGTACAACGACAACCATGAACATTAATTTAAAAATCTGGAGACAGCAAAATAAAGATGCTAAAGGCTCCATTCAAGATTATAAACTTGGCAATGTAAGCCCAGATATGAGTTTTTTAGAAATGCTAGATATGCTCAATGAAGAACTCATTACTTCAGGTGATGATCCGGTAGCTTTTGATCATGATTGCAGGGAAGGAATTTGCGGAATGTGCTCATTAATGATTAATGGTGAAGCTCATGGTCCTCAAAAACTCACGACGACTTGTCAGCTTCATATGAGAAGTTTTAATGATGGTGATACAATCGTTATAGAACCATTTAGAGCAAAAGCATTTCCTGTTCATAAAGACCTAATGGTAGATAGATCTGCTTTTGATGAAATCATTGCAGCAGGTGGATTTATTTCGATGAATGCTGGAAACGCACCAGATGGTAATGCGATCCCTATTGGAAAAGAAAATGCTGATCTTTCTATGGATGCGGCTGCTTGTATTGGATGTGGCGCATGTGTTGCAAGTTGTGAAAATGCTTCTGCGATGCTTTTTACTTCTGCAAAAATTTCACAACTGGCACTTTTACCCCAAGGTAAAGCTGAATCTGCTGAGAGAGCTCAGGCCATGGTAAATAAAATGGATGAACTTGGATTTGGGAATTGTACTAATGCAGCTGAATGTGAGGCAAGTTGTCCTAAGGGTATTAATTTAACTAATATTGCTAGGATGAATAGAGAGTATTTTAAAGCGGCAATCTCTAAGTAAAACTTTATTTTCACCTGGATACTTTTCATTTCACATCAAACTTGCAACATAATTTGCTAGTTGAATCTTAAAGATCCTAAAATTATCATTTTACTCATATTCCATTTACAATTAACTCATGAAATTTATTTTATATATAAGTGTTCTTATATTCTCTTCTTATTCATTTGCAGAATTTAGATTCAATCAAGAATGTGTACAAAATGAGCTAGTATCTAGTTTTCAAAAGCTCATTAAAAATGAAGAAGCTAAAAAGTATTTAAAAATAGAAATTGAACCCATGGGTGGCAATGAAAGTTTGATTGAACGTGGAATCAAATTTTTAATTACCTCTTACAAAAGTCCTGAGATACGATCAGGATATTTAAATTTATCGAGTCAAATTTTAGACAAAAAAATCCTTGCTCCTAATTGTGAGTTTAAAATTGTTGGAAGTTCTTCCGAGAAATTCATCATGATTATAAAGGGATGCAGCGACAAGGATGAAAACTTAAATCTTCTGGATAATTATGGAAATTTAAAATGGCAAAGTTCTTGGTATCATGATGGTCTAGACATTACAAAATGCAGGGAACTAAACAAAGATGAGAATAACGGAATCAGGAAAATTGAAATCGAAAAAAATAGGAATGATCAAAATTCAAGATATTATCAGAATGTTAAAAGAAAATAGCATAAAAAGAGACTAAACTTCATTCTCTCAAATAAATAACAACATCATTAAATTGCAGATACTGACCAACTAATATACATCAATCGAAAAATCTAATTCGAAAGACATTAAAATCACTCATAAGTCACAACTTCCCTAGATAATACTAAACCTCTAGCACTTAAATGATCTTCAATAAAAATTGGAAATGAATATAGATATTCTTTGGCCTTCTTATAATCCCCAACAAGATTGTTCGAATGAATAAAGCTTGAAAGAATATTCCTATTCTCTCTAATTAATTTAAAAAGTACAAAAAGATCATTAGTCATAGCTTCTATCATAGAATTATCAATATCTTTAATCTTTGAAATTGAAAGCTCTTCCATAAAATCAAGAATAGCAACTCCTTCTACTTCAATACTCTTTTTCATTCCCTCAATCAAATCTTCTTCAATGCTTTTATTATCCTTAACTAAAACTAGGGAAAAGTTTAATAAATCAAACAATCTATTCGTGCAATTATTAGAAAACAAAGTATAAGGCTGGGATCTTTCAACATCACTACTTACTTTTAAAGCATTATATAAAAGTACTCCACCTATATCTAATGGACCAAAAACTGTAGACTTTACTTGAGTAAGGTCTAATTGAAAAAATTCATCTTCATATAATGAAAGGTCTCC
The DNA here is from genome assembly GCA_020631435.1 of Bacteriovoracaceae bacterium. Classification (GTDB taxonomy): domain Bacteria; phylum Bdellovibrionota; class Bacteriovoracia; order Bacteriovoracales; family Bacteriovoracaceae; genus JAHDHG01. The sequence goes on along the minus strand of JAHDHG010000045.1, from coordinate 12,448 downwards.
ACCTCTTCTTTCAACTCGCTCAGTCTCTGAATAAACTCTTATTCCTAAAGCAAAGTTTTCAAGTATACCATCTGGAAGAAAAGCAGCATCTAAACTATCCATTCCCCTTATGGCTTCTAGGGATATTACTATTTCTTTTAAAAGTACTGGCTTCATTGTTGAACTTAACTGATACCCAGACTCCTCAAAATCAATTTGATCAATGACAAGTTCCAAGCCATTACCTTCCAAGAATTTAATTAATAAACTTGAATGTGCTTCTAGTTCTTGAATCTCAGGTCTTTTTCCGGCATTCCATTTTTCTTTAATATAATGAACACTCTCAGTCACAGAATTGATTGTTTTAAAGTTATTCTCACTATCAACAGTCACCCCTTTAAATTTAGCAATATAAAACTTTCCACGATGTTTGATATTAGCAATATATAAATCATCGGGATCAAGATTTAGTGCACTTTTTTGTTTAAAAGATAGCAACACAGGAGTTCTCTTATCGATATTCTCAACATATTGACCAGCATATTTACCATTCACAGGCATTAACTCTGAAGATTGAGATAAATTTGAAAATATAGATTCCTGCGGGAAAATAAGACCAGATAACAAAAGAAATGCATAAATTAATTTGTTCATAAAAAATCCTTAAGTTTGTAATTTATAACACATAGGTGATAAGGAAATAATTAACTAAGTAAAGTTTTCAAAGTGACTAAAAACTAGATATTTAGAAGAAATCTAATTTAAAACAAGCCAAGAGAGTTCTTCCTCACTAGAAAAGCTAGGATTTACCGTTACTTCAAATCCTTTAGTGAGATCAATTTTTTTTGAACAGATAATAGATTTAGCCTCATACCTCTGTCTAGAAGCTCTTGAGATATGATTGATAGTTCCACTTCCTAATCTACCACCTTGAGATAATCCTTGAACACTGACTCCTTGTAGCTGAGCTGGATAGGACTTAAATTTGTTTTTTATAATAAATTTCCAACTTTCAGATTTAGTCGATGCTTCAGAGTTCGAATCAATATACACTTCAAAGCACGACAGCTTTTCTTTCAAAAAAGGAAAGTTCTTCTCATTTACGCCATCTTGAATAGAGATATCACCGACAGTAGGTACAAGGTCTATAGTAGTAATATATGGAGAATGATAAAAAGTTACTCTTCTTTTTAATTTAAGATTCTTATCTTGCTCTGATATTTTTGCATTCTTGCTTAATTTAGAAAGTTTAACTGTCCCTGTTTTTTTATTCAATGACGTCAGGGTTGAGCAAGAGATTAAAAGAAAAGATAAAGTTAATATTCTCATGCCCTTTCATAACTTTAATAAATCACAGAGTCAAATTTTGATAAGAATATTAATCGTAAAACTGATCCACAATTCAAAGATATACAGAAACTAAAAATCAAAATAATCCTATAGGTCAGTAACTTGCCTTAGAATCATTTCAGATTAACAGTTGAATTAATTTGAAAGCTGATAGAAAGTACAATCATTCGCTTGAGGTTCAATAAGATAATCCCCATCCTTAAAAGACAATAAGTTCACAGCGTGAGAACCTACCTCTTCCTCTCCTTTTCCATTAATATATAGGAGATCATCAATTCTTGCGACTGATGAATTTAGCTTTGCACCTTCAGATAACAATTCATAAAAGTAGCTAAAGTCTGCACATTGTCCTTTTTTTTCTCTAATATTCGAGGCAAGACTTGAGACTTCTTGAAAAACATGGCTACTTCCCCATTCATATTTAAAATGATTGGCAGAAATACACTTGAGAACACAGGCCTTTTGACATTCACTTAGCTGATTTTTCTTAGCGTATTTATTCACACTTTCTCCTAATGATTTAACTTCTTCGAAAAACAGGTTTTCAGATTGAAAAAATTCTTCATGTTTTACAGAATCATCAGAATATAACCTCTTAAAACTATCTCTTGAAACTAAAAGCTTATATGACTCAATGTCTAATTTTTTCAACATCTCAGGACCTTCTAGCTTAAGCTTTTTCAAATCAGAGATCACCTCAAAGTCTTTAGAGTTTTCATTAATCAAACTTTTAATTTTGTTTTCAATCTTATCAATGAGTTCTAATTTTAATTCGTCATCCAGCAGATAACTATTTTCAGGAAATAAAATCATTTTGATCTCACCACTTAAAAAGCTTTTTACATGATTAGAAAAACCTTCTTTGGTAATTAATTCTTTTGATTCTGAATTAACATCAAACTTTTCTTGCAACTCTTTTTTTTTATTCTCTAAAAACAAATAAGCTTTTTTAAATAACGAGAGATTACTAGTGCTAGAATCATTTATAATACTCCTGGTTTCTTCAAGTTCTTTCACTTCTTTATTTCTTGAAAAAATCACCAAGTTTATTTCATTAATCTCACTTGGAATATCAATTAATCTATCCCTAAGTGATGATGCCTGATCATTTTTTCTATCTAAAAGCCAATCAGAATTATTAATACTGTCTTGGATACTTTCCATGTTTTCTAAAATTTTAAAATCTTGAGCACCATTGTAAGTCATGATGTCATGATACTTTGAATAATCTCTATGAACTTTATATTCACATTTTACTTCATTCCATTTTTTTAACTTTAAACAGTTCGATTCAAGAGCAAATAAGCTAGAACAGGCAAAAAGAAACGTATACGTCAATTTCATGAACGAGAGTATAGGATAGAAATGAATAAATTGATGAATATTCTTACAAAAATACATAGTGATTATTTTATATACAGCTAAAATATTAAATGAAACTTCTTAACAAGCAAAAGTACTTTTACATTGACAGGCCCATCTCGATATTGTACATATATGTACACATGGATTTTCTAGAAAATTTAAAATATGCAAGAAAAAAAGCGGGTTTCACCCAAAGCCAAGTCGAAGAATTACTTAATATTAGAAAATTATCTATGAAAGATTATGAAACAGGAAGATTGAAAATTCCAGTTGAGCTTGCTTTAAAAATTGCTAATCTCTATAAAACCGATTTAAATTCTTTGTTTGGAAAGTATGAATCAATAGCTCATTCTTTGGATTTGGGATCTATCAATGGATTATGGGATCAAAAATTCTCTAATATTATTTTATTAGATCCCATCATTAAGGCCCACCTGGAAAATTACAAAGAAAAACAATTAGAACTATCTTTACTTGATATTATTCTCATAAATTTTTCTAAATCAAATAAAAAAAAATATGCTATAGAATCTGCTAAATTTATGAATTCCCTAATTGGAATTGATGCAAAGATTTTACCAAGTGAAATCAGTCTTAGAGATAGCTTATTAAATCATTTTGATTGCGCTAAAGAGATTAGTAAAATTAAGATCTATCTTGAAGAACCATATTTTCCAGACCAATTACATGAATCGCTCTATCCCCTACCTGCTAAGCACTTTCTTTTATGGCTTTTATTTTTTCTAGCTTATTTTGATAAGGAAGTTGATTTCAGAGAAGAAAAATATTTAGAGAAATGTGCGGAAAAACTTAAAGTCACAAAATCTAATTTTTCATTTATTAAAGATTTTTTTCAATCAAAGGAATTATCATGATCAGTTTATATGTTTGGGCCATTACTGGGATCATCATGATTTTAGCAGAACTAGTTCTACCAGGTGGAGTCATTATTTTCTTAGGCTTAGGCTGCCTTACTGTTGCTGGAGGGATATGGGCAGGTCATATTACAACTATGACCACTGCACTGTTGACATTTTTCATCTCTTCACTTGTCTATTTATTGGCCCTAAGAAGCTTATTTATAAAATATTTTGAAGGAGATTCTAGTATTCAAAATACTAACGAAGATTTAGATAGCATCAATAGTATAGTTGAAGTTATAGAAAAAATTACACCTTATACTGCTGGTAGAGTTCGCTTTAGAGAATCAACATGGGTTGCAGAATCTGAAAACGAAATCCAAGCAGGTGAAAAAGCCATTATAAAAAAACGTGTTGGAAACAAATGGATTGTTAGTCCACTTAAATAATAAGGAGAGAAAATGTTTACTGCATTTACAGTATTTACAATCATCGTTCTTTTCGTTTTATGGAATACAGTAATAGTTATTCCAGAAAGAGAACTTAGTGTTGTTGAGAGATTAGGGAAATTCAGAAAAGTCCTAGAACCAGGGATTCACTTTTTAATCCCATTTTTTGATCGAGTTGCTTACACTCATGAAGCAAGGGAGCAAGTTTTTGATATTCCACCTCAGACTTGTATCACCCAAGATAATATGCAGGTATCTATAGATGGATTAGTTTATCTCAAAGTAATTGATCCTAAACTTGCTAGTTATGGAATTGGAAATTATAAAAACGCATCTGTTAATCTTGCTCAGACAACAATGAGATCTGAAGTTGGAAAGCTAAGTTTATCAAAGGCATTTAGTGAAAGAGATTCTTTAAATGAAAAAATCGTGAGAGAGATTGATATAGCTAGTGATTCTTGGGGAATAAAAGTTTTAAGATATGAAATTAAAAACATTAGACCTAGTTCTAATGTTATTTCAACATTAGAAAAACAAATGGAAGCCGAAAGAGAAAAAAGAGCAGATATCACTCTTGCTCTAGCTATTAAAGAAAATAGAATTATTTTATCTGAAGGTGAAAAAACAGAGGCAATAAATATATCTGAAGGTGAAAAACAATCTAAAATCAATCTAGCAAAAGGAAGAGCAAGAGAAATTGAACTTATTTCGACTGCGACTGCTGAAGGAGTTAGGACAGTTGCAGAGGCCGTAAATACTCCTGGTGGTGATAAAGCAGTTAAACTTCAATTAGTAGAACAATTTATCGGAGAAGTAGGAAAAATTATGGATAAATCTAAAATCTCTGTTCTGCCTTCAGAGATGGCGAACATCAAAGGTTTCTTTGAAGGGGCTTCTCAAGTTTCCAAAACAGTAATGCCTAGAATCCCAGGAGGTAAATAATGGATTTTTCTAATATTGGTCTAAGTGACTTTTTTAATCTTTTCTTTTGGGGTGGATTATTTTTAATTGTCATTATTAAATTTTTTCAATCCATTAGATTGGTCCCTACTAAAAAAGCATATATAGTAGAAAGACTTGGTAAGTATCATAAAACCCTAGAAGCAGGCTTTCACGCGCTTATTCCTTTCATTGATAAAGTTGCTTTTATTCAAGATCTTAAAGAAAGAACTATAGATGTTCCTCCTCAAGATTGTTTCTCTAAAGATGAAGTCAATGTTGTAGTTGATGCTGTCATTTATTTATCTGTAATTGATCCATCAAAAGCTAGTTACGGAGTAACTAATTTTGTATTTGCTGCTATTGAACTAGCACAAACAACTACTAGATCAATTATTGGTACATTATTACTAGATAGAACTTTTGAAGAAAGGGAACTGATTAGTTCTAAAGTAGTAGAAGTACTTAACCAAGCTGGAGACACTTGGGGCATAAGAGTACACCGTTATGAGATTAAAAATATTATGCCACCAGCTTCTGTGCAAAATGCTATGGAGAAACAGGTTAATGCAGAAAGAGATAGAAGAGCATTAATAGCTAAAGCTCAAGGTGATAAACAAAGTAGAATTAATAAAAGTGAAGGTAGTAAAATGGAGATGATTAATCACTCCGAAGGACAGATGCAAAAAAGAATCAATGAAGCAGAAGGAAAATCAGAAGAAATTCTGACTATTGCAAAAGCAACAGCAGAGTCAATTAAAAGAATTTCATCTGCTATAAGTGAAAAGGGTGGAGAAAAAGCGTATAATCTCAAGCTTGGAGAAAAGTATCTTAATCAAATGGGCGCCCTCGCTGATAACTCAGTAGAAGTGATCATGCCTGCAGATATCAGTAATTTCAAAAATTGGCTCAAATCAGTAGATTTAGAATTCTAAGAATATCTCCCTAATGCTTAGGACCTATCCTAAAACTTTTTTCTAGAAAAGGGTTTTAGGATAGACTCTTACTTTACCAATTAGCATTGGGGATTTAATATAAAGCGTGAAAGTCTTTTCTAGAGAGATTCTTAAGTTTAATCAAAAAGCGAAAAGAGATTTAAGAACAATTATTTTGAATGAAACAGAAATCGATATTAGAAGATCAAGATTTCTAATTAATGGATATTTTTATCCTTTAACGATTGAATCATTTGAAGATAATCAGGAAAAAAAAGTCCAAACCTTAGGATTTTTTGATTCAAATACACTGACCATTAATCTTAACTTTTCCATACTCAAGACATTAAATTCAGAAACTTATCTCAATTTATTAAAACATGAGTTTGCTCACTATCTAACTTATATCAACCATGGCAAGGAAGTAGCCGCTCATGGAAGTGAGTTCCAAAATATTTGTAAACATCTTAATTGGGGAACAGAAGTATCCAGCGCAAGTATCGAATTGAAAGAAATTGACCAGTCCAATGAAAAGAAAAAAGATAAATATAAAAAACTTATGAATCTAGCAAAGAGTTCTAATATCTACGAAGCAACTCTTGCTCTTGAAAAAGCTGCACTCCTGAAAATTGAAGAATACCAAGAGAGTAATGACGATGATAAGAGTTACTTTTTAGATCAACTTATTCAATTCAAAAGAAGAAATCATAAAATTGAAGCAATTTATCAAATCATGAAAGAAATGAATTTTGGACTTGTTTTTAAATATGGTCAGGATCATCATTTATTAGAGTCTTTTGGCTCAAAAGAGCAAGTAAATCAATCAAAAGAGATATTTGAATTTTTAAATTCTTCTTTAGATCAGATTTATAAAATTGAAAAAATAGAAAAAAGTCTAAAAGGGCTCAGAGATAAAAATTCATTTTTCAAAGGCTTTTGTAAAGGAGTGATTTCTAATTTAAGACAAAAAGAGTCACAGCTTACGAAAGAGCATAGAAATTCTTTAATTTCGCTTCAACTAGAAGTATTTAATGCCCAAGAGTTAATTTATGGAAAGTTATCTACGACTTACGGACAATCTAACTCTAATCACAGAGCAGAATCTTTAGGATTTCAATCTGGAAGAAATTTTGATACAAATTTTAAGAAACATACTTATCTAACATAATTAATTACTAGGAGCTCATATGGTAGGTTTTAGAAGAAGAAGATCAATGGGAATGGGTGGCATGAGACGAGGCGGCGGACGATTTAAAATCATGCTCCTCTTGGGGTTACTTTATGCTGGCTATCAAGTTATATCTTATTACTCAAAAACCGAATACAACGAGATTACTGGTCAAAAACAAAGAATTGGCTTAACTAAAAATCAAGAAATTCAGCTTGGACTACAATCTGCTCCTCATATGGCAAAACAACATGGTGGACTTCACCCTGATAACAAGGCACAAGAATATGTTGATAGAGTTGGAAAAAAACTTGTTTTAAATTCTATCGCAGCTAGCTCTGGATATGAGTTTGACTTTCATCTTTTAACTGACCCACAAACAATTAATGCTTTTGCTCTTCCTGGAGGACAAGTATTTATTACTCAGGCCCTATTTTCAAAACTTCAAAATGAAGATCAGCTTGCAGGAATTCTAGGTCATGAAATTGGACATGTTCTCGCAAGGCATGGAGCTCAAAGAGTAGCGAAAGATCAACTTACTAAAGGTTTAGCAAATGCAGCTGTTTTAGTAACAGGAGATCATAGTGGTGGTCAGTTAGCAGCAATGATTGGATCAGTTGTTGGGATGAAATACGGAAGAGGTCAAGAACTTGAGTCAGATGACCTTGGCATAAGATTAATGATGAAGTCAGGATATAATCCCGAAGAAATGGTCGGTGTTATGAAGATATTAAAGGCCGCATCTGGTGGAGGTAGACAACCAGAGTTTTTCAGTACTCATCCAAATCCAGAGAATAGAATTGAAAAGATTTTGGAATCTATTCAAAAATATAAAAATCAAGGACTATGAAAAAATTTGCTCTCCCATCTCTATTACTATTTATGGCCGTCTTATTTGGAGCCTTCGGAGCTCATGGATTAGAAGGTAAGATCACTGAGAAAGCATTAAAAACATTTAAGACTGGAAATTTGTATCATTTCTTCCATGCTTTTGGATTATTTTTTATTTTAATCCTCGAAGAAATTAAGAATATAAAGCTAAAAAGAGAAGTTATTTTAATACTTTTGGGATTACTTCTTTTTTCTGGATGTTGTTATTTATATGCTCTGACGTCTATTAAACTATTCGCAATGATTGTACCAGTAGGTGGCATCTCCTACCTTTTGGCATGGTTAAGTCTATTTTTAAAATGCATTAAGAATTGAGAAACAATCATTAAACTTATGAAAAGGTAAATCTTGGTATACAGACGGTATTGGTGATCTTAATACTTTTCTTACTATTAAAGTTTTACATTCTCCCTTAATAGTAACATTCTTTCGAAACTCAAGAATATCCATAAAACTACCAATTCTATAACGAGATTTCTTTTGAATCATTTTTTCTAAATCATCTATATCTAAACAAAGCTCTTCCACCTCATCTACTAATCCAGATTCTTGGAAGTAATCAACAAATTCATTTAGATGCTCACTCTTAATTGCATAACTACTTTGAGCTAATAAAACTATTAAAAATATCTTCTTCATTATTTACTTGCTACCTTTGTTTCATCATCACCGATTAAACTTGCAAAGAAATCTTTAACTCTTTGCCAAATAGATTTTGCTTTATCTTGCACTTCTGGTCTTTCATAAAGAGCAGCAGGAACATAAAACTTTGTATTCGATGGAAGTTTTAAATTCTTAGCATATACATTTTTCTTGAAAAATGGATTATATTCTTTGAATTTATCCATAGTTAACTGTTGTTCTTCAAGGATTTCAGAAACTTTCATCTTCCTATCAGTTCTCACTTCTATCATTTCTTTTGAGTTCTCTACCACTAATTCAGGAAAATACTCATAATAGCTATCTGCAACCTCTACTGCCGCAAGGAAAGATCCATAAAAGTTTTTAGAAGCAAATCTAAAGCTTCTTGAATTATATCTAGTAACAATTTTTGTCCAATCTTTAGTTCTTAATTTTTTTGAAGCTCTTCTAATACCGCTAGGTCCATGATTATAAGCAGTGATTGCCATAGGCCAAGTTTTTAATATAAGTTTGTTTTCTTTAAAATGTCTTGCAGCTGCATCAGTTGCAGCTATCGGATCTAATCTTTCATCAATATAATCATTAATAGTTAGGTCAAATAATTTGGCAGACTGTCTCATAAATTGCCAAATACCTGCAGCACCAACTGATGAGTAAGCTTTATAATTATAAGAACTTTCTACATGAGCAAGGTATGCTAACTCTTCAGGGAGATCATAACTAAAAAAGATTTCTTTCACCTTCTCTAAGTATTTATGAGATCTTGCAACACCTTTAGCGAACTTCTCTTTCATTCCTTGTTGATACCTAAGCCCTTTAGATCTTTTCGTAAAGTTCCTATATTTCTTCGGGATTTTACTATAAAGAAGTCTTTCTTTTTTATTAAGTCTCTTCCCTCTTTTTCTTCCGATGCTTTTTAGAATTTTTCTAGTTTCTTTAACATGCTTTCTAACTTTTTTAATCCTACTTGAATGAGAATAACCCTCATGATCAATTACTTTATAGATAATAGAAGGCTCATTTCTATCATGTAATACAGTTTGATTGATTGATATTTCTGTATACATTTTTTTCCAGAAATCTTTTTGTCTCTCAAGGTAAGGACTATCTGGAGTGAAAAAATTTGCAAAACTAGAAATGTTGAATAGTAGTATAAATATTTTCATAACGCAGCGAATATAGCGCATCTCGTTGCGAAAGTTAAGTGGCCAGGTAAAATCTATATATTCTATGTAATTTCAGATATTTATACTTATATTCTATCTTTAGCCTGAATACTTTTATCTCTTCAAATGGCCATTTATTCAATACTCTTAAAGAATGAAATACTTACTATTAATTTTAATCTCTTCAAATTTCTATGGATCTTTTCAAGATTCTATTAAGTTTAAGATTTTTAATGATTTCCTAAATGCAGTCTCTGAAGAGGAAAGATCAACTCATAAACTGAATGAGATTAATTTTTCAGTTAAAAATTTCGATTTAGCAAAAGGACTATTTTCAGATCTTAATTATATTGATGGAAATAACGTGACTTGGGGCCCTAAAGTGCACCTTTCAAGATTGCTTTTTATGGCAAGAGCATATCACTATCCATCACACCCCTTCTACAAAAATCAATATGTGATTTCATTTTTAAAATCAACAATGAAAAAATGGAAATTTGATAAATACGTTAACCATAATTGGTGGATGAATGAAATAGGACTACCTCAATATGCCATAAGATTATATTTTTTATTAGAAAAAGAACTTAATGAAGCTACTAAGAAAAACCTAATTAGACTGACAGAACAATCATTTAAATTCTCTACAAAAACAGGACAAAACTTAGTTTGGTACTCTGAACTATTTATTCAATATGGCGCAGCCGTTAATGACCAAGGTAGAATTAAGCTAGGTGCCAAGAATATATCAAACGTCATTAGATATAGAGACGACAATGAAAGAGATGGCCTAAGTAAAGACAATTCGTTCTATCAACATGGCCATGTTTTTTATAACGGTGGTTACGGTCTTGGTTTCAGTAAAGACATTTCCAGATTTATTTTAATTCTTGAAGATACTCCATATAAAATTTCAGATAAAAAACTTGAGATAATTTTTGATTATGTCATTAATGGACAATTTTGGCTAACTCGCGGGAGTATGTTTAATTATTCCGCTTCTGGAAGAGAATATGCCAGATATTATTATTCCGCTAAAAAATTATTGCAAACTTGTAAAAACCTAGTTCAGCTTGAATCAAAGTATAAAGAAGTATTTAAAAATTGCATTCATTCTATAAAGAATAATACATATCATCATCTAAATGGATTTAAATATTTTAAAAATGGTGAATTTATTATTTCTCAAAATAAAAAAGGATCCATTTCTACTAAAATGTTTGCAAAGCATGTTCTCAATGCAGATACAACACCCAACTCAGAAGGGTTATATAACTATTATATATCAGATGGAATGAATTATATTTTCAGAGATGGATCTGAGTATAAACAAATTTTTCCAATATGGGATTATAGGAGATTACCTGGAACGACAGAAACGAAAGTTGAACTAGAAGATCTTCCAGACCAAAGAACCTATGGACACAAAGAATTTGTTGGAGCAGTGACTTCAAAAAATTACGCTTTAGCATCAATGGATTTCTTACGAGGAAAACATATTGCGTCCTCTCATTATCGATATTTGAGCAAAATGGATTTCAATAAAAGTAAATTACAAGCAAAGAAATCATGGTTTTATATTGATGATTTTGTAGTTGCATTAGGTGCGGGTATAAATCATTCAGGCTCAGAAGATCATCAAGTCTGGAGCTCTTTAGATCAAGCATGGGCAAAGAAGAAGCTATATTTTAAAAGATTAGATTCTAATGAAATAGAAAACTTAACTTACGGAAAAGTAATCACAGAAACTCAATGGATTAATCATAATGAAGTTGCGTATGTTAACTTAGAGCCTAAGAGTAAATATAACATTCAAATACTAGAGCAAACCGGAAGCTGGTGGGATATTTCTAGAAACCGAGGAAAAGATAAAATTTCTGGAAACGTCTTCAGTGCCTGGATAGAACATGGAATGAATCCTAAGAACCAAAGCTATGCTTACATTATTGCTCCTTCTATTACATGGGAAGAAACAGATTCATTTATTAAAAAAAATTCAATCAAAATATTAGCAAATAATAAAAATATTCAGGCAATTGAAAATAAAAATTCCTTAATGGCTGCATTATACTCCAGTGGTGAAATTCACTCTTCAATGACTGGATTGATTAAAGCAAGCAAAGGAATTTTAATTATTGTAAAAAGGCATCAAGATTTCTTGGAATTAAACATTTCAAAACCTGATGCCTACAAAGCTGAACTAGTAACAATTCAATTAGAAGGAAATTTTCAATGTGATAGATTCTGTAAAAGTAAAAAAGAATCTACAAAACTAAAATTAATGGTTAACAAAGGTACTCTTAAAATTAAGCTTAAATTTAAAGATTAATATCTATATAAGTATCAAATAAGTACCCTGAGTCATTTTCAATTTCTTTGCTCATGTCTTTATTTCTTTGAACAAAGTCAGAGTGAATTAAGTTGCCATTAATTTCAACATTAATTTCTTTATCTAGATCCAACATGTTTTGACTTAAATATAGCCTAAGAGTTTTTATAATACCTTCATCAATATTTATCGAAATTTTGTTTTTTTCTATATTTGCTTTAAAAGCAGCTACTTTCTTTTCTTGAATAAAGTCTTTAGCTTTTACCCAAAAATATCTATCTCTAGGACCTAAGTATACATCTTTATTAAAAGTCCAATTCGCACTATTCATCTCTATAATATAAAATACCTTTAAGATCTTTTTTTACTACCTCT
>JAHDHG010000044.1:3127-16365 GCA_020631435.1 Bacteriovoracaceae bacterium | reverse complement strand
TTTAAAGATTTCAAACTTCCTTTTCTAGCAACACTTACTCCTCCAGAAGAATCATTTTTCTTTAAAGGATTAAAGCCTTCAAATTCAAAACCATTTTTCTTTGAACTACTTCTTGATGGAAGTGATGCTACTTTTCTACTGAAAACATTTTTAGAAATACCCCTCCTAGACTTTGCAAACTTCTTTAGATCTTTCTTTGTGACTTTTAAAGCTGCAACATGTGTAGCAAGATTTTTAGGAATCCCTGCTTGCTGTGCTAATCCAAAAGTAGTTTTATTTCCACTACTTGCTGGAGCTAATAGTGAATCTAGTTGAGCTAGTTGTTTTTTTGCTCTAGCAGCTCTCTTTCTTTTGCTGCTTGCACTTGGGGCCTTATAACTACCTCTTGAAATATTGCTAATATCACTGATGAACTGTTTTTTAGCTGATTTTGGAAATCTTGAGTCAGGAATAGAATTGACATAATCTCCTACTACACTATCGAAACAAGTATTATTTTCTCTACAGCTACATAATTGATCAACGTTTCCATTTGAATCTATACAAGAAGATTCAAACCCATCAGCAGTAATATAAAACTGACCTGTATGACATTGTTCTTGGTACTCAACACTATCATGATCAAGTGTCGCACAAGAACAGTTTGACTCAACTTCGCAATCACTCTTTTTTGGCATCTTTGCAATTGTATCAAGAGCAGTATCTCTTAATTTCTTTTTTTGTTTTCTAGAACTTCCATAAGCAATGGCAAGAGGTAGAGATAAACCTAGTCTTATTCCTGCTTTCTTCGCTTCATCTGCATTAAATTGTGGATAGATTGCAAGAGCTAATGCGACACCATAACAGGCTGCACCTGTATAGAAAGCGATTTCTTGAATCATATAGTCTTTTCTTTTTCCTTCGTTAATGTTTGCGATGGAATAGAATTGTTCAGATACCTGATATTGGGTTTCTGATTTTCGGTATTTCTGTAAGATGTCTTTTTCTCTAAGAGCTTGATTAATTAAAACTGCTCCGTTTGCTACAGTTAAAGCAATGTCGCATACTTTTGTAAGAGTTCCAGAAGCTTCTTTGTTTTTTTTGCCTTTATCTGCTTCATCTTTTGTAAGCTTGTCAGTTTTTTCTTTTTCTAGTTTATCTAATTCTTCTTGATTCTTTTTCTTAAAATAGCCCTCACATTCTTGATTTCCTAAACACTCTTTATCCATTTTATTTGTCAGTTCTTTTTCTTTTTCACTGACAGCATCTGCCACTTTTCTTTGATTTCTTTTAGTTAAAGTTTCTTTTGATTTTGCTTCTTTCTTTTGAAGCCATTGATCAATTTTTCCTGCTTTAAAAGTGCTAAGATTCCCTGAACTGAATAACCCTCCAGTAAGCTTATTAAATGCAAAAGCCAAAAACGCTTTTTTGATCGCTCCATTTGCCATGCTTCCTAGATCTCTACTTTTAGGATCTACACAATTTCCGCCAAATTCTTCTTGGCAAGCTTCAGAAGCAATTCGATCTGCTTTTTCTCGATTTGTTTCTTTGTCATTGGCAATAGTTAAAGGTGAAAAAATAAGTGAAAGTATAAGAATGTGTTTAATCATAGATATATTTTAGTTTGAAAATGTAAAAATCTAGTGATTTAGTCTTAGATAAAATATGTTGGTTTTAAACATTGAAATATGTCTATATTTGTTGGCATATTGGGCCCATTTCGCATTATTTACAAATGCTTAGAGGTTTGAGAGAACTACACATGGACAAAAAAATTCATCATACTCATGAAAACGAACTTACTCATTCTATGGTTCATTATTTACTGACCATTCATAAACTCAGAGAAGTTAATGGGTATGCCAGAGTTACTGACATTGCGAGGGATTTAAATCTCACGAAAGGTTCCGTTTCAACTGCTGTCAATAACTTGAAAAAGAAAAGTCTTGTTCAAGAAAATGAGAGCAAGTTTTTAATGCTTTCTGATAGAGGGCACGAAGAAGTTCATAAAATCTTAAGCTCTAGAACTTTATTGTTTTATTTTTTAAGAGATGTTATCGGTGCAAGTGAAGAATATGCACATAAAGATTCTTGTTTAATGGAACATCTATTAAGTAATGAAACGAGAACAGGACTTTTTAATTTTATGAAAAAATTAGATTCTGGAAATCTAGGAGAGTTATCTACAAAAATAGATTTATCTAAATACTCTTCTATTGATGAATTTTTAGAAGATCAAAAAGGCGATACTTATTTAAAATAAATTTCAAGGAGAAAGCATGGACGCTTTATTAAACCTATCAACACTTCCTCATAATGCGATTGATTTCAATTCAATTGATTCTGGACAGTATTTATCAGCACTTGAGAAAGCAATTGAAATTTCTAAGGAAAGGTTTGAACAGTATAAAAATAATACTGATTTTTCATTTAAATCTATAGTTGAAGGATTAGATGAAGTTAGTGAAAAAATTGATTACGTTTCATCTATTTTTTATTCTATGTATTCTGCCGATGCTACTGAAACTTTAAGAGATCAAAGTCAGGAGTTTAGCTCGAAGCTAACTGAGTTCAGCAATATGGTGAGCCTTGATGAAAAAGTATTTGAAAAAATAAAGTCATTATATGACAAAAAAGAAGAATTAAATTTAACTTCAGAACAAGCGAGAGTGCTAGAAAAGTATTATTCTGATTTAACAAGAAATGGAGCTCTTCTAGCTGGAGAGAAAAAAGAAAGATTAAAAGAGATCAATAAAAAAATGTCTGAGCTTTCTCTTAAGTATGCAGATAATATTGTTCAATCAGTAAACTCTTTGTTTCTTCATGTAAAAGATGAAGATCAACTAACAGGTATTTCTAAAGATCTTAAAAAAAGTGCTGCTAATGAAGCTAAAGATAAAGACCTTGAGGGTTTTGTTTTTACTCTCGACTACCCAGTGATGAGTGCTTTTTTGAAAAGCTGTTCTAATAGAGCTCTAAGAGAAGAGTATTATAAAATAATTGGAAGAAGAGGAAATACAGATAAAATTTCTAATAAAAGCTTAGTGCTTGAAGAGCTAAATTTAAGACGAGAGAGAGCTGAGCTTTTAGGTTTTAGAGATCATGTTCACTTCACACTTGAAAAGAGAATGGCAAAAAATGAAGGAACAGTTCTTAAATTTATTGAAGATATTTATGAAAAAGCGATAGTAAAAGCAAGAAATGAATTCAATGAGTTAAGTCAACTAGCAAAAGATGATGGTATTGAATTCTTAGAGCCTTGGGATGTTAATTATTATTCTGAGAAATTAAGAACAAAAGTATTAAACTTTAATGATGAAGTTTTGAGACCCTATTTTCCTATAGATAAAGTAATGGATGGACTCTTTGACGTTGCAAATAAGCTATTTAATTTAGAATTTAAATTAAATAATGATCTTCCTAAATATCATGAAGATGTTCTTGTTTACGAAGTCCATGAGAATGGAGACTTTATTGGTTTGTTCAATGTAGATCTATATCCAAGAAAAACAAAAAAACCTGGCGCTTGGATGACTAATTTATTTGAGCAAGGTTATTTTGAAAAAGAAGTGAGAAGGCCTCAAGTAGCTATTGTTTGTAATTTTACGAAGCCAACGGATGATAAGCCATCCTTGCTTACCTTTGGTGAACTTACTACTTTGTATCATGAGTTTGGACATGCGCTTCATGGTTTACTTTCAAAGTGTAGATATAGATCAGTAAGTGGTACATCTGTTTATTGGGATTTTGTAGAGCTCCCATCTCAAATTATGGAAAATTGGGTAAAAGAAAAAGAATGTCTTGATTTGTTTGCGGCCCATTATGAAACAGGAGAAAAAATTCCATCAGAAATAATTGAAAAAATTAAAGAATCAAATAAATTTTTAGAGGGTCTTGCTACAGTGAGGCAGTTAAGTTTTGCTTTGCTTGATATTAAGTATCACACTTTAAGTAAGGAAAAATTAGAAACGCTAAATGTAGAAAAATTTGAAAGAGATATAATGGATAGATTTAGTTTTTATAAAAATAAATCTAATCAAAACTTAATGAGCTATGCTTTTGGTCACCTTTTTGCTGGTGGGTATTCTTCTGGTTATTACAGTTATAAATGGGCAGAATTATTGGATGCTGATGCGTTTGAAGAGTTTGTAAAGGTAGGAATTTTTAACAAAGAAAAAGCAAAAAGTTTCAAAGAAAATATTCTTGAGAAAGGCGGTTCGGAAGATCCATTAGAGCTTTATCAAAGGTTCAAAGGAGGATTACCCGATTCAAAAGCTCTCTTTAGAAGGGCCGGTCTGTAAGAAGCTTTTAGTATCTTGAAATTCAATCTGTTGAGATAATCATGAGAACGATATTAGAAAGGAGTTCTAATGAAACTTATCAATGGATTGATAATCACACTTCTTTTTTCAAGCATAGGATTTGCTGGAGAAGAGAGAGTCAACGTCATTTACGGCAAAGACCACAGAAAAGACTTGCATGAAAATGTAAAAGCAGAACATCTTGAATGGGCCAAGGCTACAGCAGCAATGGTACATGAAGATGACTTGGAAAAAATTCCAGGAACAAACGAATATTCTTATGGGGAAGAATATTTAAGAGACAACGTTTGTGAAAATGAAAGATACGTTGATCAACCTACACTTGCAATGTGTTCAGGATTTATTGTGAGTGATAAGTGGCTTGTAACCGCTGGTCATTGCGTTACAGACAAAGAAGATTGCAAAGAATACAAATGGATCTTTGATTATAGTATGGATCCTGAAACAGGTAAGTTAAGAAAGATCATTGATGAGAATATTTATTCTTGTAAAAAAATTATTTCTAGAGAGTTAGTGACTAAAGATCATTTAATGCTTCGATTGGGTAAGACTGTTTCTGATAAGGCCCTTACAATGATTAAATCTGATCCTGGTGTTGATTACGCGTTAATTGAATTAGACAGAAAGGTTAAAGATAGAAAACCATTACAGGTAAGAGCGAAAGCAAGATCGGGTCTTTTTGGACAAAGAGAACTAAGAGAAGGAACTAAGTTAGTTATGATTGGTCATCCATCTGGTCTTCCTACTAAAGTAGCTGGTGGAGCTGAGGTTAAAACTAAGGAGAAAGGATATTTTGGAGCAAATCTTGATGCCTTCGGAGGAAACTCTGGTTCAGCTGTAATTAATGAAAAAACTGGTAAAGTTGAAGGGATTCTAGTGAGAGGTGAACAAGATTATATCAGAGATTGGGAAAAAGGTTGTTATGTTCCTAATAGATTGTCTAACAAAAATGATGAGTATGAAGAATCAACATTTATTACTCATATTAAAGAATTAAAAAAACTTAAAAGATAAATGTATTCTTGGAATTAAAGTAGACCAAGTACAACATTAACAAAAAAAGGCGCCATTTGAGCGCCTTTTCTTTTTTGAGGAGGAGAAATCTGAAGGCTTTACCTTCTATAACGGTTCAAGTCTTACTTTTACAGTTTTAACTGAACCGTCGTTACGTTTAATTTTTACTCTTACTTTATTACCAACTTTATGAAGTCTTAAAATACTCCATAAATCATTTAAGTTATTTACTTTCTTTCCTTCTAATTCAAGGATGATATCACCTACATGAATTCTTCCTCTAGAATCTTCCATCCATCCTTTTAGGCCAGCTTCTTCTGCTCCACTTCCTTTGCGAACACTTCCTATGAAAACACCTCTTGAAGAATCAATATCTGTATATCTTGAAAGAACTCTTATTTCGTTCTCTCCCAAAATTCCAATTCCCAATGCAGGAGTTATCATTTTTCCATGTTTGATAATGTCTGGAACAGCTCTGTTGATGGAATCTACTGGAACAGCAAAACCTAATCCAGCACTTGAACCTGATCTAGAGTAAATCAATGTATTCATTCCAATTAATTTTCCACTTGAATCTAATAATGGACCTCCTGAATTTCCAGGATTAATGCTTGCATCAGTTTGAATCATCCCGTGAATATCAACTCCACCAATACCTTTGATTTTTCTACCAAGAGCTGAAATTATTCCACTAGTCATCGAGTAATCTAATTCAAATGGATTTCCAATTGCAATTGCCATCTGGCCAACTTGAAGATTTCCAGAGGTTCCTGGATTAATAGGAGTGACTCCAGGCGGAATAAATTTTGCTTTTAAGACTGCAACATCAAGCTTTGCTTCATGACCAATCAGGGTTGCTTCAATTTTGTCTTTGTGATTTGAGAAGGAAACATAGAACTTTCCATTTTTATTTGCAACGACATGATAATTCGTAACGATATGTCCTTGGTTATCCCAAACAAATCCAGTTCCAGCTCCTGTTTTCATTTCTTCTATAGAGTTTGAGGAAAATAAACTTCTCACCTTGGTTACATTTGAGACGTTGACTACAGAAGGAACAACATTCTTGTAGATTTGAATTTTTCTTTTTTCAGCTTCTAGTAAAAATGAACTAGAGCTGAAAGCTGTCATTGAAAATAAAAATGTGAATAAACTTAGTAATTTCAATATTTGCTCCTTTCGAAATTAGATTAAAAAAAACATCCTAAATGTTCTACGGGGCAACAGTAAAGTCTTTGTTAAAACGATGTAAAATTAATAAGATAAGCTCATGGGTCAAGTAATTAAGTACTTTAATAAGAGTAAGCAAAAAGTAGAGGAAGAGAAGATTTACGGTGGCGATGCTGTACGTTTCTTCTATGAGAATCCAATAGGATCAGTACTTGAGTCTTTAGTTTCAAATAAGTTCATCTCAAAAATTTATGGTGCTATGCAAAGTTCGGGACTCTCAAGTAGAAAAATTCCAGATTTTTTAGATAAATTTGAGATCGAAGCTGAGTTGTATGAAAAAGGATCAATTACAGAGAAGTCATTTGAGAATAGTTTTAAATCTTTTAATGAGTTTTTTATTAGAAAATTTAAAGCAGGTAAGAGAAGTTTTAAGAAAGATTTGAAAGTACTTCCTGCCTTTTGTGAGGCAAGATATTTTGGATATTCAGAGTTGGAAGATGATTCTACTTTTCCAGTCAAAGGAACTTTATGGTCTCCCTCTGAAGTTCTAAGAAATGATAAATGGAATGAAGTATTTCAAGGTGGTCCTGCTATGATTGCAAGGTTATGCCCAGTTGATTATCACAGATATCATTATCCAGATAATGGAAAAACAATTGATCAATATTCTGTGAATGGACCTCTTCATTCGGTCAATCCCTTGGCCTTAAAAGTAAAGCCGGATCTATTAAAGAAAAATGAAAGAAGAATTTCTATCATTGAAACTGAGAATTTTGGAAAGTTAGCTTATGTAGAAGTAGGTGCAACTTGTGTTGGAAAAATTGTTCAGAGCTTTGATGAGAATAAACCTTTTAAAAGAGGTGATGAAAAAGGATATTTTCTTTTTGGTGGTTCAACAGTAATTCTTTTCGGTGAAAAAGGTAAGTGGAAAGTTTCTAAAGAAATTGAAGAAAATACCTCTAAAGGATTAGAGGTATTGGTTGAACTGGGTGAAGAGGTAGGAAATTTAATTATATAAATAGCTCACTACGTCCTGATAGCTTTGTCTTCCCCAATAGAAAATATGCTTTGCTTTCCCTTTGATGTTTGATTTTTTAGATCTCTTATCATTTAAAAAAGAGTTTAATTGATTGAGTAACCCTTTAGTTATTTCAAGCTCTTCTTTGGTTAGAAATACTTTTGAAATGTTGAGGGCCTCTGCATCAGACTCATTTTTTTCTTTTGCGGCATCCAGTATACTTTTTACTTCAAATTTCTTAGATTTCTTAGAATTAAGCATCTCAATAATTTTTGATTTTTGATTAATGTTGATTTTGTATCTATTTTGATTAAGCTCAACAATATTCATAAGTTTTAGCTGTTCGATAGCAAAAAATACTAGTTTGTTTGGTATTCCAAGCTCAAATGAGATTTCTTCGCAGGTTTTTTCTTCTATCGATAATGATTCTAAAATAAATCTTGCAGTAGGTGATAAAGTCATTAGTTCTCCTTAACTTACTATATATTCTTGATTTAACTGAAAGTTCATCTCTTCAATTAATCTTTCAATTTTTCTTGTACTTAATTTTTCAAAACATACTTTTGATAAAGAGAAATAATCTGAAAACGAATTTTTTTCAGATTCTCTTTCAAGTATTGCTTTTTCGATGCATTCATATTCTTTTAGCTTCATTTCGTAGCCATTTAATAATCTAAATACTCTAGATGGATTAATTTGGGTTACGATAGACATTTCTCTAATCGTTTGATTTGGATAGACTCGTTTATAATCTGTTAAAATTTTGTCTTGTAGTTTAGTACTCATTGCTTGCTCCTTTATGAATACTAGAGCAAGTTTGATGCCAACTATAATTTACTTTTGATTCGATAATA
Organism: Bacteriovoracaceae bacterium; assembly: GCA_020631435.1. Taxonomy (GTDB): domain Bacteria; phylum Bdellovibrionota; class Bacteriovoracia; order Bacteriovoracales; family Bacteriovoracaceae; genus JAHDHG01. The sequence goes on along the minus strand of JAHDHG010000044.1, from coordinate 8,008 downwards.
AGCAGAGTTGGAAATATCTAATTTCTTAATGATTTCAGTACTTTTATAATTAAGTAATTTATTGAAATGAAGGATTGTTTCTTTTTCTATCTGTTCGATAAAAGTCTTTAACCCTATCTTGGCGACATAATTAAAATGTTTTGAGTTTAAAATTGAATTTGATTCATCGTGTTCTACATTTAAAGATTTAATGATTGAGTTATTTGAATTAATGATTCCATTTTCAGAATATGCTATTTTCTTTATGACTTGTTTTAGCTCTCTTGAGTTTCCAGGCCAATTGTATTCGAGCAGAGAATGAAGAGCTGATTCTTCAAGAAAAATTTTCCTTTCCAATTTTGAGAGCATGGAGAAAATCTGTGATTTTGTATCTTCAGGTCTCTCTTTCAGTGAGGGAATTTTAAATTCAAAGCCTGCAATTCTAAAATAAAAATCTTCTCTGAAATCCTTATTACTTATTTTTACTTTTAAGTCTTCGCATGTAGCACTAATCAGTGAAAAGTTTGAACTGACTTTTTTCTCTGAACCTAAAGGATAAAATTCTTTTTCTTCAATTGCTTTGAGTAACTTTTTTTGGCACTGAAGAGGCATTGTTCCTATTTCATCTAGGAAAAGAGTTCCATTATGTGCTAATTCTAAAAGTCCTTTTTTGGGTGAATCAGCTCCAGTAAAAGCTCCTTTTTCATATCCAAAGAGCTCTGACTCAATTAAATTCTCAGGAATCTGTGAACAGTTTAAAGAAATAAAATCGCCAGTGATATTTACAAGTTTATGAAGTGACTTGGCGAAATGAGTTTTGCCTACACCTGTATCACCAGTAATGAGTAAACTTAGATCACGATCATAATTATTAATTAAACTTTTAATCTTAGACTTTAAATCTTTATTTTCCGTTATAAATTGATCCTTGAAGAAAGTATTCCACTTAGAGTTTTTATTCAATGTGAGAAACTTATTTAAATATTTTGGAATTGATTCTTTAAAGAGGTTCTTCTTAAGGTAATGATCACACCCTATTTGATAAGCTTTTTTTAGATTTTCATCATCATCATCATTAGAAAGAACAATTGAGTAAATTCCCTTTTTTTTACAAGTCTGAAGTACATCTAAACCACCTCTTTCTTCATTGTCTCCTAGATTAATATCAATAATTGCAAGGTCAAAATGTTGCTTATTTGTAAGGTCTAAGGCGTGAGAGGTAAATCCAGCAATCTCACATATTCCAAAATCTTTAAGTATTTTACTGACCTCAAATGAGAAGTAAGGATCATCTTCTACTAGAAGGATGTTAAGCACTGGTTTTTTCATAATGAATTCTATTTAGCATATTATTCTTGTTTAGGAACATCTAAATTCTAAAAAGAGAATAGCGCAAAGCGCAACATCAATAATTTGTAAAGCTTATTTAAAAGTGATGAATTTTATGGAATTATATTCTAACGAAACGATTTCTAAGCAAATTACTAGAATTATTAGCTTTTAAACTGATTTAATTTGCAAATTTTAAGGATTGAAATAGATGAAATATATATTATTTGCAGTTGCGTTAATATCCTGTTCTTCAGCTGAAAAAAATACAAATTATAACTCTCAATTAAGTTTTAAATCAAAGATGTATGAAGAAGAAAAAAGTTTTTTGCAAAAAAATTCTTCAAAGCAATCTCCTGAAGAAAACCAGATAAGTAAAACTTCAGAAAGTGATTCTAGTTATATTACTATGCCGAACTGTGAAAGTTGTATCATTGGAAGTTCACCTTCTTATCCAGAAGAGTTCTCCAATACATTCTATGAAATTAAAAATGCCGACCATCTTAATTTAGATAATACCTATTTTGATATACCAATTGTTTATAATGAGCATGTTGAAAAATGGGTAAATTATTTTCAAAGAAAAGGAAAGGGTTGGTTTAAGCGTGCCTCTGAAAGAGCTGGAAGATATGCGCCAATACTTTCAGATATACTTCATCAAAACGGGTTACCAAGAGATTTAATATTTTTAGCATTTGCTGAATCAGGTTATATGAATAATGCTAGGTCTTGGGCACTTGCAGTTGGACCTTGGCAGTTTATTAAAAGAACTGGTGAGAGGTATGGATTAAAAATTGGTTGGTATGTAGATGAAAGAAAAGATCCGATTAAGTCTAGTCTTGCAGCTTCAAAATATTTGTCTGATCTTTACAAGCAATTTGGTGACTGGCATTTGGCTATGGCCGGATATAATGCAGGGGAAGGAAAAATTCATCGAGCATTAAAAAAATATAGTGCTCATGATTTCTGGGGTATAAGAAGAGGTCGTTACTTAAGACAAGAAACAAAGGATTATGTTCCTAAAATTATGGCCTTAGCTATTATAGGAAAAAATTTAAAGAGGTTTGGTTTTGAAAGAGAAATTGAATTTCAAAAGCCCTTAGAGTATGAAATTGTTGAGACCAAAGCAGATTCTGATCTATATCAAATAGCAAGCTCTCTTGGCATGAGTTTTGATGAGTTAAAAAAATGGAATCCAGAGTTGTTAAGGTGGCAAACTCCTTATTGGAGAGGAGATTATCCTCTTAGAGTTCCTCTTGGAAAAAGTATTGAGTTTGATGAATGTTGTCTTGGTGCGGATTTTAAAGCTAGAGATTACAAAACATTAAATATTAAAAATTCTGCTTCTACTGCATGGCTTTCTAAGAATTATAAAGTTCCGGAAGATGTCATTGCTTACTTGAATAAAACTAATCAGAATAAACATTTCACTAAAGGTGATGTTGTCATTTTACCTTTTAAGTCTGATCACAATAGATTTGGATCAATCTATAAAGATCTTTATGTGAAAAAGAAAAGTAGAAAAAAGAAAAAAGGTCTTTCTATGCGTCAGCATATAAGAACGGCAATGAAAAAAGGATCTAAGATTTCTAACCCAAAAAGTTTTTATACTGTGAAAAAGGGTGATAATCTTTGGAATATTGCAAGAAAAACAGGTGTTTCAATTCATACCTTAATTAGAAATAATGTATCTAAGATAAAAAGAGGCAGTGTGCACCCAGGACAAAAGATAGTGATAAGATAATGAGTTCAAGATTATTACATTTAAAAAAGAGTTTGACTGAAGAAGAGAGCTTCACAACAATAAATAAAGAAAAGGTTTTTATTGTTTCAGACTTTACGGGTTTATTGCTTTTAAATAATTTCATTGAAAAGGATCAAGAATCTTGTTTGTTGATTCATGAAAATGACATAAGTTTTGAAAAAAGAAGAAGAGATTTCGAACAAAGACAATTGTTGGTTAGAGACGAAAAAGTTGTAGAGGCAATTCAAGAAATTTTTCCAAGTTCTGTTTCTAAAAAATTTGAAAATGAAGCATTGTTTTATAAAGATCAAGAATTTAAATCTTTTAATGGTAGAGCAAAGCCTCATAAGCTTTTAAATTTTGAAGATTATTTTATTGATAGGCCTTGGTTGGTAAATTGTAATTTGATCAGTCAAGATTTGAACTTTGAAAATAATTTACTTAAAGGAAATATTAATTCTATAAGTTTTGATAATTCTAAATGGACGATTAAGCTTTCAAATAATTTTTTAGTTGAGACTGAAAATTTATACTGGGGAAGAAGTAGAAAAGAATTTTATCGACTTCTGGATTCTACTTCTAAGAATAATCTTTCAGATGAAGAGACTAGCTTTATTACTGGTATTGAAGATTATAGTCTTTTAAATATTTGGATAAAACTAGATCAAATCGTTAAAGAAAATTCACAGACTTTATTTATTCCTCAGAGTCAAACTCATGATTATGGACATTACATTCTAGATTTCCACGAACCAAATAGGTCTGAATCTTCTCAGTATGTGACTGCAAATATTATTATTCAAAATAGAGCTGCTGATGAAGTGGAGTTAGGTGATAAGTATAAAAAGTTAAAAAGAAAAGTAGATAGGATTTTTTCAGGCTTTTCAAATTATATTGTTTCGGAAGAGATAAATTTGTTTCCAAATTTTTTATGTAAATATACAAATGATTCTATCGAGAAAGAATCAGAAAAGCTTCCACACTTCATTGGGCCTCAAGCATTAAGAAGAGACATAAGTTTGCCATTCATAGGTAATGCCTTTAAATCTTATGAATATCACAAGAATATTTAAGTATTCTCTTTGCTTTGTAGCTGTTTATACTTCTTTGTTGTTTTTTTTTTCAGGTTTTATATTCAATTTTGATAAATATTTTATTGTAGATGATTCAAATATTTCTTTTCAGAATGAGCTTCCTTCCAATTGGATATCCTCAAACAAAGTAGGAAAAAAACTAAAAAATACTATTGTTATAAGTGAAGACTGGCTTTTTTACACTCACATTGGCTTAGATTTTAAACAAATCTACATAGCTGTTAGAGATTATCTTAGTGGTAAAAAAAAGTTAAGAGGTGCAAGTACTATTTCTCAACAAGTTGTGAAAAACTTATTTCTTAATAGGAAGAAAACATATTTTAGAAAGTTTAATGAATTAATTTTAACGCTGTTTTTAGAATTATTTCTAAGCAAAGAAAGGATTTTAGAAAAATATCTAAACCTAATCGAGCTTGGAAAAAATATATACGGAGTGAAAAAAGGATCTTGGTATTATTTTAAAAAACATCCAAGTCAGCTAAATTATAGAGAATCAGCTTTTATTGCGATGTTGCTGCCAAGTCCCCTTAGGTACTCAAAATCCTTTCACCAACAAGAGTTAACTGAGTATGCTAATAATCAAGTTAGTAAAATACTTGATAAAATACTTCTAGCTAAATTAATTGATGAATCTAGTTTTCACGAGTTATCAAATCAAAAATTTGATTGGGAAAATTAAGAACTATATAATTAATAGAAATGTTCAGAAAAATTGATAAAATTTTATTTTCTAGT
>JAHDHG010000044.1:0-3117 GCA_020631435.1 Bacteriovoracaceae bacterium | reverse complement strand
ACGGTGTTTTTTTTAATTTCTTTTTTAAAGACTTTTGACCTGATCAAAATTTTAGATGTTTTATTTGTTCAGGATAAAGATATTTGGTATGCCCTTAAATTTATTCTGAGATTGATTTGGGTTGTTGCTCCTTTGGCTGTCCCTATAGCAGTTGTTGTTGCAACAGTATTTACTGTGAATAAATTTTGTAAAACCTCGGAGTTTACAATTTTTAGAGCATCTGGATTATCGAACTTTAGACTTTATTTTCCAATATTTATTTTTGCACTTGGTGTTTCTGTATGGATGTATTTTCTTCAGAAATCGACCATCCCTCTTGCTAAAAAAACATTTAGAGAAGAGAAGTATTTTTTAATTAAATCAGCATTTAAAAGTAGATTGAAAGAGAAAGAATTCTTTACTGAAATTCCTGAGTTAGTAATTTTTGTAGATGAGTATAATAAGGATACTTCTGAAATGAAGAATATTTTCTTTAAAATGACTAATAAAGAGTCTCAAAAAGTTGTAACGGCAAAGAAAGCTATTGTTCATTTTAGAGAAGGTGCTGCTGCTAGTAAGAATAGTATGTCTTTAGATTTTTTTGATGGTGTTATTCTTGATTATGATACAAAAGAAGAAGTAAGAAAAATAAAATTCTCAGAATATAACTACATTCCCGACGAAGGAAAAAGCTCAAGGGTGACAGTGAACTCTGCAATTGCTCTTACTTCAGAACAACTCAAAAAAAAGATCAATGTTTTGAAATCTAAAGGAAAATCTTATTTTTCTTGGGAACTAGAGTACTATCAAAGATTAGTGATACCTTTGATGTGCCTTTTGCTATCTTATATTGGTTTTTTTCTAGGTATGTCTGATGTTAGGAATCATAAGGGAAATATAGCGTTACGGACATTTGGATATTTAGTTTTATACTATGCAACTTACTTCGGTTCGTTTAGTTTTGCCAAAAAAGGAGGAATTCCTACTGTTTTTGCAATTATTTTTCCTATAGGCTTACTTCTACTTATGTCATTATATCTTACTCGTAAATCTAAGTGGATAAACTAGTAAAAATTCAGTATATTTTTCTTAATTAATTTAAGGAGAAATAATGAAATTTTACTTTAATTCTAAAAATGCATCTAAAGAAACAACCCACTTGATCACAGCTGCTAGCTCTGAAAAAGAGAAAGTAAATTTCTTATCAGTTTGTAAAGATACTAAAAAAATGCTCCAGTCACACCCTTTATCAAAGGACTACAAAGCTGGTCTTGGGGAAGTCTTGTCTTTAACTAACGAGACTCATAAAGTAGTAGTTTTTGGATTGGGTGACCAAAAAGACTTAACTAGTGAGAAATTAAGAAGAAACTTTGCGAAGGTTCTAAAACCACTTTTAAAGAAAAACTTAATGATTGATGTTGATAGCTTCTCAAAGAAGCATAAAGGGCAAAAAGGTCTTGAAATTTTACTAGAGGCCTTAATGTTAAGTGATTATTCTTTTTCGAAATATAAATCAAAGGATAAAAAAGATAAGAAAAAAGAATCTTCTATGCATATTCTCTCAGATAAGCTTACGCCTGCAAAGTTCAAGAGCTCTTTAGAAAGAATTGAAGCGATATCAAGCTCTGTTCATGTGTGTAGAGATTTTGTTAATGAAGCACCAAATGTTCTTCATTCTGAAGAGTACGCAAAACTTATAGAGAAAGATGTGAAAGAAAATCTTAAAGGTTGCGGTGTTAAAGTTAAAATATTAAAAAAATCAGAGATAAAAAAAGAAAAAATGAATCTCTTCTTATCTGTAAATGCTGGTTCCGCTTATGAACCTAGATTAGTTCACCTGACTTATACACCTAAAAAAGCGAATAAAAAAACTAAGCATGTTGCAGTAGTAGGTAAGGGTATTACATTCGATACTGGTGGTTATAGTTTAAAGCCAAGCGGTTCAATGATTGGAATGAAGTTTGATATGGGTGGGTCCGCTACTCTTTATGGTGCGTTTAGATCTGCAGTCTTACAAAAATCTAAAAATAAAATCACTTGCGTTTTGGCCATGACTGATAACGCTGTAAATTCTTTAGCGACAATGCCTGATTCAATTGTAAAAGGAAGAAATGGTAAGACGGTTGAGATTCTAAATACGGATGCAGAAGGTAGGCTAATTTTAGCAGATGCTCTTGATTACACTTGTGATCTTAAACCTGATGAAATCATAGATGCAGCAACTTTGACGGGTGCTTGCCTTGTAGCATTTGGAATAGAAGTTTGTGCTCTTCTTGGTAATGATCAAAAAATGATGAATAACCTACTGAAGTCTGCAAAAGAAGCTGATGAATACTTATGGCAACTTCCATTAATTGATGAGTATAGAGATCAAATGAAATCTAAAATCGCTGATCTAAAAAATATTGGAAAGGCAAGAATGGCCGGAACAGCAACAGCTGCTGCATTCTTAGAAAACTTTATTAAAAACGATATTTCTTGGTCTCACTTAGATATTGCAGGTGTATGTGACTCACAAGTTCATCTACCTTATTGTCCTACGAATGGAGCTTCAGGTGTGATGGTGAGAACAGTTTCCCATTACTTGATGAGCTAATGCTCCAGAAGAATTTTAATATTGTATTATTCCAACCAGAGATTCCTGGAAATACGGGCAGCATAGGTAGAACCTGTGTTGCTCTTGAGATTCCTCTAATCTTAATTAAGCCTTACGGGTTTGATATTAATGAAAAAGCAGTTAGAAGGGCAGGTTTAGATTATTGGAAGCATTTAAATTTAATTGAGTATGAAAACTGGGAAGAATTTTTAAGAGATTACACAAACTCAAACTTATTGTTCTTTGATAACTTTACTGAAAAAAACTATGATCAAGCTCCATATCTTGATAATTGTTGTTTGATTTTTGGAAGTGAAACTAAAGGCTTTCCAGAAAAATTTTATAAAGATTATATAGATAAAATGTATAAGCTTCCAATGTTTTCTGAGAAGATAAGATCTTTAAATTTATCTAATGCAGCAACTGCCATTACTTATGAATGCCTTAGACAAATTAATATGCCATAAGATCCATATAGTCTTTATAGAAATATGTTTTCCCATCTTCATCATCTATAAAAAGTGGTGAGTAATGATTAGAGT
>JAHDHG010000043.1:9688-16408 GCA_020631435.1 Bacteriovoracaceae bacterium | reverse complement strand
TTTTTCTCATACTAGACTGAACATTTAAAAAGTTTACAAAAATGCCCTGAGCAGTTTCAGGCCTTAAGTAAACCTTTGCAGAATCATCTTCAACCGGTCCCATCTTAGTAGAAAACATCAAATTAAACTGCCTCGGTTCTGTAAAAGAGTTTTCTGCATTACAATTCGGACAAGCAGCATTCATATCTATTTTATCTTCTCTAAACCTTGAATTACATTCTCTACAGTCAACAAGTGGATCTGAGAAGTTATCTATATGCCCAGAAGCCTTCCAAGTAAGAGGATGCATCAGAATGGAAGCATCCAGACCTTCAACATCTCTTCTATAAGTCATTGCTTTCCACCAAGAGGACTTAATATTATTTTTTAATTCTGATCCAAGTGGACCATAATCCCAACAAGAGCCTAAGCCTCCATAAATTTCGGAGCTTTGAAAAATAAACCCCCGTCTTTTACATAAAGAGACCAAGTCATTCATTGATTCTAATTTTTTTACAGTCATATTTAACTCACACTAAGTTCAAAAAGTTTTTTGTATTCCTTACCAAGTGAAATCAATTCATGGTGCGACCCAGATTCAATAATTTCTCCATCTTTAAGAAGAAAAATTTTATCATAATTCATCACCGTGCTAAGTCTATGAGCAATTGATATCACTGTTTTATTTTTTAACAATTCTTCTAGGCTTTGGGAAATTTTTCTCTCTATTTCATTATCTAGAGCGGAGGTAGCTTCATCAAAGATATAAATTTCTGCACTCTTATTTAATGCTCTTAATAATGAGAGCCTCTGAAGTTGTCCCCCAGAGAAATTAGAACCACCATCTAGGATTAAACCATCTAATCTTTCTTGATTAATGAAGTTAAGTTCTAATCTAGAAAACAGGTCTTCAAACTTCCTGTTTTTTTCTTGGCCAAAGAAAATATTCTCTTCAATACTATCGTGAATAAAAAAGTTCTTCTGACCAATATAAGAAATTTTCTCTCTTAGCGAATTTTTAGAAATATCTTGATAATTTTTTTTATCAATTTTTATATTCCCATCAAAATTCTCATAAAGTTTTAATAGAATATTCAAAAGAGTTGATTTCCCTGAACCAGACTCTCCTACTATCGCAATTTTTTGACCTCTTTTAATTTCTAGATTGATATTCCTTAAAACATAATCATCTTCAAATTTAAAAGATAAGTTTTCAATTTTTATACTCTCTTTAAAATTTAACTCCGAATGATTCTCTTTTAATTTTCTATCAGCTAGAACTTCATAAATTCTCTCTGAAGCTGCACTGGCTTGATTTAATCCTATATTCGCAAGATTTACTTTTTTTACTGGTTCAAGAAATAATGCTAACGCAGCGACAAAACTAATAAACTGACTCGTTGATAAATCTCCAGATTGAATTCTCATGAAAGCAAAAATTATTATTCCAATAAGTGCAAAAGTTCCAACAAGCTCTACCGAGGGTTTCGAATGTTCTTCAAATGAGATTGCTTTCGTTCTGACTTTTAAATATTGATTATTTTTTTCTTTGTATTGATTTAAAAAATGCTCTTCAGCATTATATAACTTAATTGGAATCAAACCATAAATTATCTCATTTAGCATTTCAGTGAGATCGGCCATATATCCTTGTGCATACTTTGTATTTTTCTTAATCTTTTTTCCTGTAAAACTTAAAATGAGTGCAATAATAGGAATAATAGCGAACACAAAAAGAGTAAGTTTCCAATCATGATAAATTGCAACACCTAATAACACGATTGCAGAAATTGGTTCTCTAAAAATATTCGATGCAAAGTTCATCGCATAAGCAAAAGCATTGGTATCAAAAATACCAATAGAAATTAATTCTCCTGATTTATATTGATTAACTTCTTTGTAGGGCCTTTTAATAATTGATTGGTATAAAGACTCTCTAATTTCACAAGCAGCTTCTTCAACTATATTTCTTAAGTTTCCATAATGAATAATCCTAAAGACAACTACAAGTAATTGTGAAGCACAAAGAATAGAGCATTTAAAAACTAAGTCTTTAGGTGAGTTTATTTTTTCAAAGATAAAATCAAAAATTTCTTTAACGTAATACGCCTGAAATCCCTTAATTAAGGCAATTGGCACTCCACATAACAATGAAATTAAAAACAATTTTTTATTTTTTTGAATAAATGGAAAAATACTTTTTAAAGTTTTAATCATTAAAGAACTTAATCTTTTTGATTACAGATATCGTATTTGTTAAATAGAAAAAGATTTGATTTTTCAACGTGTGCTTTAACTTTCTTATATAGATCAGCATCACTAGCCAGTGTTCCTAAAAAGGAACAAAATAATGTTTTTTCAGCTCTGTCTAATGCTTTTTGCTGAGCTTCTTGATTTGCCTTCACATCTACAACAGGTTTTTCATCTTGTTGCTTCCACTCAGTAATGTCGTACTTTGTCTCTCTCGGCCATCCCATTAAATGTTCATTATAAAAAAGTACAACTTTTTTATTCTCTAAGCTAAAAAGCTCTTTTGCGACCTTGTTGTCTTTTACTGAAAAATGAAATGTTAACTGCTCTCCGAAACCTTCATCTAGAGTTCCTTCCCAAGTTTTAATAACCTTACCCTTCTGGGAGATCTTAGTAAGATTCCCTACTCTCTTCCCTTTCGAATAAACATAATCAAAAAGAATGAACTTTGCTGCAACACCTGCAACGACTAAAAGAATTAAAAAAATAAAAAGAAACTTTTTCATAAAAAAACCCCAAAAGATATTTTCTTATTTTAGTGAGAAAAAATCGTTTTGGGGAATATAATTGAAAGGAATTAGCTAGCCATAATATCGTAAGGTCTGATTGTCTTTCTTCCGTTAGCCTTACATTTCTTTTGAGCTTGATCTACATACCAGTGAACAAGTTCATTCATTGCCTCAAGAGCATCAGAAGATACATTGAATCCTTTCCCCTTAAGTGCTTCTTTAGTTTTTGATCCTACTAATAACATTTCTTTTTTAGCCATGACGTCTCCTTTGTGGTTTTATTGCTGTTTTAAGCAGTTTTATGACATTTCAAATTTTAGAGAGAATTCTCATATTTTCAAGATTTAAGTGAAAAAGTGAGTATTTACCCACTAAATATAAACTCAGATGATTTAATTTGATCTTTTGCTATCTGAAATTGCTGGACAAAATAAGTAAAGATTTGCTTAACCTGCTTTTGTTCCAACTCAACAAAATCTCTATAATCTTTAAACTTCGTAGTTAATGCCTTGAAAAAAAAATCATATTCCCATCTGATTTTTAAAGAATTGCAATTGCTACACTCGAAGCCTCCTTCAAGTAATTTAAAAGCCCCACCTTTACTTAAGGGCCCTGAACAATTCAGACAATTTTCAAAATCTGGATAAATACCAAGATAAAAAATCAACTTTGCTAAAAATAAACTCACAAGTTTGTAGAAATCTACTACTTGATGCTCGATCTCCGAATCTAAGTAAAAAATAGAATTTGCAAGAAGTGAATAGAAGTCTCCAATCTCTTTGTCATCTAAAAGATCCTCAAGAGAAACATGATCAACTAGTTCACAAAAAAAGCTTAAAGCAAAAAAAGATTTATAATTCTTATCAATGTTTTGATGACTCCAATGAACCTTCCATTCCTTTGAAGAAATCATTGAAGACTTTTTACTTGATTTCATCAAAACATTTAAGACATTTCCAAGTTGAACGTTACTTGGTTTGTGATTTTTCCCACCACCTTGACCGCCATAGAAAAGAATAGTCTTTTTCGCACCTTTCTCATTTAGAACGTTACAAATAAGATGCCTATCTTGAAAATTTTTCTTACTTAATATAAGTACTTTTTCATGCATTTAAAAAACATACTCCCATAATCCATCATCTTAAGTTTTTTTAAGTCCTTCAAGTCTTTATCCTGACAATAAACATTAAAATTCTCTCCTCTCCTTCCTGCTCTAGAAATCATCTGTAAAAAAAATTTTATATCTTCCACTTGATAATTAATTAATACTGTAGAGATCGCAGGTAAATTTACACCATGACTTAAAACTGTTGTACTTACAAATAAATCAGCCGAATCTTTATCTTTCTTAGAAAATTCAAAGGCTTCTCCCCCCACACATCCGACGGCTTCGATATTATTCTCTTTCGCCCATTCTAAGTAATACTTCACTTGTTCTCTATATTTCACAAAAAGAATCACTCTCCCTATTTTAATAGAGCTAAAAATAATTAACTCTTGTAAAAATAAGCTCTTAGGAAATAAAAAATAGTTTAAAGGCTTATTCTTTAGCTTTAAATTTCCGAGGTCGATCAAATAATTATTTTCATAAAGATGATTAACATCGTTAGATAGCTTTTCGATTAACACTTGATCCATTGTCGCACTTAAAAGTAAACACTTAGAAAACCTAGAGAATACTTCGTTTCTGAATTCTAGTAATTTACCTCTAAAAGAATCCCACAAATAAAAGAGGTGAACTTCATCAATGATTAAAAGATCATTTTCATGAATCTCAAAAGAATTAACATGAAAAAGAAAGTTCTCAGCTGTACCAATATAAATCTTAAAGTCACTTATTCCATCATATAACTCACTAGAGCTAAAGTTCGATTTAAACTCTTCAGACAAAGCTTTCAATGGAGAAATATAATAAATCCTACCTTCAAATCCTTCATATAGATTTAAAATCATGCGAGTTTTTCCCCATGCTGGTGGAGCAAGGAATAAAACCGAAGTATTAGAGAAATTTAATATAGTCTTTACTGAATCCATATTCTCTCTCTTGCAAAGATGAGTTTAAAGAATTATTTTCTAACTACTTAAGATCACAAGGAGAAAACTATGATGCATAGAATTGAAAAAGTATTTGAAGCTCAAATAAGACCCGTTCTTGCTCAACATGGTGGTGATATAGAACTTGTAGATTATGATAATGATGTTTTATACATTTCATTCAAAGGTGGTTGCCAAGGTTGTTCAAGCGCCAGTGCCACATTAAGAGATGGTGTCGAAAAAATTTTAAAAGATAAATTTCCTGATATTGTAAAAATAGTTGATATGACAAATCATGCTGATGGATCAAACCCATACATGTAAATGAAATTTCTAAGACCTCAATTATGGATGGAAGAAGATTTTAGAAAAGCTCAAGAAATCATGAGTAAAGAAAACTTTGATTTTGCTTTTGACCTAGATAATTACGATAACTTTAAAGAATATATTTATAGAGATAAAGAACTTCATAAGGGAAAAAATCTAGGAGATTTTGTTCAAGGAACATTTTTTGTTTTATACAATCAACAAGAGCTCATCGGTCGATTATCCATCAGACACGAGTTAAATGATTATCTTATTAAAATTGGAGGACATATTGGTTACAGTGTCTTACCTGAGTTTAGAAAAAAAGGTTACGCTACAAAAATTTGTGCTTATGGCTTAGATTTTTTGAGAAAAAAGACCAAAGAAAAAAAAGCTCTCATTACTTGCTCACCTGATAATCTTGCCTCTATTAAAGTAATTCTTAAGAATGGTGGCGTTTTTGAAAACAAAATTGAATATAAGAATCAAGTTAAAAATAGATATTGGATTACTCTTTAAAATTAACCCCCTATAACCCCAGACGATACCTACAAAATTCTTAAAGTTGCAAATCAGAAAAAAGCTTCTAAGATTAAAGTATAATCAATGAGGATTTTAATGAAGATTTGGATATTAATTTTGCTTTTATCATGTGTTTCAAAGAATAAGGATGATTCTGCTACAAAGAAAACAAAACCAATTATAGTAGAACAAGAATTTTCCAAGACGAAAGAGCAGCATATATATGGCTATAAAACTGGAAGGACACAAACAATCTCATTACTTGAGAGCTTCAAGGGGAAACTTTCAGAGGAATCTTATAAGAAACAAATTATTCCAATTATTAGCTTCGCAACTTCTATTTCCGATGAGCTCATTAAACAGATTAAAAATATGTCTGAAGAGGAAATCAAACTTCTAAACGAAATGAATCAAATCTCTAGAATCACTGATAATCCTGAATCAAGAAAAATCATGGATGATGTGCTTAAAACAGGTACTGTTAAGTACAATGAAGCTCAAGTGAAAGAAGGTCTATCTTTTGATAAGAAATCAATGAATACTTATGAGAAAATGTATCCCGTTATGGCATCATCCGGGATGGAAGAATCAAAAGTAAAAAAAATGATGGAACAAACAGTTACTCATGCTTATTTTTCTTTAAATAACAACCAACGTGAAAGGTTGTTGCAAATCTTAAAGAATAAAGAGATTACAAATCATCTTGATACGGCCATGAAATTGTCTAAACTTCCACAAAAGATGATGAAAGTTCAGATGGCCGTAATGAATAGTGATGAAAATAAATAAGAAGTTTTTTATATATGTTCGATTCTCTCCGGAGAGATATTAGCATCTATTTCAATCTTGCCATTTTCATTTTTATAGACATTTATTGTAACATCCAAATTAATTTCAGTTTTAGGATTTTTAGAGGAACATGAGGCACTCACAAATCTTGAAGCAAGAATTTTATATCCATTTTTTGAATAATCCTCTCTACTAACATAATGAGGTTTGTTCTCAATCGTTTCATTTCTATCTAAAATAGTGATGACTCTACTAAACTTTCTCTTGTAATAGCGACATCCCATTTCATCAAATTTAGGACTCTTTATTTTAATTTTAATATTATTCTTAC
>JAHDHG010000043.1:0-9678 GCA_020631435.1 Bacteriovoracaceae bacterium | reverse complement strand
TACCGAACTTTATAAATCTATGAGGGTAAAACATATCAGCAAAATTTACTGGATTTTCAATATCATTAAAAATCAAACCTCCACTCCAAACATGCACATCATTACAATAATAAATAATAATATTGCATATCTCTCTCATTGGATCCGGATATACATTTCCAAGAGATAAATCTAAATAAATCCCTCCATTATTTAATGACATTGTCTCATCAAATTGCCCATCTCTATCAAAAAACATTAGTTCATTATCAATTTTCACAACAAAGTGATCAGGGTATTTTTTAAACTTATCAACAATCGCCTGGATCTTCTTAGACTTTAAAAGGGTCGTTTCAAGCAAATTAAAAAACTTAGATTTTTTTGCAAAGTTTAAATATTCTTTAAAACCAAAGTTGCTAGTATCTTCTTTCATTAAAATTGATTGAACCAAATTGCTTACATCATCAAAAGATATATTTTGATACTTTGACTTCAGACCTCTAGCAAAAAATTCATGAAGAACTAAACCAACAATTTGTTCCGAATTTATTGATTCAACAATTTTGGGATTTAAAACATACCTTACTTGATTTTCATCATGATCATTAAACTTAAGCTTTACGATTGCACTTTCATAATGACAATTAGCACTGCTAGTATTTTGAATTTCAAATATATGTTTATCGCTAACTAAAATATTTTCATACCGATCAATCTGTTCATCTTGGAATTGAACTATTGAATCAAACAAATTAATTGCATCTAATTTGGGAAAGTTGGAATAAGTTTCAATGGTATTCATTATATTTTGTAAATATTCTCGAGAATCCGAAAAATTTTTACTTAACTCAAGATTTTTATAATTTCTTCCCTGAAAGAAATCTAAAAACTCTAAATTATAACCTTGATCATTCTCACCCTGACAAATTATAAACTTAGACGAAAGTTTCTTTTCTAAGTCAGCACTTAAGGAATTAAAAACAAAAAATAAAATAATTAATACTTTGTTCATTATTACCTTCAATTTTAAATTAAAATGTTCCTTCAGGAATTAGATAAAAATCAAATAATCCTGGACTAGTTTCCTCGTAATAGAACTTACAACTTTCACGATGTTTGTCTTTTGTTACAAGAATCATTTTTTCATTTAGAATATATTCTCCACATGTTCTTCCTTGAAAAGTGAGTTTTCCTTTTTTGATTTCATATAAATCATTAGGATCTTCCAGAAAATCGCAAGCCTCAGTCGCCATATTCATCTCAAAAGAAAGTTTATTTTTTTCCATATTATTTTCAACAAATATCCCTGGGATAAAATATGTCTTTTTTGTTAAGTAAGAAAAAGATTTCGATTTACACTTTGCGACCAAAACTCCTTCATCAGCATAAGTATAAGCTTTCAAAGAGAGTCTATTAAAACCAAGAAGCTTACCTGTAGAGTGGAAATAACAAAACTTAGTTCCTGTTCCTAAATTTACATTGCTACCATCTACTGGACCACATTCTTGTCCATAAAAATAAACTTTACCATCTTTATAAATTAACTCTGGATGAGTTTTTCTTTTGATTTTCCAGTTTGCAGAATCATCTCCGCCTTTCATTCCTTCAGTCCAGTACTCAACATAAGCAGTATTATCATACACTTTCAAACTAGCAACAGTGTCTCTAAAAGGTGATAAACTAGCCTTGGAAAAGAAAAATGTTTTTTCACCTGGTGCTTTTGAAAACAATAACGGCGATAAAAAAAATAGAATTAAAAGTTTCATTATAGACCCCTCTCAAAAAATTAATCTTTTATGGCACGTTGCAACAAGGTGTGGCAGAGAGTATGTAAATCTTTCATAACTGCTAAAAGCAGTAAACAATGTTTGCGCTGAATATAATCAAGAAAGAGAGCAGATAGAGCCTATTTTTTACAATTATGAATCAAGTATAAATATTATTATTGCTCAAATAGCTTTGGACTAAACCCTCATCTTATATCATAAACAGTTCAATGATTGATTCAAAAAAGAAATATTTACACCTAAGTTTACTTATAATAATTTTTTTTACACTTTATCTTTTTACTAATAATTTTTTTATTGGCTCACCCACAATCATTAATGAAACTGTTTTTGATAAGTGGACAATATTTTCACCTAACTGGATATGGATTTATCTACTGGCTTATCCTTTGCTACCCTTTACATTTCTGATCACAAATAAAGAAAAAGATTTAACTTTTTTTTCGAACTCATTTTTAATTCTCACAATCTTGTCTTGCATAGTCTTTTTCATTTTTCCTACATTCATTTCAAGAGAACAGTATAAGGTAACTAATCAAGGTTTTTTTACAGAACTTGCTTTTGATATACTTAGAAAGCTAGATAAACCACATAATTGCCTGCCAAGCTTACATGTTGGGATAGCATTTTTATGTTCATGGAACTTTTATAAAAAACATACTTTTAAATTTACTTGCATGTTAGTATTGGCAATTCTTATCTCTTACTCAACAATGGCCGTTAAACAACATCTTTTCTGGGATGTCTTATCAGGTTTCACGCTATCTTTAGTAGTTTATAATATTACTAAAATCCGTTTTTCCGAGGATTTATTTTTAAAGTTATTGAAATAATTGTATTGAGAATTGAATAAATTTACGAGTTTAGAAATATTTTTCAAATGAGATCATTTATGTATTTGATTTAATAAATAAATCCTACTCAACCTTAAGAACAGCAAGAAACGCCTCTTGTGGAACCTCAACATTCCCCACCATCTTCATTCTCTTCTTACCTTCTTTTTGCTTCTCTAAGAGTTTTCTTTTTCTAGAAACGTCACCACCATAACATTTAGCAAGGACATTTTTCCTAAGAGCTTTAAGAGTTTCTCTAGCAATTACTTTTTGACCAATAGATGCTTGAATAGCAATCTCGAATTGTTGTCTATTAATAATCTTTCTAAGCTTCTGAGTGAGCTCTCGTCCTTTATAAAAAGAGTTATCTTTATGGCAAATCAAAGAAAGAGCATCCACCTTATCGCCATTTAATAAAATATCCAATCTAACAAGGTTTGATTTTTTATACCCAACTAACTCGTAATCCATTGAAGCGTACCCCTTAGTGATACTTTTTAACTGATCATAAAAATCAAAAACCATCTCACTAAGTGGCATTAAATAAATAATTTGAACTCTATCTTCTGTTAAGTATTTAAGATCTTTCTGCTCGCCACGTTTATCCTGACAAAGTTTGATGATTTTCCCCACATACTCATTAGGAACATGAATTGATATTTCAACAAACGGCTCAGAGATAGACTCTATATCTCCCACCTCAGGAAGTTCTGAAGGGTTATCAATATAAAGTTTTTCACCTTTTTTAGTTTCAACTTCATAATTACAAGATGGAGCAGTAGAGATTAATGTGAGATCAAATTCTCTTTCTAACCTCTCTTGAATAATGCTCATATGAAGAAGCCCTAAAAACCCGCATCTAAAACCAAATCCTAAGGCCTTGGAAGTTTCTGGCTCATAAGAAAACGATGAGTCATTAAGAGCTAACTTTTCAAGCGCATCTTTTAAATTTTCATAATCATCACTAACTACAGGATAGATTCCACAAAAAACCATCGGCTTAATTTCTTCGTATCCTGGAAGGCTTGGCGTATCTTTTTCTTTAGCAAGAACAATTGTATCTCCTACTTGTACATCTCTTATAGTTTTAATTCCGCAAATAATAACACCAACTTCACCCGCGCTTAGAGTTTTCACATCAGAGTAAAAAGGCTCATGAACGGCCAGTTTTAAAACTTCGTAAGTACCTTCTGATTCTTTAAAATAAATCTTATCTTTTAATTTAAGTTCTCCCTCAAAAACTCTCACTAAAATAACGACGCCCCTATAGGGATCAAACCATGAATCAAAAATTAAAGCTTGAAGAGGATTAGACGCTTTTCCTTTTGGAGCAGGAATGTCTTTGACTATTTTTTCAAAAACTTCTTCAACACCCATTCCAGTTTTTGCACTTATTCTACAAGCATCAATTGCTTCGATTCCAATAACATCCTCAATTTCTTGTGAGACTCTTTCACAATCAGCGTGAGGAAGATCAATCTTATTTAAAACTGGAATAATTTCTAAATCATTTTCAAGAGCAAGATAAACATTTGCTAATGTTTGAGCTTCAACTCCTTGAGATGAATCAACAACTAACATCGCACCTTCACAGGAAGCAAGTGATCTAGAAACTTCATAAGTAAAATCAACATGTCCTGGAGTATCAATTAAATTTAAATAATAAAGCTCACCATCTTTGGCTTGATATTTAATCCTAACAGTCTGCGCTTTAATAGTGATCCCTCTTTCTTTTTCAAGATCCATATTATCCAGAAACTGATCAGACATTTCTCTTTGAGAAAGAGTTTGGGTTAATTCAATCATTCTATCTGCTAAAGTAGATTTCCCATGATCAATATGAGCAATAATTGAAAAATTTCTAATTTTAGATGGATCCATCATAGAGCATTAAGATACTAAAAATATTAGGGTTTATATAGTAATTTATGCGAACATTTGCTCAGATATAATCATAATATAATAATCTAAGCTGCTTTGCTTCCCTCTGATAGGCACCACATTAGCAAAACCATTGAAATTCTCCTCAACTACCTCATCATCTGCAATTTTCTTGGTTAGAAACTCAATAGACTCATTCTCAATCTTAGTTCTTCTTTTGATCGCAACCTCATAGGTTTCTTTGATGCTTTTAGGAAGAATCGTTTCCTTAATAAGCTTGTCGATAACATCATCAGACTTAATATTTAATAATGAATAAAGAGAATTATTCAAATATACTAACTTACCTTCAGCATCTGAGACAATAACATTTTTCTTAACTAAATTTGCAAGAGTATCAAATTTTCTAAGTTCAACCGAAATTCTATCGGCCCTAAGCTCCTCAAAACTTTTCAAACTTCCAATCATCTTATTAATTTCTCTTGAAAGCTCTCCGATCTCATCATTTTGATTATAATAAATAGAAACATCAAAATTACATTCTTGTAATTCTCTAATCGCATCTGATATTTTCCTAAACGGTAATGAAATCTTCCCAGGGATAACCATACTTATTAAAAGAGTACCTAAAGAAGTTAAAATCAAAGTCCATAGCATCTGATTTTTTGTTCTTCCTATACTGCTTCTAATTTCAGATTCTTTGCCTTGAATTGAGTTGAATTTCTTATCAACAATTTTTGAATAAGAATCTAGAATACCATCAACAGAGACAGCTATCGCATTAAATGAATTCTTGAGATCATCAGAGTTTTTTATAATTGTCTGTGTAGATTCAACTTTTCCGAGCATGTTTGCAATACTCTTTTTCATTTCGACATCTGAATATGCTTGTTCACTTTTATCAAGCTGATCTTTTAAATTTTCTAAATAGTTATTCAACTCTGTTACATCATCAATTGAAGCGTTCACTGTTAATAGTTTTCTTTGTTTCTTAAATACTTCTATCGTCGAAACTCTTACTGCATCATTTAAGGTATTTTCAACATTTATACGACCCATCTTGCTTTGAATCTCTTCATTTAACTGATTAAGAAAGAAAAAAGAAGTCAAACCCATTATGAGAACAATCAATAATGAAAATAAAAATGCTACAAAAATTCTTCTCTTTAATGAAAAATTCATTTTTTACCTTACTCTGATAAATGATCAAAAAGACCATCAAAATTTTTATCACTTCCTATAATTGCAATAATGTCGTCACCAGTAATAGTATCCATAGGAAGAGGATTATCATTGATCTCAATTTTAAATGAAGACTTACCGTCTTGAGTTATATATGGAACTTTTCTTTCAACAGCAACGATATTTAATGAATATTGCGCTTTCAGTTGAGTTTCTGCAATTGTTTTTCCGTGATATTTTTTTCCAAGTTTCAATTGCACTAAAGAAAATCCAGGAGCAAAAGAATATTTTTGAATAATATAAGGTGCAACAATTTTTGAAGCGATGATATCACCCATTTCTTCTTCAACTTTTACGATTTCACTCGCACCAACTTCTTGCAATACATTTTCATGTAATTGATTAGTCGCTCTGGCAATAATCCTACCAACTCCTAATCTTCTTAACATTGCTACTGCCATAATACTCATTTGAATATTATCACCTATCGCAACGATCGCAGCATCAATGTCTGAAATATTAACAGCTCGCAAAGCTTTTTCATCGGTAACGTCAGCTGCTATGGCATGAGCAACAACATCTTTCATTTTTTCTACTAGTTCAGGATTAGAATCAATAACAACAACTTCAATACCTTTATCAGCAAGTCTTGTTGCCACCCTTGATCCAAAATTTCCCATTCCAATAACAGAAACTAACATGATTATTTCCTCTATTATCCAATCATAACTCTTCCCTCAGCATATTGCACCTTAGAAGGAAGAGTTTTTAACTGACTTAGTGCCAATACAAGTGTAAATGGACCAACTCGTCCAATAAACATGAGTAATATAATAAAGAACTTACTTGTACTTCCAAGATCAGCTGTAATACCCAAACTTAAACCTACTGTCCCGAATGCACTAATTGTTTCAAAAAGTACTGATAAAAATGGAAGATTAGGTTCAAGCTTCACCATGATTAAAATAAAAGTGGTTAAAACTCCAAGAGAAATCATTAAAAGTGCTACAGATCTAACATATAAAGAATTAGGAATTTTTTTATCAAAAAACTCAATCTCTGATCTTCCTTGAAGAGTGGCCCTTACAGATTGAATTAATATTGCAAAAGTTGTTGTTTTCAAACCTCCTCCCGTAGATCCTGGAGAAGCACCAATAAACATTAATATCGCCATGAAATAAATTGTGTGAGAGTGAAAAGAAGAAAAATCTAAAGAATTAAATCCTGCCGTTCTAGTTGTCACAGATTGGAATAAAGAAATTAGAAATTTTTCAGGTAATGAATACTCATCAATAGAATTTAAAAATTCACTAAAGAAAAAAGCAAAAGTTCCCAAGAAAACTAAAGCCACATTTGTGTAGATAACTATTTTAGAATGAAGGCTTAAATTAACCCACTTTCTTTTTTTCAAAAAATTCTGCTTAATATCCTTCATGACAAAAAATCCTAGTCCACCAAGAAGAATTAATCCCATAATTACAAAATTTACAAAATAGTTGGATTTGTACTCAACCAAAGAATCAGAAAACAAGGCAAACCCTGCATTACAAAAAGCTGAAACAGAATGAAAAAGCCCGTTAAACATTGCTTCTCCTATATCTTGTCCCTCATAAATGAATGCAGCTGATAAAAGTATGGCGCCAATAAACTCGATTGATAATGTTAGTTTAATGATCTCAAAAATCATTTCAATAAGCTCTTCCAATGAAGAGATATCCAGAAGGCCTTTCATGAAGACTTGCTCTTTCATTCCAAAAGTTTTTCCTAATAAAATGGTCATTGAACTTGTTAAGGTCATAATTCCTAGTCCACCAATCTGAATTAAAAATAAAATAAATAACTGACCAATAAGAGTAAAATTTTCACCTATCGAAAATGTTGCTAATCCCGTAACACAAGTAGCTGAAGTAGCCATAAAAAAAGCATCTATAAAAGATAAATCAAAACCATCTTTTTTAATAAATGGAAGTAATAAGATACCAGTGCCCAAAAGAATTAAGCCTATAAAAGATAAAATTACGAGTTGTGGAGGGTTTAACTTTAATCGCTCCCAAATACCTATCTGAAACTGAGGTTTTTTCACAAGCCTATCTTCTCTATTGTTAACGTATCTAAAAAACACAGACGAAATTAAATGAAAAAGAAAAAGCCAATAAACAAAACCTAAATCTCCTCTTACAAGATAAAGTGGTAGCAAAATCAAGATAGTATGAATATGGTCCCTAAAAAAATCTATAAAATTTGAATTCTTGAAAAACTTGAGCACAACGCTCAACAATAAAATGAAAGGAGAATAGAAAGCCAATTGCTTTAAAATCTCTCCTGAAAGCTCATAGGGAAGATAATCAAATAGTTTATCGTTTTTAGCATTATTATAAAGAAGATAGAGAGATACATAAGAAACGCTCACAATAAAGTCGATTACTATCCCTAATAAATTTAGATTCTTTTTCATGCTCTATCTATGAGAATTCATCCTTGTGTGCGTGATGTCAACATTGCTTAGAATATTTGAAGTACAAAAAAATCTTTATTAAAATCTATTAATAATTAGGCTTAATTAAGGAGTAGATTTATGCTTAAAAATATCAGCAGGATAATAATCATTTCATTTTTTGTTTTCTCTTGTGCGTCACAAAAATCTTCAATGAATGAAAAAAAAGCAGATCTATTTTTTGGTAAAGGTACTAATAATCTCATCAAAGGTGACTATACTAGCGCTCTAGATCATTTAATTAAAGCTTCTAAGTTAGCCCCAAAAAGAAGTGACATACACAACAATCTTGGGATGGCCTATTATATGAAAAAGAGTAAGAGAAATGCACTTAAGCATATAAAGCATTCAATCAAGCTAGATAAAAATAATACAGAAGCGAAAAGTAATTTAGCATCGATCTATCTCGAAGCGGGAAAACTAGACAAAGCTTCTAAGTTTTATAGATCAATTTTGAAAGATTTAACTTACCAAAAACATTTTAAAACTTATTATAATTTAGGAATTATTTCCCTTAAAAAAAATAATGTCTCAAATGCCAAATCTTATTTTAAGAAATCGGTTGCTGAAAATAACTATAGTTGTAATGCTCTCTATCAATTGGGGATGATGTCTCTAAAACAAAAACAATATAATGAAGCATCAAATTATTTTTATAAGGGTACTGATGGACCATGCTATAATATGGAAGCAAACCATTACTACTTAGGTATCAGTTATGAAAAACTTGGAAAAATCAAAGAAGCTATTAAAACTCATAAATTAATCGGGAAACAATTTAAGCAAAGTAAATATTACTCTTTAAGCCAAAACAAAGTTAGCACCTTATCAAGATTAGAAGAAAGTGGAATTATGTTCTCACAAGGAAATTCAAATAATACAAACTACTAATTATGAGTGAAAAAAAAATTGGTGATTATTTAATTGAAAAAAGAAATGAAAAGAATATTTCAATTGAAGAAATTGCGAATAGTACAAAAATAAACACCAAAATATTAAAGCTTCTCGAACAAACAGCTCTTGATGAGCTCCCTCAAAAACCTTATGTTATTGGATTTGTTAAAAATTATTGCAAGTACTTAAAAATTGATAACGCAGAAGCTTTAGAGATTTTAAATAGTAATTACGGATCAATTATTCCTGAAAGTGAAAAAGTAAAAGAAAAGATTGTTGTCAGCAAAACTAATAATCTCGAAAGTTTTAACAAAAAAGGAATTATTTTCTTTTTGTTAACTGTTCTAGGCCTTTGGGGAATTTATAAACTAGCTTCTATAAATCCAAAAAATATTAAGAAAAAAGAATTAAAAAAAATATCTTTAAGTACAACTACTACTCAATACGTCAGGATAACTACTACAACTATTGCCACAACAACAACTACTACTACATCTACGACAACGACTACTATACCAATAAAGGTTTTACCTTTTGTTAAATTTAAAAAATTAGGCAAAGCAAATTATTTCACTCTCTCCAATGAATCAGAAAAAATTCCTGAAGAGTATAAAAAAAGAGATTCTAG